>DAOVGS010000042.1 GCA_030672285.1 Hadesarchaea archaeon | reverse complement strand
TCAGGTGTTGGAGGGTCAGGCAAGAATGTTTGATCAACAACTAGAACAAATCAAAAGAAGGATTGAAGAACTCAAAAGGGAGGTGAAATGAATGCCGTTCGGCTGGGGAAGAGGATTTGGTAGAGGATTTGGTAGAGGATTCGGATGGGGGGGCAACCCCTACGTCTGCGCGCGGTTCCCATGGCTTCCGAGGTGGTGGTGGACTGGAATGTACGGCCCCACGACACCTTTTACGGGAGCACCGGGGGTGCCCTACACGTCGTATGGCCAATATGGCACGCCAGGGATGCCTTATTCGCCAGACTACACATCGCCTTATGGCCAATATGGCACGCCAGGGATGCCTTATTCGCCAGACTACACATCGCCTTATGGCCAATATGGCACGTATGCAACGTCAGCTCCAACAGCTGCACCAGGGACAACCTATACACCGTACTACGCGCCACCCTACAGCACGTATGCACCACCGGCCACAGCAATGCCGAGCATGACCTACCCATCGCCATATGCACCATCACCTTATCCAACAGGCGTGGAGATCCCTCAAATTCCGAAGGAACAAGAAAGACAAATGCTTGAGGGTCAGGCGACAGCGCTTCAGCAGCAATTAGATCAGATCAAGAAGAGGCTTGAAGAGCTCAGCAAAATGTAGGGCTCCAACAGCCTTATCAGCGAGTTCGACAACTGGGGCGAAGAGTACTATAATACGTGTAGCCTCATTAAATCAGATAGACAAATACTTATTGCACAATCGCCGAAAAGGAATTTTAAATGGGAGTGAAGCAAGTGGAAGGAAGGATGAAGGAAATACAGGAGCAGGAGAAGCGCATCAAAATACGGATGGCCAAAATCAAACATAAACTGGTGATACTAAGCGGAAAGGGCGGAGTCGGCAAGAGTACCATCACCGCTAATTTAGCCATCGCATTGGCACGTAAGGGTCACAAGGTGGGTGTTTTAGATATTGACATTCACGGCCCAAGCATCCCCAAAATACTCGGCATCAGGGGACAGGGGTTGACCACAGGGCGGCTCGAAGACCCAGGTATATTCCCGGCCAAAGGACCGTTCGACACCAAGGTCATCTCCATGGATTTCCTCCTTTCGAGCGATGAAACTCCAGTCATCTGGCGCGGCCCCATGAAGGTGGGCGCGATCAGGCAGTTTCTTGCGGATGTAGCATGGGGCAACCTAGATTTTCTGCTTGTAGATGTACCTCCAGGCACTGGCGATGAACCCCTTAGCTTGATGCAGTTGTTGCCCGGCATCGACGGCGTTATCATCGTGACTGCTCCTTCTGAGGTTTCCCAAATCGTCGTCAAGAGGGCCGTCGGATTTACAAAAGAGTTGCACGTGCCTGTGCTAGGTATCGTTGAAAACATGAGCGGATTTGTCTGTCCAAAATGTGGGGCGGAAGTTGATATTTTTGGAAGCGGAGGAGGTCAAAAAATAGCGGGAGAACTTGGAGTACCGTTCCTCGACAGGATTCCAATCGATTCAAAGATATGCGAGGATTCAGACAGAGGGACACCCTTCATCATCGAGCATGCCGAAACTCCTGCGGCCAAGGCCTTCATGCGAGTTGTGGATAAAGTGGAGGAATTTTTAAAACAACAGGGGGCACGAGCTTGATTGTTGACGAGTTGTTGGATCTTATCACAAAACAAAGGGCTCACCTAGAGAACCTGAAACTCTCGAGAGTATGCGTAGGTATCTGTTACACCGCCGCCATGATCGAAAATGGTTATGTCGGGCTCTGTCACACCCCAATGGAGGATATTGGGCATCCAGTTGGGGGCCCCAAACGACATTTCCATGGCGTCAAAGCTCTGGAGACGGCCCAACTAGCGAAATCGCTCAACATGATTGAAAGGGCTGTCGGCGTTGCAATGTTGAACGCCCTCTCCCAATGCGTGATGGATATAGGGGGTCGAGAGCGGCAGTTTGGGGTAGACGTTTCAGATGCGATCGAAGTAGAGGAGGATGACAGCGTTGCAGTGGTTGGCTACATAAGACCGCTCGTTGGGAAGCTGAGGGCAAAAGCTCGTGAAGTACACGTGTTTGAGCGCGACCCCCAGCTTAGAGGCGATGCTTTGCCTGACACTTTTGTTGAATCGATATTGCCTAAAGCAGATGTCGTGGTCATAAGCGGGGCGAGTTTGGTTAATGGAACAATTGATAGATTGCTCGAGCTGTCTAAGAAAGCCAAGTTTGTGGCTGTTGCTGGGCCAACAGCCGGCATGCTGCCAGAGCCGCTTTTCGAACGAGGCGTAAACCTCGTGGCGGGTGTTCGTGCAAAGGGTTCTGAGGTGCTGGAAGCTGTGGCTGAGGGGAAGGCGTTTAGAGGATTCAAAGAACTCGTGGAAAAGTACGTCATGAAAAAAGATTAAAAAGGCACATACCTCGCGCTATAGTACAAAAATCGCTGCGGCGAAGACCGTTGACCACATTCTCTCCTTTGTCAAGGCAGTCTGAGTCATGTTTGTGGTCCTCACGATCTTCCGAGATATCTTCCATATCTGTTTTCTCTCGTTCCAGCTCTTGTCCGGGTCGAAAGGTAAGCCCAAGGCGCCCGCGAGCATAGAAGCCGCCAAGTCTTCAGCATAATCGCCAGCTTCTTCCGCCGTTTGCCCGTAGGCATCGTGCTCGCTGATATACCCGTAAGTGTTCGCATCTGCTGGAAGAGCACAACCTATGCTTGCGGATATTAGCCTCCTCCGCTCGTTGCTGCTGCATTTTGCGAAAACGCCGAAAATAATTTGCCCATCGCGCAGGTGACTCAAACCTTTTTCCCGTGGTATCATTTTACACCCTGGAGGGATTATGCTCGAAACCGATACTAAGTTGAACCTCGCGACCCCCGCATTTTCCAAAGCGTATTCGAATGACTTCAATTTTTCCCGATCGTGCCCGACTCCATGGGTGAGAAATAAATATCTCGGTAGAAGGTTCATTTTATTCTCCTTGGTTTCTTCTAGGTTGAATTCTAAATCTTTCTTCATCTTTAACCTTTTGGCCACTGCCGCCTCTTTGGACTAAAAAGAACCCCAACCCTTAAATTTAGGGAAACCCTAAAATTCAAAGGGCAGATGCGTTATGGGTACCGAACTAAGCGTAACTGAGAATGAAGCGAGATATCTAAAGTTGATATACAGAAAGCAGTGTGAGGAGTCCGCCAAGGTCAGGACTACAACCGTGGCAAAATCTCTTGGAGTTCGGCCAGCCACGGTGACCGAAGTAATTCAAAATCTTTCCGAGAAAAACCTTCTCCGGCACAGGCGTTACCACGGCGTCGAGCTGACGAAAGGAGGCACCACAGAAGCCCGGAAACTGCTGAGAAAGCACAGGATCTTGGAGGTCCTCTTTATGGATATCCTAAACTACGATGCTCGAAATGCCTGCAAGGAGGCTTCTAAGCTGGATTACTACGCTTCAAGGGATCTCATCAACGCCATTTGCCGGGCCTACGGGCATCCAGAGATCTGCCCGTGCGAGAAGACCATCTTCAGCGATTCGAAATGCAAGAAAAACAAATAGAGGGAGAATAGGTTGGGTTTACTAAAACGAATCGCTTACGAGCTCAAGAGGCACACCCCATTCACAGCCCTTGGGGCCCTTACCGGGATAATCCTTATGGGTGTCATAATTCTTATCCGGCTTTCTACCGAAACTTCCAACACAATTTTTCACACACTGCACCCTGCTCACATCGTGTTAAGCGCGCTCGTAACCACTGCAATGTACAGGCGGTACGGCGGCGGTGTCGGGGCAGCGGTGGGGATCGGTTTCATCGGTTCGGTCGCAACATGCTCGGTGAGCGACATAGTTTTTCCCTACCTTGGAGGGGTGCTGCTCGGGTTTCCCATAACCCTTCACGTATGTTTTATCGAACACCCGTGGCTCATAACCCCCTCAGCGCTCGCCGGCATCGCAATCGGACTGTTGTGGTCCCAGACGAGGTTTCCTCACGCAGGGCACGTGTTGTTGAGCACTTATGCATCGTTATTTTACTTCACGACATTCGGGGCACCGGCTGACTGGTTCCCGTTATTGTTGCCCATTTTCCTGATACTCTTCGTGGCGGTGTGGATTCCTTGCTGTGCGAGCGACATCGTTTTTCCCCTTCTGTTCATAAGGAAAAGGCGGAGAAGGCGGAGGTAGTCTGTGGACGAACTAGATGAAATACGCAAGAGGAAGATGGAAGAGCTGGAAAAGAGATTTTCGAGAAATAGAGAAGAGATGGCGATCGACGCGCCAGTTCAAGTCACCGCTACTACGTTTGACCGTTTTATCAAGGAGCACCGAGTGGCGGTAATCGATTTTTGGAATGAATGGTGTGCCCCCTGCTTTATGATTGCACCCATTATCGAAGAGCTAGCGAAAGATTATGCCGGAAAGGTGGTCTTTGGAAAGCTGAACACCGATGAAAGCCCAGCGATTGCAGTGAAGTATAACGTGATGGCCATTCCGACCCTGCTGTTCTTTAAGAACGAAAAACCCGTGGATCGAATAATCGGTGCCGTGCCAAAGGACCATATCGAATGGAAGCTCAAGAAAATAATCGGATAGTGGTCATGCGCCGAATTCTTTTATAGCATCCATTGCCATCTTGGTGTACGCAAGCGCAGGGCCACCGCCCATCACCATCGCCACGAAGCAGGTCTCGATTATCTCGTCCTTCGTCGCTCCCGCCTCCATCGCTTTTTTAACATGGGTAGCTATACACCAGTCGCATCCCCTGACGATCCCCGCCGCCAGCGCTATCAGTCGCTTCACCTTGGGGGAAAGGGCTCCCTCTTCAAAGGCGTGCCGCAGAAATACGTTGAACTGTCCCCCGACTTTCGGGGATATCTTTCCTAGCTCTTCAGCTGTTTCTGCCAGTTCCTTTGCCAATCTAACAGCTTCTCCTTCTTCCATCGCGATCACCCCCATTTAACACTTATAGGCTACTGTTAAATCATCAAATGAGTTCTTAATAACCCTTGAGAACGTCAGCGAAAAGGGAAAAAACATGGTAAATTGTGCGTCGTGTGTGGGAAAAGTGTGCTCGAGAGGGATCCCATGTCCAGTTGGCGAACCTTTGAAAAAATTTACATTCAGGGAATACCGCAAAGTGGGCAACTTGAAACTCTACCAAAAATCCAGCTCGCTTGAAGTCGAAGGGTACATGAAATACCCCCGGGTGAAAGAACTCATCCGGCTGGCAGAGGAGATGGGCTGGAATAAATTAGGGATGGCCTTTTGCATAGGTCTTTCAGAGGAGGCAAAAAAACTACAGGAGGTACTGGAGTCGCACGGGTTTGAAGTTCATTCGGTTGTTTGTAAAGTTGGTGGCGTTGAGAAGGAAAAATTCTCTCTTCCAAAAAGAAAAGATCATGCGTGTAATCCAATTCTCCAAGCGATGGTCCTCAACGAGGTTGGCACAGACCTCAATATCATCGTGGGGCTTTGCATGGGGCACGATGTGATGTTTCAGGTTTACTCGAAGGCGCCAACCACCACGCTTATCGTCAAAGACCGAGTATTGGCTCACAATCCAGCCGGGGCCCTTTACTCACGTTATCATTTCAAAAAATTGATGAGGCGCCCGACAAAAGAGCGCTGATGGTGAACCCGTGGAAATAGTTTATGGTCCTGTTTCGTCTTGGCGGTTAGGAAGGTCGTTGGGTGTAGACCTGATTTGCCAAGAGAAAGGAAAGGTGTGCTCGTTTGACTGCATATATTGTTCGCTTGGGGAAACCACGGAGCTGACGGCTAAGCGCAGGGTCTTTGCCCCCACCGAGCTGGTAGCGCGAGAGCTCAAAAAAGTCAAGGGAAAAGTCGAGGCAGATGTCGTCACTTTTTCTGGGACGGGCGAGCCGACCCTCGCTCAGAATTTAGGTGAGGCGATAAAGGTTGCGAGGGAGATCTCAGGCCTACCTATCGCCGTTTTGACAAATTCCTCTCTGATGACGAGGGAAGACGTGAGGAGGGACCTCGCCCGGGCGGATATCATCGTCGGGCAGCTGGACGCCCCGAACGAGGAGCTCTTCAAGCGGGTAAGTCGACCGCACGAGAAAATCGTTTTTAAAGATGTCATCGAAGGAATGAAGGAATTCCGGGAGGAGTTCAAGGGCAAGTTCGCGTTAGAGGTGATGTTCGTCCCGGAGAACAAAAATTTCTCCAAAGAAATTGCGACAATCGCGAGGACGATTAAGCCAGATGAGGTCCAAATTAATACCCCCCTCAGGTCCAGCCCGGTTAGGCCCTTGACCCCAGAGGAGTTGGATGAGGTCAAAAAAGCTTTCAAGGGAATGAACGTTCAGTCGGTTTACGAGGCGAAAAAAGCAGAAGTAAAAAAGGTCGTAGGGCTAAAAAAACTGAGACAACTTAAACGACCGAAAGCGTGACCGACCGCTAGACCTTTACCCCTTTAACCACGTACAAGGCCGCCAGATTTTTATCTCGGGTACCGAAGACCTCTTGGCCCCGTATTCCCAAAAAATACTCACCGGTTGCAGCGAAAAATTTTGAGATGTAACTTTCGATTTCCTTTAGATTTGTGTGCTTTATTCTTCTGAAGTATGAGTCAGCTTTCTGCGCGTGGGCTTTGAAGTACTCCGATTCCGGGTTTAACATCATGGTCACGAGCTTGCCTCCGGGCTCTAAAACCTTGACCACCTCGTTCACGGCTTTTTTGTAGTTCTCCAAGAACTCCAAAGTCGTCACCGTGAAGGCACCGTCGAAAGACCCCTTAGAGAAGTCGAGATTTTCTGCGTTGCCGAGCACGAATTTTTTATTGCTGCGCTTCCTCGCTTCTTTCAACATCTCCTCCGAGCTGTCGAGGCCAATGATATTTAGTTTTGCCAGCCTTTCTTCAAAGGAACCAATCCCGCACCCGATGTCGAGGATTTTTTTACGATCCCTCAACTCGTTGTACAAGTAATCTGCTTCTTGATTCAAAACTTTCCTGCCGAAATCGCTTTCGTAGAATCTCACAAATTTTTCGACATCGCTCATTTTTTCACCTAGAGATTCTTCCACACCCGCTCCTTCGTCGCGGTTAATGTTGCCATCCTAGCCGCTTGGGCGTTCGACGGCATCACCACCACTCCCGCGCGCTCCAATTTTTCACGTTGGGCGTCGAGGCTCTGAGGATCCTTTGAGGTCCCCACCACCGATGCGACCACGCTGAGGCAACCCCCGCCTCGCTCCGCGGTCTTTTTGGCCTCAGTAATTGCATTCGCCAGCTCCCCCGCGGGGTCTGGGTGCGCCCCTTGCCCCAGCACCACGTCTAACACAACTACAGCAGTTTCCCAGTTTCGAGCCTCCTTCAACATCCGCTCGCATCGCGGCCCTTGGTCAGCCACCGGGTGCCGCCCTCGGGTGAGCTCGGCTGCCTCGAAGTCGACGCAGGCATGCCCCCTGCTTGAGTGTGGGTCGGGCAACCGCAGGCGGGGCTTCAAGGGAACGTTCGAACGCACATCACCGATCAGCTCTTGCATGACCACCATCGCCTCCGCGCAGAGCATCCCGCCCGAATAGAGCCCGCGAATGTACTTCTGCCCGTAGCTGAAGCGCCGGTGCTCCCGCTCAGCAATTTTCCTAACTTCCTCGGAGGAAAGGGTAAAAGTCACCTCGCGGGTTCCACGCTTCTCGACGAGGGCAACCGCGTGGGCTGCCGCATCCTCGAGCGTTTTAGCAGGAACCACGCCCTTCGGGAACTTGGGCCCGCGCCCCGCCCCCAGAAAGCAGGCCACCGCGGGCTTGCCCACGGCTTTGACGGCTCCGAGCACCCGCCGCGCGACGCTGGTGGCAGGGACCAGAGCAGTCACCACGATTACCTTTGTGGACTCATCCTCCGCTAGGAACTTCAGTGCCCCCATCGTCCCCAGCCCATCGACCCTTTGCGAAAGATCCCGGGGGCCAACGCCCAAGGCATGGGATATCCCAACCTCGTCCACCAGACACGAAACTTCTTGAATCCCCGTCCCGAGGGTCCCGACGATGCCCACGGGCCCCCGGCGCACGGCGTTGGCGAACCCATAACCCATGCCCTCGATGATAGCCGTGCCGCACCCCGGGCCCAAAAGCAAAAGCTCACGTTCAGCGGCCGCTTGCTTGAGCTCAACCTCTTCTTCCAGCGAGACACCGCCGCCGAGGAGCACCACGTGCTTGTCAGCTCGCAGCGCCTCTATCGCATCCCGAGCCGCAGGAGGCCCGGATACGGAGATTACAGCAAATTTAGCCATCTGATCCCCAGCCGATAAATTAAATCAGACCTTAATCCAAATAGACTTGTGTTAGGGGTGGGGGAACTATATTTCCCCTTCTATTTCCCTTTTGAAGGACGCACACAAATATCTTAAACTATGGCGCAGACGTGGGTTGGGACAATCGTGCAATCTACAAACTACAGGCTCGGCAGATTTTTCTTGTGCGGGCTCAAGCATAATTCGGAGCTCGTGCGGTCGGTTGTAAATTTTGCAAGGGGGAAGAGGGTCAAGATGGCGGTCTTCACTGTAGTCGGTGCGGTCAAGCAGGCGCGGCTTGCCTATTATGATCAGGCGGAGCGCGAGTACCAGAAGATCAAACTCGATCGGCCCCTGGAGATCGCGAGTTGCTTCGGCAACCTCTCGCTCAAGGACGACAAACCATTTGTCCATGTCCATGCCGTGCTGGCCGACGCGGCAGGCAAGACCTACGCGGGGCACCTGCTCAGGGCGACGGTTTTCGCGGCCGAGCTTCACCTTCAAGAGCTGCTGGGTAAAAAACTCGAGCGGGAGTACGAGCAAACAACTGGCCTAGCGCTGTGGGAGTTTAGGAGGTGATGAGGTGGACTTGCTGATAAAGAACGCTCGAATCGTCGGGCGGAAGGCTCTGAAGGACATCGGTATCGAAGGTGGGCGAGTTGTTAAAGTTGGAAAAATTCGGGGCCGCGCGCGAAGGGTGATCAACGCCAAGGGAATGCTGACATCTCCGGCCTTCATCGACCCACACATCCACCTCGACAAGTGCATGATAGGCGACGAGGTGCGGCCGAACGTCTCGGGCACCTTGCAGGAGGCAATCAAAATCATCTGGGAGCGAAAGCGTCGTTACACCGTGCCCGATATCGTGCGCCGTGCGGGTGAAGTTATCCAAATGGCTGCCATGAACGGCACCACCCGTATGCGAACTCATGTCGATGTCGACACAATCGGGGGGCTCAAACCTCTCAAGGGCCTGCTTGAAGCGCGTAGAAGATTCAGACATCTGATGGACATCCAGATCGTCGCCTTCCCCCAGGAGGGAATCCTACGCGACCCCGGGACGGAGGAGTTGCTCTACAAGGCGATGGAGCTTGGGGCCGACCTGGTTGGCGGTATGCCCCACCACGAGCGTCCGTACTCGAAGGCGAAGCCCCACATCGATATCTGTTTCGAGGTGGCGAAGCGATTCGACGCCGACATCGACATGCACGTGGACGAAACCGACGACCCCCGCTCGCGCTCGCTCGAGTACCTAGCAAAAAAAACGATCGCCGAGGGCTACCAGGGCCGGGTCACGGCGGGTCACACGTGTGCGCTCGCGGCCTACCCGGACGACTATGCGCGGAAGGTCATTCAGAAGGTGAGGCGAGCGAACATCAACATGATTACCAACCCCGTCACCAACCTAGTGATCCAGGGCCGCGGGGACAAGCAACCGGTCCGCCGGGGGATAACTCGAGTTAAAGAATTACTGGCGGCGGGGGTCAACGTCACTTTTTGTCAGGACTGCGTGAACGATGCCTTCTATCCGTTCGGCCGCGCGGACATGCTCGAGGTCGCGAACATAACTGCACACGTTGCGCACCTGAGCGCGCCGGATGAGATCAAAACGGTCTTTCGAATGATGACATACAACGCAGCCCGTACACTAAGGGTGCTCGACGACTACGGCGCAGTTGGAAAACGCGCAGACCTCGTGGTGATCAACGCGGCCTCGGTGAAGGACGCGATTCGAATGCAGCCCGACCGGCGATGGGTAATCAAGGGCGGCAAGATCATCGCAGAAGGTAGGTCGGTCCGGAAGTTGGCCCAATCTCGCGTGGTCACATACGCAGCACGGTAGCCCCCATTAGAGAAGTTGATCGTGTTGTACCCCTTCATCTAACTCATCGAAGGATAAGATGTGATGTTTTAAACTCACACGAAGAAGGCTGATGGTTGGAACATGGCCAAGAAATTTGCCGATCTGCACATTCATACCCGCGCCTCCGATGGGCGGCTGCTTGCGGAGGAGGTCGTCCGGCAGGCGCGAGAAGTCGGGCTCGCCGCGATTGGAATATCCGATCACGACTCCGTCGGCGGTATCGAGGCAGCGCTCGGGGCGGGGAAAAAGTACGAGGTCGAGGTCATCCCGAGCGTCGAACTCAGCGCATACCTCGATGGTTCCGAGTTACATATTTTGGGTTATCTCATCGACTGGCGGGACGAGAAATTTAGGGCCATGCTCCGGAAACTACAAGATGTGCGCCTGAACCGAGCCAAGCAGATGGTCGAGCGGCTCCGCGGGCTAGGATTGGATATCTCGTATGAAGACGTGCTGGCCGAGGCCGGGAATGGGGCGATAGGCAGGCCCCACGTCGCACTGGCGCTGCTCAAGCGGGGTCACGTCGAATCTATCAACGGCGCGTTTGAGCGATACATACGTGCGGGGGGTCCAGCTTACGTGGATAAATATCGTCTGCCCTCCGCTGAAGCGATCGAGGAAATTCGACGAATCGGCGGGGTCTCGGTGCTCGCCCACCCGATTTACGGCTTCCGCGAGGAGATGTTGCCGGAGCTCCTCGAGCAGGGACTCAGGGGCATCGAGGTATACCACAGCAAGCATGATATCTTCTCGACACGACGCTTCGAAGGCCTAGCGCGCCGGCACAACCTGCTGGTGACGGGTGGCAGCGACAGCCACGGCTCCGAGGTGCCCATCGGGATGGTTCGAGTGCCCTACAATCTCGTGGAGAAATTGAAAGCTGAGTGCAAGCTTTTATGAGCGCCAACCGTATCCTAACCGAAGGGTTGTAATTATGATCACCGCAAAAGCTGTAATATTCGACCTCGACTGCACGCTGGTCGACACGCTCAATCGATTTTACGATGTCTTCAACCAACTGTTTGAGGAGCGTGAAAGCAAGCCACTCGTGTGGGACGAGTTCCTCGAGCGCTACATTGCGGACACGCTCGACGATGTGGTCGTTGTACCCTCCGATCCACAACGAGGGCGAAAGTTGCACGAGTTCTGGCTCGAGTTCCTCCGAAGGTACCGAACGGATGACCCGGGCGGCAAGCTGATTCCGGGCGTGAGGGAAGTTTTCCAAAAGCTCCACGGCGCAGGTGTCCCAATCGCGGTCATCACGAGCTGCATCGCCCCCGCGGCCAAGGTAAAGGAGGAGCTGGCGGGGTTCGGGCTCGATAGATTTGTGAGCGCGATCGCCACCGGGGACGACGTCATTAGAGACCTAGAGGAAGGGCATCATTTCTCCAAGATCGAGATCCTCAGGCTCGCGGCCGAGAGGCTTGGGGCCGACCCCCGGGAGTGCGTAGCGGTGGGGGACTATTGGAACGATGTAAAAGGTGGAAAGGATTTGGGCGCAAAGACGGTAGCGGTGCTGACGGGCCTGATGCGACGGGAGCTCTTGGAGAAGTTCAAACCTGACGCGATCGTCGAGAGCGTTCGCGACCTGCCGAAAGTCGTAAAGTTTGAAAGCCAGAGTTAGTTTCTGGTGAAGAACGTGGTTCGAGTCGACGGCACCAGCTTCGGAAGCATAACCGTGGACGGCAAACGCTACTCCCACGATGTTTGGATCTTCGCCGATGGCTCGATCAGGCGACGGGAGCGGGACCACGAGTTCACGCTGGATGAGCTTGACCTCCTGCTCGACGGAAGGCCCGAGCTCGTGATTGTCGGCACGGGACAATCTGGCTGTGTTCGAATCGATGAAGACGCCGCAAGGGAAGCTGGCAGACGAGGGATAAAAATAATCAACGATGTCACCCCCGAGGCCCTTAAACGGTACAACGAGGCAGTCAAGACCAAGCGCAAGGTCGTCGGCGTTTTTCACGTCACGTGTTAACTCATCACAAGTGTGAATAAAAAAATAAAAAATTGTAGTGGCTCAGTCAGGCCTTGGGCTAAGTCATCCCTGTTCAACGAGTTCCGTTACTGATTCGGAGAGATATTCGTATTGATAGCCATCATATTCCATGCTCATGGTCATTGACATGGTCAACTTGATTTGGGCGCAATTTAGCTTGCTGTACCAAGTGGTCCCTTCGAGCGTCATATCCATCGTAGCCGTATAACCATTTGTCAGTTCTCCCGATATGCTCGCGCCGTAATCCAAACGCCAGCAATCGAAAGTTCCGGCTTCGACCGTGACGCTCTCTTGACCCACGAAGTGAGTGCTCCCCTCACCCGTCAATTGCATATACGTACCGGCTCCCCACTCGATTTCGCTGCTGATCGATGTTTCCCAATTCTCACAAATCGGGATAGGCTCATATGGGAACACGCTCAACACATTCTCGAAAAGTTGCGAATACATCATCTGAGAATTCTCGTATAGTTCCACGTTCTCCCACAATTCCGGCGGCACTACGTTTTCTATTCCCCACGAAATCATCTCACCTTTTTTGGTCATCGTTGCTACCATGGTCACATCGGCACTTTCTACAGTATATTCATATTGGGGAGGACCTATGTTTTCTACCGTGCTGATAGATTTGACAGTGATTTCGTCGTCCTCCACTGCGGTCACCTGCATGGTATAGGTCGACAAGATATTTTCCGTCGTATTATCCATGGTCGTAGTCGTAGTCGTCTCGTAGACGTAATATTCGTCGACTTGGTAATCGAGGAAGAGCTCATACTTTTCAGCCGGTGGACGTGTCAACACGTATGCGGCTATCCCTGCACCAACCACCACAATCACTATAATTACTCCGGCTGCTAACTTCGAAACCATTTCAACACTCCTTAAAAAGGGTCTTATTTCAGTATTAAATAGTTAGTGCTACATCAAAGGGTGCCCGCTAGTTCAAGCAGCGCTCGCGATTCATCTTGGGGGCAGTTATTTTTAATATGCTTGATTTGATTATTGAAGTGGAGGAAGAAGTAGGGGTTCAAATAAATGCCACGAGTTTTCATCGGAATCGATATCGACGAGGCGGTCAGGCACAAGCTGGTGGCC
>DAOVGS010000046.1 GCA_030672285.1 Hadesarchaea archaeon | reverse complement strand
GCCGACTTCGACCTCACCCTCTACGACACCGGCCAGAGCTATGTTGACTCCTCGGCATACGGCGGGAGCCAGACCGACACGGTTACAGGAACCGCAACCTCATCTGGCTACTTCTACATCTGGGTCGAGCATTGGTCGGGCTCCGGAATCTACTCGTTTAGTGTTTCACTTTCTGCAGCCGCCGCTCAGAACGACTGGAACTCGGGCCAAGACGCAGGCGACAGCTTCGGTCAGGCCCTAGCCATAAGCACTGGGAGTGGCTCGGGGTATGTGGATGACACAGATACCACCGACTACTACAAGGTGAGCGTGTCGAGCGGGCAGACGATTAGTGCCACCTTGACGCCTCCTTCAGGAGCTGATTTCGACCTCTACCTCTACAATCCAAACCAGTCCCAAGTTGACTCATCCACCCTCGGCGGGAGCCAGACCGACACAGTCTCCCCCAGCGCGACTTCCACGGGCGACTACTTCATTGAGGTCTACCGTTACAGCGGCTCTGGAACCTACTCGCTTAACGTTTCGCTATCGACTGCGGGCGCTCTCGCGGAATCGCCACACCCATACCCGAACAACTACGATCAAACTTGGACGGTCAGCGGGGGGGCCGGGGCGGAGAACATGCGAATCCATTTCACCCAGCTGGACACCGAGAGTGGCTGGGACTACGTGTACATCTACGACGAAAACAACAACCTCATCACGAGCTACACCGGCAGCTACCGCAACCGCTGGACCCCGTGGGTGTTGGGGGGCTCCATAAAGGTTCGATTGGTTTCTGATGGTTCGGTAACCGCGTACGGATTTACCGTCGATCGAAAGGAGACCGCGGCAGCTGCACCACCTGCGCCAACGAACAAATATGCAGTCATCGTTGGAATAAACGATTACCATTACATCAACGATTTGCGATTCTGCGTGAACGACGCCAACGACTGGAGGACCTACTTGGTCGGGCAGGGATATACCATAAGTTCCTTTTTGACCGACTCCCAAGCGACCGAGACAAACATTCGAAACGCAATAACGAACGCAGCGACCCGAGCGGGGGCTGACGGCACCCTCGCGCTCATCTTCTCAGGTCACGGGACTGACAGCGCACCGGACGGCCGCACTGCGTACTGCGCTTATGATGCAAGATGGGGCAATACCGGATATTACACCGACACGGAACTGCAGAGCGATCTCTCCGGTTACACTGGCAAGTTGTTTGTGTTCTTCGACTCCTGTCACTCAGGAGGGATGGATGGAGCACTGATAAACTCTACTAAAAGATATATGACGACTACATGCAAGGAAGCCGGGTATGGTTATGATGTATCAGCCTACTCAAATGGCGCTTGGACATATTGGTATCTCGAAAGAGGGTTGATAGGACAAGGGCGCACCACGGCAGAGGGTGCATTCACCTGGGCCTCAGCGAGATACCCCTACGGCGGCGACGATACCCCGCAGGAGTTCGACGGGGATGCCACGAGTTCATTTAACATAGATCCATAGGAGGCATGAATATCAACAGGCAAGTTAAGGTCAGCACTGTTGAAGAAATCCCCCCAACGGAGCCTGAGAGAATGGTTAGACGCAGACGTATTTTGGGGGTAATCATCATCATCGCTATTATATGCGTTGCCGCAATTTACCTAGGTACCCGCCCTCCAGAGGTAACCCCTCCAGAGGTAACATACAAAATATACGGTTACGTGAAAACCGATGGTGTAGCCGTAGCCGGTGCAACCGTAACTCTGGACGGACAGTCGGCAACCACTGATTCTAGTGGCTATTACGAGTTTATCGGTTTGGAGGGCGACGAGAGCTACAGTCTCTCGGTGACCAAATCGGGGTATGAATCTCACAGCGAGACGGTTCAGCTTGGGGTTGAAGATAAGCAAGTTTCGGAGATTACTTTGAAAGAGGTAGGGGTTGAGATGCCGCTGACGGAGATCACCAATGCTCTCGCTTCTAGGGAGGGGGTTTCCGCGGAGAACGTGGAGCTTTACTTCTGCGTGCGAGCTGCGGAGAACGACAATTTCGCGGTAGGGGCCGTGGTCAGCGAGCAAAATTCCATCGTGTTCATTTATGACAACCGCACAGGTGGGATAACCGTAGAGAATGAGTATACTGCAACAACGAGCGACGAACTTCAAGCAATGTCGATTATAGTTTCAAAGAAGCCCACCTCACCCTATGCTGAAGATCATTTGGGCCACTTAAATGTTAACAAAATTGTTCCATTTAATTTCGTCAAGACAGATAGCACGTATACTTTCGACTACTATGATGGTTGGAAAGGCATATACATTCCGGGTTGGGGATTTGGTAACGCCATCATCGACGCAGATAATAACGTTTCTATATTGACCCACGGGTGGATCCTCTAAGCAAAAGATAATCCATTCAAGGTTAATTTAGCAGATTCAGGTGTTTTAAAATATTTTACAAACCTCCCCACATCCCTAATGGAAGTAATTTTTAAAGGCTGTCGGTGATGTCGGATAGGTGGCCAGTTTGGAGAAGCTCACCATTGACAGCATTGCCGCGCGCAAGGTCTTGGACAGCCGAGGCAACCCAACCATCGAGGTTGATGTCGTCGTGCAAGATAAGCGGCGAGTTAGGGCCGGGTTCGGTCGAGCTGCAGCCCCCCGCGGGGCGAGCAAGGGCAAGCACGAGGTCATAGCGTTCCCTAGGGGTGGGGTGGATGTATCAACTGAGGCGGTGAGAAAGATAGTTGCGCCAAAACTGATCGGTAAGATAGCTGACAGGCAGGGGGAAATCGATTTGCTCCTTCATGAACTCGACGGTACGCCCAACTTTTCCAAGCTAGGCGGCAACGTGGCAGTGGCAATTTCGGCTGCAGTGGCCAAAGCTGCGGCTTCCGCACGTGGCATGCTTCTGTTCAAATATTTAGGGGGCGGGCAGGCAGTTCGGCTCCCTTACCCGCTCGGGAACGTGCTGGGCGGCGGAGCGCACGCCGGTAAGCAGGCGCCCGATATCCAAGAGTTTCTATCGATCCCCGTTGGCGCAATCAGCTTTGTCGACGCTGCATCTGCAAACTCCCAAGTTCACAAAAAGGTCAAAGGTCTGCTTGAGCAAAAAAATGAGACATTCACGGGCGGCAAGGGTGATGAGGGGGCTTGGGCACCGAACCTAAACAACCTCGACGCTCTCGAAGTCGTAGCGCGGGCATGCGAAGAGGTTGTGGGTGAGGTGGGGTTTGAGATGAGGCCGGCCCTAGACGTTGCCTCGAGCAGCCTGTACGATACAAAAAAACAAAAGCACGTTTACGAGCGCGAGGGCGTGAGTCGGGATCAGGGGGAACAAATAGATTTCATCCTCGGATTGATTGAAACTTACAAGCTCTTCTACGTCGAGGATCCGATGCACGAGGAGGATTTCGATGGGTTCGCCGAGCTCACGCGGAAGGCCGGCAAGCGGTGCTTGATCTGCGGCGATGACCTCTTCGTAACGAACGTAGGGCGAATCCAGAAAGGTATAAAAGCTGGGGCAGCGAATGCCGTGCTAATAAAACCAAACCAGATAGGGACGCTCAGCGATACACTAGCGGCGGTAAAATTGGCGAAGAAACATGATTACGTGCCCGTGATGTCCCATCGCTCAGGGGAGACCCCAGACGAAACAATTGCCCACCTAGCTGTGGCGTGGGGTTGTCCCCTCATCAAGACGGGCGTGGCCGGTGGCGAGCGGGTGGCCAAACTTAATGAGTTAATTCGGATTGAGGAAAAATTGGGAGCAAAGGCGAAAATGGGGATGCTACGATGAGCACACCCGAATTTGCGGAAGGCGTGGTCGGGCTAGTGGATTTCGACACCTACCTCTCGAGCGGTGTCCACATAGGGACCCGGCAGAAGACGGGCGCGATGGCCCCTTTCATCTACCGCGTGCGGCCCGATGGGCTTTACGTGTTAGACGTCCGAAAGACCGACGAGCGCGTAAGTCTGGCCGGGAGGTTTCTGGCGCGATTTGAGCCGGCGAGCGTGATCGCGGTTTCGGCCCGGCAGTACGGGCAGCGCCCGGCGCAGCGGTTCGGCGAGGTGACCGGGGCCAGGGCTATGGTTGGTAGATTCGTCCCGGGCACTTTTACAAACCCCTCCTACAAGGGATACATTGAGCCGGCCGCGCTTGTCATCACCGACCCGCTGGCGGATGAGCAGCCCATGCGTGAGGCGGCTGAGGAGGGCATTCCCGTGGTTGGGTTCTGCGACACGGACAACGAAACGGCTGACATAGACCTCATCATCCCAACGAACAACAAGGGGCGCAAGGCGCTCGCGCTCGTTTACTGGTTGCTCGCGCGCCAAGTGCTTCGGGAGCGGGGGCAGCTCTCGCCAGAGGCGCCGTTCGAGGTCTCGGTCGAGGAGTTCGAGACTAAGCCGGAGGGTGAGTAGGTGAGGCCCCCGGTGGTCGCAGGGCAATTTTACGAGGGTACCCGAGCGGACCTTTTGGAGCAAATAGAGTGGTGTTACGCTCATCAACACGGTCCGGGGGGAGTGCCGAAGGTGAAGGCCGGGCCGAGGCAGCTCGTGGGCTTAGTCTCCCCCCACGCGGGTTACATGTACTCGGGACCGGTCGCTGCGCATGGGTTCGCTCAGATGGCGCGGGACGGCAAGCCGAGCTCGATCGTAATCATTGGGCCCAATCACTCGGGCGCGGGTTCAGGTGTTTCGATAATTACCTCGGGGAAGTGGCAAACTCCCTTAGGAGAAATCCAAATAGACGAGGTGCTGAGCGGGGCGATCAAGCAAGCGTCCGGCATCATCGACGTCGACGCGGTCGCCCATGCTCACGAGCACTCGCTCGAGGTCCAGCTCCCGTTCCTCCAGCACCTCTTCAATGCTGAGTTCAAAATTGTGCCGATATGCATGATGTTGCAGGATGAGCGGACGAGCAAGGAGGTCGGGGATGCCATCGCTGAGGCGTCGGCTGGGAAGGATGTCGCCATCATCGCATCAACAGATTTCACCCACTATGAACCGCAACGATTGGCCGCCGAGAAAAATCACAAGGCGATAGACAAAATATTGGCGCTAGATGCGGCAGGCTTGGTGCATACTGTTGAGGAGGAGGCAATCACCATGTGCGGTTACGGGGCGGTTTCGGCGATGTTGCAAGCCGCGAAAAAACTTGGGGCAAAAAAGGCGAAGCTACTGAAGTACGCGACGAGCGGCGAGACAGCGGGGCCGATGGCGCAGGTCGTAGGGTATGGAAGCATCGCGATTTTGAGGTGACCCATGAAACCATTAATTGTGAAGCTTGGCGGGAGCGTCATAACCGACAAGCACAGACGGTTCGCGGTCAAGCGGTCGGCCCTCAAACGGCTTGCGAGCGAGTTAGCCACGGTTAAAGGGCCCCTCGTCGTCGTGCATGGTGGCGGCTCGTTTGGACACCCGCTAGCGTCCAAGTACAAGATTGATGAAGGATACAAGAACGAACGACAACTGATGGGTCTATCGCTCACCCATCGTGCCATGGAGCGGCTCAACGCCCACGTCATCGATGCCCTCCAAAAAGCTGGTCTGCCGGCGATCGCGATCCCCCCCTCAGCCTGCGCGGTGGTCAGCGATGGTCGGATTCAATCGATGGAGTTAGCGCCAATAAAAAAATTGCTTGAGCTCGGCTTGGCACCCATTTTGTATGGGGATGCGGTGCCAGATTTGAGCCGAGGGATGTGTATACTCTCGGGTGATCAGCTCATCGTCTACCTAGCGCGGGAACTTGGGGCCGGGCGCGTCGTTCTAGGGGTGGATGTGGACGGGGTTTATACGGGCGACCCAAAAGTTGATCGCAATGCAAAGCTCGTGCCGGAGATAACGCTCGCGAACTGGCCGAAGCTCGTGGAGTCAATTAGCTCAGCTGGGGGTAAGGACGTCACGGGCGGGATGGCGAACAAGGTGCGGGAGCTGCTCGCGTTGGCCGAGCGCAGGGTGGAGGCGGAGATAGTTAACGCGACGAAGCCCGGTACCCTGAGGCGGGCGATCCTCGGGGAACGGGGGCTCGGCACACGCGTGGTGGCGAGGTGAGGGTATGAGCGGAAGAACTACTGCTCGCAAGCTGGATCACATCCGAATTTGTTTGGAGCGGGATGTCGAGAGCCTCTTCAAGTCCCCAGGTTTCGAGGACGTGGAGTTCGTACACAACGCCCTTCCGGAACTCGACCTCGAGGACATCGGCCTGCGCACATCCTTCCTCGGGACAAGGCTGGAGGTGCCGATCATGATATGCTCGATGACAGGCGGGCATCAGCGGGGGCGAAAGCTGAACTTAGCCTTGGCATCGGCAGCGCAGGAGCTTGGTTTGGCTTTCAGCGTGGGCAGCCAGCGTGCGGCACTCGAGAACCCGAAGCTGGCGAAGACCTACGAGGTCCGAAGCGTCGCCCCAGATGTATTTCTTGTGGGCAACCTAGGCATGCCCCAGCTGACCCAGGGTTACGGCGTAGCGGAGGCCAGCCGAGCGGTCGAGATGATTGATGCTGACGCGCTTTCGATCCACATGAACCCGCTGCAGGAGCTCGCGCAGCCCGGGGGGGAGCCCATGTATCGTGGGGGCATGGTAAAATTCACCGAAGTTTGCCGAGGGCTTAAGATCCCCGTGATAGCAAAGGAGACAGGCAGCGGGCTGAGTGCCGAAGCTGCTCGAAAGCTCGTGAGAGCAGGTGCGAAGGGGATTGATGTCAGCGGAGCTGGGGGGACTGCTTGGGCTGGGGTGGAGACGTTTCGGTCGGCAAAGCGCGCTCGCTTGGGCATCACCTTCTGGGACTGGGGAATTCCAACTGCCGTTTGCACCGCGGAGGTGACCAAGGCAGTCAGGGTGCCCGTGATCTCGAGCGGCGGGGTACGCACGGGGCTCGATGCCGCGAAGGCACTCGCACTCGGCGCCAATCTCGTCGGAATAGCGCTCCCCCTCCTCCGAGCTGCGTCGAGGGGCAAGCGTGCGGTCGTTGGGGTTTTAAATGATTTCATCGCGGAGCTGCGCGCGGCGATGTTCCTCACGGGCTGCAAGCGAATTCGAGAGCTCAGAAAAGTGCCGTTGGTAATCACAGGTAGGACGCGTGAGTGGTTCCTCGCCCGCGGCCTGAGTCCCAACGAGCTGGGGAGGCGAGAAAGGCGATGACGGTCGAAATATTACCCATCGGCGGCCTGGGGGAAGTCGGCAAGAACATGACTGCCTTGGGCTTTGATGGAAACTACATCATCGTGGACATGGGGATAAGGCTCGACAGCATCATGGCGTTCGAGGATGCGGAGTTAGGGGAGATGAGCCGTAGGGAGCTCATAAACATAAATGGGATCCCCGACGACAGCTTGCTCCGCAACCGGAAGGTTCGGGCAATCGTGCTCACCCACGGCCACCTCGACCACATAGGCGCGGTGGGAAAGCTCGCGCACGCCTACAATGCCCCAATTTACGGCACTCCTTTCACCCTTGAGCTGGTCAAGCGTGTCATACGTGAAGAGCACGTCTTCAAGGTCAAGAACGAGCTTCGCGCGGTGATGCCGGGGGATAGCGTGAGGGTGGATGACATCGAGCTCGAGTTCATCCCCGCCGCCCACAGCATCCTCCAGACGGTCTTCGTCGCCGCCCGAGGTGCAAGTGGAACTCTGCTCTGCGCGAGCGATTTCAAACTCGATGAGGAGCCCTTGCTTGGGTATAAAACCGACCGTACGCGCCTGAAGCGGCTCGCCCACGATGGCTTGCTCGCGGCCATAGTCGGGGCGATAAGGGTGGACGAACCCGGTCCCACCCAATCGGAGGGACACGCACGGGAGATGCTCCGGGAGGCGATGGGAGAGGCGGACTCCACCGGCAGGGCGGTGCTCGTGACGACCTTCTCGTCCCACATCACTAGGTTAAAATCGATCGTCGACCTATCGTTCGAGCTCGGCCGCACCCCCGTGCTGGTCGGGCGCTCGCTGCGCAACTACTGCACGGCAGCGCTCGACCTCGGGTTGGTGGACTTCCCGCCCGAGCTGCGCATCCACGGGCGCCCGAACGCGGTGCACAACTTGCTTCGTGGGATCGAGAAATCAAAGGGCGATTACGTGCTAGTTTGTACGGGACACCAGGGGGAGCCGACATCGGTGCTCTCGCGCATCGCAAATGGTCAGCTTCCGTTCAAGGTCAGACGGGGCGATGAGGTGATCTTCTCGGCGAGCGTCATCCCGAACCCGATAAATGAATCCAATCGCGAGCTCCTGGAGACCAAGCTCCGTGCCCAAGGCGCCCGCATCCACCGCGATGTCCATGTATCGGGCCACGCCGCGCGAATCGACACCAAGGAGTTCCTTGAGTTCACAAAGCCCGAACATCTAATCCCCTGCCATAGCACCATGGACAAGCTCAGGCTGATGGCAGAGCTTGGGCGGGAGCTTGGGTACCCGAGCGAGCACATGCACCTGCTCCGAAATGGGTCGTGCTTGAGGTTGGATTAAATGGATGTGCTGAAGTACCTCGAAGAACGGACCCACATGGTCGAGCGGGAGATCAATCGCTGGGTGCCCCGAGAGCTCGAGCCGGAAGTCTTGGCGCGCGCGACGAGGCACATGATTGAGGCGGGCGGGAAGCGACTTCGCCCGTGCTTGGCGCTCACGGCATGCGAGGCGGTGGGGGGAAAGGCAGAGGACGCGCTCGAGGCAGCGACGGCACTCGAGCTTCTGCACAACTTCACCCTCATCCACGACGACATCATGGATCGGGACGAGTTCAGGCGAAACGTGAAGACGGTACACGTGCTCTGGGGAGAGCCCGTTGCGATCATAGCTGGCGACGCCCTCTTCGCGAAGGTGTTCGAGGCAGCGGCGGCGAACGCCAAGCGACTCGGGTTGGACGGCGCGCGCGCGGTCGAGCTTTTCGATACCCTGAGCAAGGCGAGTTTCGAGATCTGTCAGGGACAGGCGCTCGACATGCTGTTCGAGGGGCGCGCTGATGTGACTGAAACAGAGTACATGCGCATGGTCAGCGGGAAGACCGGGGCGCTTCTCGAGGCGTCCGCGAAGGTTGGGGTCCTCTTGGGGAAGGGAAAGCCAGAGCAAGTCCGCGCGCTCACAGAATACGGACGATTGATTGGGATGGCATTTCAAATGCAGGATGATGTGCTCGGCGTGGCCGGTGAGCGGGAAAAGTTCGGCAAGCCGATAGGAAGCGACATCCGGGAGGGCAAGCGAACGCTCATCGTGGTCAGAGCCCTCACCACCGCACCCCCAGATGACAAAGCCACGCTCTTGCGCGCGCTCGGCAAGCGTGATGCTTCGGAGGCCGAGCTAAAGGCCGCGATCGATGTGCTGAAGCGCGCGGGCGCGATCGATTACGTGGCCGAAAGAGCGCGGGAGCTCGTCGCCCAAGCTAAATCAAAGCTGAAGGCGCTGCCGGAGTCGGGGGCGAGGGAAGTTTTGTCGGAGTTAGCGGATTTCACGATCAAACGGGAATTTTGATAGGTCAGTAGTTCCGAAGGTGCCCATACCATTTTGATTTTATTGATCGTTTAGACAAAAGTTAAAATGGTTAAAAAGGATTAATTCGAAAAACGCTAACGGATTGAAATAAATGATCGTCGGGCGCATATACCCGTCCCTCATCGTTTCGTAGACGTCAATTCAAACTGTTCAAGATGCCGACATTGTAATTTTCGTCCTAAACCTTAAACGCTTGGCCGTCAACATTACAAACATGCCATACGGATTCAACTTTGACGTATCGCGCCTGTCCAAATCCTTCTTCAGGGGACTTGCTACGGCTGCATATGAAAAAAATATACACAGGAGGGTCGGGAGAAATGTGCGATACTTAGCCGAGAAGCTCAAGATTTGCGAACTCACGGGTATGGATATCTCTGATGCTTCCATGCTCCTCGAAGATTTCGTGGACGTATACGTTAGAAATCTTTTAGATAAAGAGAAGTTTCTGAAAACCAAAAAGAGAGCACTTTTTCTGCCTCATTGCTCGAGAAAATACATGGACAACAGGTGCCAAGCGCGTTTCGACCCAAAGATTCCCTCTTACTACTGCGCCCACTGCTCCTCCGACTGTTTGATCAACAAAGCAACCGCGCTGGGAAAAGAAAGAGGATACGATGTTTACGTGTTGCCAGGCGGCACCTGCATACCCCAAATACTAAAGAAAAACCCGTACGAAGGAGTCGTCGGAGTTGCGTGCAGCCAAGAACTGAAGGAAGGGGGAGAACCCCTTAAAAACAAGAATATACCCGGTCAGGCGGTCTTCCTCGTCAAGAACGGTTGTGCTAACACAGAGTTTAACCTTAAAAGTCTTGACGAAATTTTATGATAATCGGCGCATAAGACGAATCATACGGGAGAATCTTGTCGAAAAGCCCATTGATCGCTTTTATCATCCTGTAGCTCTCCTCCTGCTTCAGGAACACTCTTTCACCCTTACGCTCAAACCTCTCCTCCAATCACCATTGCCGTTCGCCAGATTTTTTTCACCATCTTGTCATCACAGCATTTACTAAAAAAGTTTCATGCATCACTATTTATACGTGGCACGCACAACTGAGGAAGGGATAGAATGGAAGGAAAAATAGAAGAGAGCCCAGTGGAAATAACGAAGGTAAAAGATCTGACGCCTAGGTCGGATAAAGTAAACGTGCTGGTGAAGGTCACGGGTGTCGGGGAGCCAAAAGAGATCCCCAACAGATTCGGCGGAGAAGCAAAGAAGGTGGCGGAGGCCAAGGTGGGCGACGAAACCGGGACGATTATACTCTCCCTGTGGCAGGACCAGATCGGGTCGGTCAATGAGGGCGATGTCCTGTCTATAGAGAATGGATACGTCTCGCTCGTGCGGGGACACATGCACCTCAACGTCGGAAAATACGGCAAGATGACAAAATCCGACAAGGATATACCAAATGTCAACATGGAAGTCGATGTCAGCGCCGCGGAGCAGCAGCAGCGCGAAGGGTTCAGGCCGAGGTACGGCGGCGGATTCAGAGGCGGAGATAGGGGCCAGAGTAGAAGAAGGTACTAATTTTTTTCTCCCCTCTCAAATATTGCGCTAGTTTCGCCGGTTCCCCTCTAAGCACCGTTCTTATCTTAGAGTGTTTACGTATTTCTTAAATCCTCTAACACTTTATCCTTTGCGCGCCGCCTAGGAGGTAGTGTAACCGAAATGGGCAAGTACAACATACCAACTAATTATTAGAGTAGGAAATGATGGAAGTAAAAACTAAAATTCAAAATATCGTGCTCTCGGTCACATACGAGGACACAGAGTTTAACCTCGAGAAGCTGGCCAGGTCGCTAGATGGCGCAGTCTATGACCCGGAGGTTTTTCCTGGCATTACCTATAAATCCGAACACCCTCGAGCATCTTTTCTCATCTTCGCATCGGGAAAGATGAACTGCGTCGGCGCGAGGAGCATGAGCGACGCTAAGCAGGCGATAAGGAATCTTACGAGAAAGCTCAGGAAAGCACGCATAAAGGTGAAAACGGAGCCAAAGGCCAAGGTTCAGAATATCGTGGCATCCGTTGACTTCGGCGGGAAGTTTGATCTCGAGGATATAGCTCGCAGATTCGAGAACACCGAGTATAATCCGGAGATTTTTCCGGGCCTTGTGTTCAGACTCGACGATCCCAAGGCGGTGTTGTTGCTATTCGTATCGGGCAAGGGTGTCTGCGCCGGGGTGAAACGCATGAAAGATGTAAAGAAAGCGGCACAAAAGATAAACAAAATCCTCGCCCGAAAGTCCGAAAAGTGAGAAAAAGTCCGAAAAATTCCTAAATAAATCGATGAAACTTTGACTTTTTTTTGACGTTTCCCCAAGTTCGAGACCCAGATATCGTTTATTGTAACCCCTTCTGCCAAAAATCCTCATTATTTACTTTCTTTCGGCATGGAGTTTGTTTTCAGGGGAGATTTGTTTTTGCTGATCTTTGAAGGTCAGATGCTTACCCTTAACGGTAAAAGGAATTCTTCAGCTTTTCTTTTCCCAATATCCTTCTGCCTCTTCCTCCATTTTTTCAAGTCTGGTGTAGTAATCTGGAAATTCATTTAGGTGGGCAAGAGCAATCTTTCCAGTCATTATTGGATCATCATTCGTGACATTAGTTTTGGGATCTCTCAATCCATGTTCTAATTCTACATCCAGTCCCATTCTAAACTGTTCTACATCAAAATTTTTCCAATCAATCCCTAATGCTTCACCAATTTTCTTAGCTTCTTCGGTTGAAAAACGCTTTTTAGGTTCCATTTTAGTCACCTTTTAATATTAACTTTTTACCTAGATTAAAAATATTGTTGTTCTTGTCATGGAGTTAAATAAGGTTAGGGGCCTGAAGGTCTTTAGAACCCTTTCGATTTAATTGCCGAAAAATAATGATTAATCGATTAAAAAGTCTAAAAAAATAGATAAAAATTGCCGAGAAATGACGATTAATCGATTTTTCGGAACCAGCACTTCAGCTTTATTTGCAGTGCCAATAGAATGTCTGTCGAGTGATCGGGTGGAGGATGTCCGCAGGGAAGCGCTCCGATGGGCCCTCACGAACGCTCTCGAGCACGAGGGGCGAGCGAGCACGAAAGCCGTGCTTGGGAAGCTGGTGGCGGAGCTGCCGGGGTGGCGTTCCAAGGTCAAGGAGCTCTCCGCCCTCGTCGAGCAGGTCGTGGCTGAGGTCAACGAGCTCCCCCGCGAGGAGCAGCTCTTCAGCCTTCGCAAGGTGGGCCCCGTGGAGCGACCGAAGCCCGAGGAGCGGCGCGGTTTGCCCGAGCTCTCCGATGTCGAAAAATATCCGATGGTCATCACCCGCTTCGCCCCGAACCCCAATGGCCCGCTCCACATAGGCCACGTTCGAGCGGCCCTCCTAAGCCACGAGTACGCCCGCCGCTATAAGGGCAAGTTCATCCTGCGCTTCGAGGACACGAACCCTGAGAACGCGCTCCTCGAGATGTACGAGCTCATCCGCCGGGACCTCCGATGGCTTGACATGAGCTGGGACGAGGAGTACGCGCAGTCCGACCGACTCGAACTCTACTACAATTATGCGGAGCAGCTCCTGCGCGAGGGCAAGGCGTACGTGTGCACTTGCCCGATCAAGGACTTCAGGAGGCTGCGCGACCGGGGGAAGCCCTGCCCATGCCGCGAGCTTTCGAGCGGGGAGCAACTTCAGCGATGGAGGCTGATGTTAGCAGGTGGGGTCGCCAAGGGAGAGGCAGTCGTGCGCATCAAGACCGATCTGAGTCACCCAAACCCCGCGGTGCGCGATTGGCCCGCGCTTCGGGTGACGACCAAGCCCCACCCGCGCGTTGGGGAGCGCTACTCGGTCTGGCCCCTCTACAACTTCTCGGTAACCATCGATGACCACGAGATGGAGATCACTCACGTCATCCGCGGAAAGGAGCACGAGGTCAACGAGCAGCGCCAGCGCACGCTCTTCGAGCATTTAGGTTGGGAGTACCCCACGGCGGTTCAGTACGGGCGCCTGAGCATGGCAGGGGTTGCGCTGAGCAAGACCCAGACCATGCGAAGCATCCAGAGCGGGGAGCTCACGGGGCACGACGACGTGAGGCTGGGCACGATCGCAGCGCTCAGGCGCCGGGGCTTCGTGCCCGAGGCGATCAAGCAGCTTATCTTAGATATCGGCCCAACGCTCGTCGATGCCTCGCTAAGCTGGGAGACTCTCTACGCCTACAACCGAAAGTTCGCCGATGAGCGAGCGAACCGCTATTTTTTCGTCCCGAATCCCGTAAAGACGCTCGTGCACAAGGCACCCGACCTAAAGCAGGTCCGGCTTCGCTTGCACCCGGGCCACCCCGAGCACGGGGAACGGATTTTGCCGCTCGCGAGCGAGGACGATGCACTCGTGTTCTATCTTGCAAGTGAGGATGTCGCAGCCCTGCAGGAGGGACAAACCTTCCGCCTCAAGGACTTGATGAATGTGTCCCTTAGTTCGAAGGGAAGGGTGGTCGAGGTCGAGTTTCAGGGGCTTGAGCTCGCGGATGTTCAAAAAATCCAGTGGGTCTCAGCCGGGGCGGTGGAGGTCGAAGTGATAAGGCCGGACAACTCCCGCGAGCTGGGGATTGCCGAGCCGGCGGTGGCGGGGCTTAAAGTCGACACCATTGTACAATTCGAGCGCTATGGATTCGTTCGGGTCGATGTAGCAAGGCCGAAGCTCATCGTGGTTTACGGGCATAGATAAGTTAAAATAACACACGTTTTTAAAGGGATACGAGCCACTACCCATGAATGATGGAGGTTAAAACCTGAAGGAGGTATTGAGTGGCAAAGCCAATTTACGTACGGTTTGAGGTGCCCAAGGAGCTTGCGGACAAGGCCTACGAGGCAGTCGAGGGCGCGCGCGATACGGGAAAGCTTCGGAAGGGCACGAACGAGACGACGAAAGTGGTCGAGCGGAAGCAGGCCGTGCTGGTGGTCATAGCCGAGGACGTCGAGCCGCCTGAGGTCGTCGCCCACCTGCCCCCGCTTTGCGACGAAAAGGGCATTCCATACATTTATGTTCCCAGCAAGCGCGAGCTCGGGGCGGCAGCGGGCATAGACGTCGGGGCAGCGGCGATCACGATAGCCGAGGCCGGAGGAGCGACGGCAGCCGTAAATGAGGTCGTCGAGCGCATCAAAGAGCTTAAGAAGTGAGCTCAATGCCGGTCAGGGAGGATCTCGGCTTTCCAGCCGAGGTAATTGATATCCGGACGCGCACGGGCATAACCGGGGAAATCTCACAGGTCAAGTGCCGGGTCCTCGAGGGGCAGGACAAGGGGCGCATCATAACCCGCAACGTCAAGGGCCCTGTGCGCGTGGGTGATATCCTGATGCTCCGCGAGACGGGGCGAGAGGCGAGGGAGATCAGGGTGCCATAAGATGCCAGTCGCGAGAAAGTGCTCCTTCTGCGGCGGGCGGGTAGAGCCCGGCACAGGCTTGATGTTTGTCCGGCGAGATGGGTCTGTCTTGTTCCTCTGTTCGAGCAAGTGCGAGCGTAACCTAGAGATGGGGCGGAAGCCGCACCGCGTGGAGTGGACCGAGCGCTCCCGAAAGGCGAGGGGAAAGGCTTGAGGGAGCGAACCTTCGTCATGGTGAAGCCGGATGGGGTGGCGAAGGGGCTGACCGATGAGATTGTCGCGCGGGTCGAGCGGGCTGGCTTGAAAATAGTTTCGATGCGTCGGATGAAGCTCGATCGCGGGCTTGCTGAGGAGCTTTACTCGGTGCATCGGGGAAATGATTTTTTCGAGCGTTTGGTCGAGCACGTGTTATCGGGCGAGGTGGTCGTGATGCTGGTCGAGGGAGAGCGAGCGATAGCGCGGATGCGTGAGCTCTCGGGCGCCACCGACCCGGCCAAGGCCGCGAAGGGGACGATTCGAGGTGATTTCGGGTCTAGCATTACGGAGAATATCATTCACGCTGCGGATTCCGCGGAAAGTACTAGACAGGAGCTATCCCTATTTTTCTAGTTGTTAGTTTTGGGAAGATCGTGTATTCATCAACACGATTTTCAATGTCGAACGTTCGCCACTAACTGGGCGCTAAGTAAAAATGACGAGACGAATGTCCAGCGTTGGACGCGGCTAGCTGCGATGCCCACTTAAATTAAGGCGCTCACCATTAACTTGGTGTCAGAAATGCGGGAGCGAAGGGTACGCCAGCCGATAATCTCGGTGCTGGGCCACGTCGACCACGGCAAGACGCTTCTATTGGATAGCATCAGGGGGACCGCCGTTGCCGCACGCGAAGCGGGTGCAATAACCCAACACGTAGGTGCAAGCGAGGTACCGGCGGACACCATCAAGCAAATTTGCGGTGATCTGCTCGAAAAGTTTAAAATAAAAGTGATGCTCCCTGGCCTGCTTTTCATCGACACCCCTGGCCACGAGGCATTCACCAACCTGCGCCGCCGCGGGGGAGCCCTAGCCGACCTAGCCGCCCTCGTCGTCGATATCAACGAGGGCTTCATGCCTCAGACGCTCGAGTCGCTGACGATTTTGAAATCTTACAAAACCCCCTTCATGCTCGTCGCCAACAAAATCGACCTCCTACCAGGGTGGCAGCCGTCGCCCAAGGCATGCTTTCTTGACTCCTTCGCCCGCCAGCGCATCGAGGTGCAGCGCGCGCTCGACGACAAAATCTACGAGCTGGTCGGCAAACTCCACGAGCTTGGCTTCGAGGGCGAGCGCTTCGACCGGGTGAGCGATTTCCGCAGGCAGGTGAGCATCGTGCCCGCGAGCGCCAAGACGGGCGAAGGGGTGCCCGAGGTCCTCACGGTGCTCACCGGGTTGGCGCAGCGGTTTCTCGAGCGCGAGTTGATGGTCGAGGTGACGGGCCCGGCGCGGGGGACTGTGCTCGAGGTGAAGGAGGAGGTCGGGCTGGGGAAGGTCATCGATGTCATCGTGTATGATGGTACGCTCGCAAGGGGGAACACCTTTGCCGTCGGAGGGCTCGATAAAGTAATCACCTCCAAGGTCCGGGCCCTACTCCAGCCAAAACCACTCGACGAGATTCGCGACCCCGAAGACAAGTTCAAGGCCGTCGAGAGCGTGTCCGCGGCGGCCGGGGTTAAAGTCGCAGCGCCCGATCTCGAGGGAGTCATCGCTGGGGCCCCGCTGTGGGCGATCAAGGATGCGTCGGAGGCTGGGAAGTTATGGCAGGAGCTCCAGCAAGAGATGGAGCGCATTCGGATAAGCAAGGATATCAATGGAGTCGTGCTCAGGGCGGATGCTTTGGGTTCGCTTGAGGCGCTCGAGGGGCAGCTCCAAGCCAAGGGGGTGCCGATTCGCCGCGCGGATATCGGTGACGTTTCGAGGCGTGATGTGGTTGAAGCTGTGGGCGTAGCGAAGAGCGACCCCCTGCTCGGAGTGGTGCTGGCATTCAACGTGAAGGTCTTGCCCGACGCGCAGACCGAGGCGGAGTGCGAGGGGGTGTCCGTGCTGCACGATGAGGTCATCTACAGGCTCCTGGAGGGCTACGAGGACTGGGCGAAAAAGCGACGTGGGGAGATCCGGGCGAAGAGGCTCGAGGTTTACATCAGGCCCGGGAAGTTCGCGCTCAAGCTTGGCTTCGTGTTCAGGCGCAGCCGCCCGGCAATCGTGGGGGTCGACGTGCTGGGAGGGGTGCTGAGGCCCAAGTACCCGCTCATGCGCAGGGACGGGCGCTCGGCGGGGACGATTCGCGAGTTACAAAAGGAGAAAAAATCCGTGCAGGAGGCGAAGCTGGGGGACGAGCTCGCCGTTTCGATTGAGGGCGGGGTGGTCGGGCGCAACCTTCAGGAAGGCGATACTCTATATGTCGATGTGCCCAGGGACCATGTGCTCGCCCTGAAGCGGGACTTGCGGGACCTGCTCTCAGGGGACGAGCTAGCGGTGTTGGACGAGATAATTGCGATCAAACAGCGTGAGGATCCCACGTATGGGGTGATGTAGCGGAAAATTAATCAATTACTCCTCTTCTAGCTTTCCGCTCCCTTAACTTTGCGCTTGACCTTCGCCTGCAGCACCCTCTCCTCCTTCTCGAGCTCTGCCTTTCGCCTCTCGTAGTCCTTGATCAGTGCGTCGAAAGTGTCTCGGGAGATGGAGCCCTCGCGGAAGTACTTCACCTCCGCCTCTCGCTTCAGCTTCAGGATCTCCGCCTTCTCCCTCGTGATCCGCTTGAGCCTGCCTGAGAGCCTGATCTTCCGGGTGGCGAAAATCGTAACGACCCCGGCCACCACGATGATCGATAGGATTGCCCACCAGTATTGGGAGAGGATGGGCGGGATAGCGGTTGGGCTGTACACCGTCACCTCGAACGTTGTAGATTCTTCGGTGTTCCCCGCTGCATCCGTTGAGTAGTATTCGACGATGTGCTCACCTTCCTCCGATATCACAAAAGTTTCACCCGTTCGCCATTCGCCGCCATCGACCCGGTATTTCGTTGATTCGACGCCGGAAGTTTCGTCCGTGCTCGCGAGCGTGACTACCACTGAACCCTTGTAGCCTTCTGCACCCAAATCTCCTGATAAATCCTTGTCCGTGCTCGGAGGGGTTTGATCTAGGGTTATCGAGCCCACCACTGTCTGGCTGACATCACTGGCGTTGTCCCTCACCCTGACATACACATTTTTGGAGCCATCGCCAGTCGATAGAGCATAAGATTTTGAGGCTTGGAAGGATTCCCATTCACCCCAAACCACCCCGTCGCTCGAGAATGATATCTCGACCTTGTTCTGTGCGGTGATGGTAAGCTCGACGGTAGTGGATTTCGTGTACGCGGCTCCAGCAGCGATTTGAAAGCTGGTGACTTTCGGAGCGGCCAGCTTGGCGGTGAAGCTCCAAGTTGATGACCAATCTCCAGATCCTGCGGCGTTTGTTCCCCTAACCCTCCAGTAGTAGCGAGTTCCATACGACAACTTTTCATCTTCGGAGAGAGTTACGATATTGTTTATCGAACTTTTGGTACGAACAATGTTTGTAAAATTGTTATCAGTTGCCACCTCCACCGTGTAGGACTCGGCCCCCGCGACATCTGACCAGTTGAACGTTGGGGTGAGGACATCGATTGCCGTCCCATCCTCCGGTGACACCAATGAGGGGGCTGTTGTTGGTGCCACTATCGTTACCGTAAGATTATCCGTCCGCGTTAAACCACCATCTGTGCCCGTGACCCCATAGGTAAAGGTTCCAGCGCTCGCGGTGGAGGTCGCCGTGAAGGTCAGGGTGCTGCTAAAGGTTGGGGTACCCAATGATTGACTAAAACTTGTGCTGACCCCCGTCGGCTCCGTTCCCACCCACGCCCCGCTCAACGACACGGTTTCGGCTGTAGCTGAGACGAGACTCACCGTGATCTCCGAGGTGGCTGAATCACCACACGCTAGCGTTACGTTGTCCGGTGACGCACTTATTGAAAAATCAAACTTGATCCCCTCAAGGATCAGACCATTGGTGCCCGTTCCCGCATAGAGCTTGTCGCCATAGACAGCGAGCGAGCGAATCTCAATCTCGAGGCCTTCGTAGCTCTCGGACCAAGTGCTGCCATCGTGGGCAAGGACAAGACCATGAGGGGCTGTGCCCGCATAGAGCTTGTTATCATAGACAGCGAGCGAGTAAATGGTGGCTTCGGGAGTATCGTAGCTCGTGGACCAGGTGCTGCCGTCGTAGGTAATGATCAGACCATTAAGGGAGGTGCCCGCGTAGAGTTTGTCGTTGTAGACCGCGAGCGAGTAAACGCCTTTCTCGAAGGGATGGTCGTAGCCTGTGGACCAAGTGCTACCATCGTAGGTAAGGATCAGAGCATTAAGGTAGGTACCCGCATAGAGGTTGTCACCATATACTGCAAGCGAGAAAATGTAGGTCTCGGGGCTGTCGTAGCTCTCGGACCAAGTGCTGCCGTCGTAGGTAAGGATTCGACCATTAGGGTAAGTACCTGCATATAGGTTGTCGCCGTAGACCGCGAGCGAGAGAATGTCGGTTTCGATTTCATTTTCATAACTGACGGACCAAGTGCTGCCATCGTAAACATAGATTATACCGTTGTCGCCGCCACTGCCCGCATAGAGTTTGTTGTCGTATTCCGCAAGGCAGTAAATGTTGTATTGGGGGCTGGCAAAGTTCTCAGACCAAGTGCTGCCGTCGTAAACATAGATTATACCGTTGTCGCCGCCACTGCCCGCATAGAGTTTGTTTTCGTAGACCACAAGCGAACGAATGTAGTCCTCGGGGCTGTCGTAGCTCGTTGACCACGAAGTGGCATCGGCGAGTGGAGTGAAAAATGAGAAAGCAAATGTTAACAACAGCCCAGCTAGGAGCACCCCCAGCGACTTCTTCACCTTATTCCACCCCAAGTCACTCACCTCCACGCATCCAGCGAAACTTTTATCTCAACTCTTCTGCCCCGTAAATGGTCTCGCTCGGAAACACGGTCATTCCCTTGGAGGTTATCTGGATGGGGACGATTTTTCGCTCGTGCTTGGCCCCCCGCAGCTTCAGGATCTCGATCGCTTGAACCCGCAGGCCGCGTATCTTGGTGTTATAGAGCACGAAGACCCCGTCCGCGAGGAACTCCTCGACACCCGTGCGCGAGTATCGCTCGGGGGCCTCTTCGGTTTCAGTTATCACGAAGGTGGTTGCCCCGACCTCCTGGAAAAGCCTGAAGAGCTGATCGATGTAGATGCGGTAGCCCCCTGGTTTCCCGGTGAAGGCTGACTCCAGGGCGGAAAGCGAGTCGAGAACTATCATGTATGGGGTCAGAGCGGCTGGAACGAGCTCGGGTATCCCCTTTATTTCTATGGAAAGCCGCCCGGCGGCTTTCGCCAGCAGCCCCTCGACCGAGCGAGCTATTTGAAGTGGGTCGAGCTTTCGGATGATCAGCGAACCGCTTTTTCCAGCTTTCCCAACCACGAGCTCCCACAGGGTACCCCTTCTCTCCACTTTTTTGACATCCCAGCCGAATTCCTCCATGTGCCGCCGCAGTCTCCAGGGTGCCTCCTCGAAGGTGACGTAGAGGCAGTCGTGCCCCTCGCGGGCCGCGTTGTAGAGAGTCTGGAGGCAGAAGATGGTCTTCCCGGTTCCTGGACCTCCGGCGATGAGGATGTTCGTGCCCTTGGGGATTCCCTTCTCGAGCAACTCGTCAAATCCAGGGACCCCAATCTTTATCCACTCGGGTTTCGGCAGGGCCTCGGCACGCTCCTTGAGGGTAGCAATCCTGGACTCCTTTCCCCGTCTCCTCGAGTGCCGCCCGCTTCTCGAAAGCGATTTGGCTTCACGTCTGAAAGATTTCAACACACCACCACTATATGATTTATACGGGCATATTTTATAAGTACCACTGCCGAATAAATCGTTTCGATTGAAAAGGAGTTAGGCCCGGAGCTGATCACATCTTTCTCGAACTTCTACGACAAAACATTCGAGTTTGAAATCATCTGCCTATAATCGCTTTCAGTTCTTTGAGTTTCTCTTGCTGCATCATGCGCTCGACCGTGGCATCGATCACAGCATCCATGAACATGTTCAGGTCCTTCATTATCTTCGAGTCCATGTCTTTGCGCAGGACTGGAAAGATTGCGCGGGCGTTGAAAGTACGGATGCGCACGGTGAGCGTGTGGATGAACTGCTGGACATCCTGCCCATCCCCGTGGGCTAGCAGCGTCGAGAGGGAGTCAAAGAGCATCAGGTCGAACTTATGCTTCTTGTAGGTTTCGCTTATCTGAATCCCCAACTCCGTCATGGCGCGGGGGCTCGAGACGAAGCTAACGCCCCTCGTGGGTTTGGGGGTCATCACGGTCGAGGTTACGGCATCCACGATGAAGAACTTCTTTGGGTCAACCTTGCACCGCTTGAAAATCTCGGTCAGCGTTTGGTGGGGCACGTTGAGGGAGACGTAGCATATTTTTTTACCGTGTTTGTCGGAGAATTTGATGAGCCTTTCTAATTCATCCCGATACCGCTCAGCCGTAATGACCAAGGCAACGATTTGGCGTTTATCGAGCTGTTGTTTGAGCATCAAATCTCACCCATTTATTATGTACAGGACATATGTATGTATTTACACATATTATTTAATAAGACGACAAGTTCATTTGGAAAAGGGGGAACGAAGTGGCAAAAAAGGTGATGGTTGTCGACGATGAGGTGGACCTGTGTGAAACGGTTAAGCTTCTCCTGGAGGGCAAGGGTTTTGAGGTCGTGACTGCTCTGAGCGGGGCCGAAGCCCTAGAGAAATTGAGGAAGGAGCGGGTCGATTTGGTCCTGATAGACTTCTTCATGCCGGAGATGACCGGCAGGGGGCTTACCGCTGAGATCCGTGCGGACCCAAAGCTCAAGGACCTCAAGCTGGCATTCCTCACCGTCGCATCGTTCGGTGAGGTGGGGCGGGAGGATCTGCGCAAGCTGGAGATTTTGGATTACATCCAGAAGCCCTTCGATAACGAGGACTTAGTTCGAAGGGTGAAGAAGATGGTTGGTGGGTAAACTTAGCTTCCCAAGTTGGGATTACCCATACAATAATTTTAATAGATGAGCGCCAATAAGTTAATGGGGCGGCGCTTGGAGCGAGATAGAGGAGAACACTTTCTGAGCCTGATTAACGACCTTCTGGACATATCTAAGATAGAAGCCGAAAAGATGGAAGTCTTCCGTGAGGATTTGGGCTCGATGATATCGTGAAAGAGGTGGTTTGAAGTAGAAATAGGGAGGATAAAGGTTTGAAAATAACAAGAGTGCAAGCGATTGTAATAGTTGTTATTGGATTCGCCATCGTAGGTGTGGGGTATTGGTACATGACAACAGCCGTTGCCCCTGAGAAGATCACTTGGTATGCTGCCATGCTGGATGATGAGTGGGAGCTTTACAAGCCCCTGGTTGATGAGTTCACAAGAGAGACAGGGATCAGGGTTGAAGTTAAATTGTATGGGGGAGCCTGGGGAGAACTGTCCGAAAACCTCAAAGCCGAGGTCGAGGCTGGCAGAGGCATTGCCGATGTTGTTACCATAGATGATTTTGCGGTGACAACAACTAGGGACTATGTTTACGATCTAACCGATGAAGTTGAAGCATGGGGAGAGTGGGACGACCTTTACGCGGATAAGAAACGGTTGGGTGTGTTTGAAGAGCAGATATACTTCATTCCTTGGAGAGCAGATGCTTTGACCATGTACGTAAACACGGAAAAGCTGGCAGAACACGGGCTTGAGCCCCCAGAAACCATGGAGAATTTACTCACAGTGGCAAGAACCCTCTACGAGAGTGAGGGTATCGGACGGGTGGGGATGAAGGCTAAAAAATACGAGGGCCTAACGTGCGAAGTGGCCATATTCATTAAGGCTTATGGGGGGGACTACCTAAAGTTTAATTCAGAACCCAACGTGAATGCATTCGAATTCTTACAGGACTTGGGCGATTACCTACACCCTGATAGTAAGACATGGGATGAGGGAACTATACCGAATTCTATTTCTGGTGAGGAGATATATGTAAACTTCAACTGGCCCTACCAAGCCACCATACTTGAAGAAGAGGGTCTAACAGGAAAAATAAATGCATTTCCGACGCCTGTGGGTCCAATAGGTAGGGGTACCACGGTAGGTGGGGGTTTCCTTGCCATATCTAAAGTTGCACCCCATAAAAACCTAGCTTGGGAATTCGTGAAGTTCCTCGCTTCCAAAAGGGGTCAAGGGCTGCAACTGCAACATATAGGGTGGCTGCCAGTCAGAGACGACGCTTGGGACCACTTGCAAGAAGTTGATCCAGGAAAATATACGCTTCTGATGCCCTACAGACAAACCCTTAGGTCCGCGCTTGCCAGACCGGCGATAGCAAATTATTCCGAGCTAACGGAGCTGTGGCAGGATGCCTTTTGGGAGATAGTGTGGGAAGGCGAAAACGTTGGTGCCACGCTGGACAACTACCAAGCCATTTGGGAGTCAGGGTAGATATGCACGCCGTTTCAGTATTGAGGTTGTTAGAATGGACAAAGATATGATTGGAAATGGGTTGAGAAAAGGAACTGTATTACTTGTCTTGTTATCCCTAGCCATCCTACTCTTTATCCGGCCAGTTCAAGCCCAACAAGAGCAACTTGTACTCCTGATGCCAACCCCTTCAAAATACTTGGATCCATACATAGAGAAGTTTGAGAATTGGTATTTTGAGCAGACAGGTAAAACAATCGAGGTTGAGCACGTGCGCATGGGCGGGGTTGAGGTCATGGGCCATGTCGAGACACAAGAAAAACACCCATATGAGGATGTCGTTGCAAGTATAGCGTATGAGGAGATTGACCGTCTTAGGATAGGGGGTTACCTTGAGCCTTACAGTAGCCCAAATGCAATGTTTATCCCTGAAACGGTTCTCGGAACTCTGGTGGGAAAAAATCCCGAGGGTTATTACACGGGATTTAGTATTTCGGCTTATGGAATAATGGTGAATACGGAAGTTCTTCAAAGTGAAGGGTTACCGGTGCCACAAGGGTACTCGGACCTAACTTTTAACACGGATTATAGCGGCCGCATAGTCATGGGTTCCCCGATCTTAAGTAGAATTGCTCACGGACACATAGAGGTAATGCTTGCACACTTCGGATGGGTTCAAGGGTGGAATGCGAGCATCCACTTAGCCTCTTTGGTTGATGAGTTCACTACCACAACGGGAAAAGCAAATACGTCAACCGCTGAAGGAGAACACGCCGCTGTCCTGACAAAACACGCATACTGGTACGAGTACGCTGAAAGGGGATATCCCGTTGAGTGGGTATGGCCCGTTGAAGGCACCAACATCTATGTCCTGTACACCGCTGTATTGAGTGGAGCAAGACATGAGGGGAATGCAAAGCTTTGGGTGGATTGGACGCTGAGCGAAGAGGGGCAGCGTGCATGGGTTGAGAGTCGTTATGAGGCTGTGCTGAGGTCTGACATCGAGTTACCAGAAAGAATGCTAAGCGTAGAAGAGTTGGGCGTCGTCGCAAAAGTTGAAGAGAACTACGATGAGGAAATCGCGGCAGCCCGGTACGATGCAGTAACTGAGATTTGTTTGCGGCTGATTGGACATCATAGCGTCATCCAGGGAAAATATGATGATCCAGAGGCACTTGACGCTTATCTTGATGAATGGGTGGTGAACCCCATGCATGTAGCAGAAAACGCAATGGCTGCTGCTCAGGACACCGTAACAGAAGCCAAGGCGGTGTCGTTAACAGAGAAAGGACAATACTTCCTTGCAAGAGCAGAAATGCTGCTCGCCGAAGCGCAGGTCATGTATGAATCATCCTTTGACCACGACGAAGCGTGCGGGTTAGCAAAAGAAGCTACGAGCGCCGCTGAGCTGGCCATAGCAAATAAGGCCTCGCCACCGGTCTGGCCGTACTATTTGCTCATAGGTTCAATCGTGGGTACAGTAACCTTGGCAATTTCTGGTGTTTACTTGCAACTAAAACGACTCGAACGGTATAGCAAAAAGTTGGAGGAAGAGGTTACAGAAAAGACAAAAGAACTACAATCCATAAATAAGGAACTAGGTGAGGCAAATATCCGCCTCCAGGAACTCGACCGCCTCAAGAGCATGTTCATCGCAAGCATGAGCCACGAGCTGAGGACGCCGCTGAACTCCATTATCGGATTCACGGGCATAATGTTACAAGGTGTAGCTGGGGAGATCACAGAAGAGCAGAAGAAGCAGCTCACGATGGTAAAAAACAGCGCCGATCACCTCTTGTCCCTCATAAACGACATAATCGACATGAGCAAGATAGAGGCAGGCAAGATAGAACTTGACATAGAGGAGTTCAACCTGTCAAATATTGCACAGGAGATAAAAGACTCATTTAAGGTTGCCGCGGAGGAAAAAGACCTCGAGCTCTCCCTCGCGACGCCTAAGGAGTTGGTAATCAAGAGCGACAAGCGAAGGACGAAACAGATTCTCATGAATTTCGTGAGCAACGCCCTGAAATTTACAGATAAAGGAAAGGTAGAGATGAAGGTGGCGAAAGAAGATGGGAAAGTGGAGGTATCGGTCAGGGATACCGGCATCGGGATAAAAAAAGAGCACATGGGCATGTTGTTTAAGCCATTCAGCCAGCCCCCTACCGAGGGCAGACCAAAGCAGGAAGGCACGGGGCTCGGGCTCTACCTCTCCAAAAAGATAGTTGACATTCTCGGCGGCGAGATCAAGGCCGAGAGTGAGTTTGGGAAGGGCAGTGTGTTTACATTCACATTGCCATTAAAACATGAGGAGGCAAAAACATGAAAAAGATACTGGTAGTTGAGGACAACGAAACCAACATGTACCTGATTTCCTTTATGCTCAAGAAAAACGGGTTTGGGGTTATTGAGGCGAGGACAGGGAAGGAGGGCATTGACCTTGCAACAAAAGAGAAGCCGGACTTAGTACTCATGGATATTCAACTTCCAGACATCGACGGCTTGGAGGCTACAAGGCGTATAAGAGACTCCGAAGCAAATGGCAAGATTCCCATAATAGCTCTGACTTCCTATGCAATGGTCGGAGATAGAGAAAAGGCCCTAGCAGCTGGCTGCACCGGCTACATCGAAAAACCCATCAATCCCGAGACCTTCATCGCGGAGATAAAAAAATATTTATGAACACACGAGGTTCATTAATCAGAGGGGAGGAAAATGAATATCCTTATCGTGGACGACAAGAAAGAGAACCTCTACCTATTGGAGACATTGCTAAAGGGGAGCGGTTACGAGGTCGTATCGGCTGGAAATGGAGCGAAAGCCCTTGAAAAGCTCCGCGCCGAACCCGAACGCTTTGGCATGATCATCTCAGATATTCTAATGCCGGTAATGGATGGGTTTCAGCTTTGCAGGGAGTGCAAGGGGGACGACAAGCTGAAGGATATCACCTTTGTTTTTTACACGGCCACATATACAGATGAAAAAGATGAGGAGCTCGCCTTAAAACTGGGAGTGGCCAAGTACATTCGGAAGCCCGCTGAGCCGGATGAGTTCATAAAGATCATACAAGGTGTGATTAGAGATATAGAGGAGGGCAAGATAAGGCGGGAGAAGCCGGCTTTGGAAGAGGAGAAAGAGGTATTCAAGCTCTACAGCGAGCGCTTGGTTAATAAGCTGGAGAAGAAGATGCTGGATCTGGAAAGATCGGAGAGGGCGTACCGCAACCTCTGGGAGAACGTGGACGATCTGCTATTCTCCTTGGATAAGGATGGATATTTCACTACCGCCAACCATAGGAGTTCAGAAATGTTCGGTTACGTGCACAAGGATGTTATTGGAAAACACTTCACCGAGGTTCTAACGCCAAAAGGTCGGGAGATAGCAGTACATTATTTCGAACGGGCAAAGGAGGGCGCCAGTACCCGCGATAGCTACGAAGTGGAGGTAGCAAAGAAGGATGGCACCATCGGAATCGTTGAGCTCAACATATCCTCGATATACACGGACGGCAAATTCCTTGGCAGATTCGGCATAGCACGGGACATCACCGAGCGCAAGCGGGCGGAGGAGCAGCTCGCGGCAAGGGTCAAGGAGCTCGAGGAGTTCCACGAAGTGGTGGTGGGCCGGGAGCTGAAGATGAAGCGGATGGAGGCCGAGTTCGAGCGACTGAAGGCCAAACTCGGGGAGAAATAAAACAGGTAACAATATTTTAATACAATATTGAAAAGTGGACAGAATTTGCCGCCTTTTCGCAACGTATTAAACAAGTTTCATACTGTATAAAAAGCTTAAATATTATGACTTCTTTTTAATATCGTATGGGAAGGGCGTGGAATACCTACGAGATGCGGAGGAGTTCGCGAAAGCGGCAAGGACAATGGAGAGTCCAGCCGTGGTTATCCAGAATGCTTTCAAGGCAGCCGAGTTTGCGTTAAAAGCCTATGCAAGCAAACTCAACCGTAGAATCGACAGTCACGCGGACGCAAAGCGTATCGCATATACGATTAGCGATGAGGTTGGGAGGGGATTTACCGAACTCCTTGATCTCTATAGTGGCTCCTATCGACGTGAAGATGGTGAGAGGACAAGTCGGGCGATCGAGTTAATGGGGAGGATTATCGATGAGGTTGAATCTCGACTTACCGAATGAACTCGTGCATCGTTTGGCGCGGCTCCCATCTTTGCAGGCAGTCATCCTCTTCGGTTCATATGCGAGGGGGGAGGCCGACAAGCGTTCGGACATCGATCTGCTGCTCATCTTTGATAAGAAAAGCGACATCAAAAAGGTCGGAAAAAAACTGCTAGATGTACTCGATGAATTTCGTGAGTTGCCGCTGGTATTTTCGAAAAGGGGCAGGGACGAGGTTTCTGAAGACCTGAGTTTCTTTTACAATGTGTTCCGCGAGGGGTACGTGCTTTACAAACGGCCAGGCACCGAGCTCCTACCGGCGGCAATCGCGCGGGAAAAACAAGCTATCATTTATGCGTATGGGCTCGGCTCACTCCCCCATTCACAAAAATTGAAATTCAATGCGGCCCTTTTCACCCACACGGTTAAAAAGAAATATCGTTATGTGGGGCTTCTCGAGCGAGTTCATGGGGAAAAGCTCGGCAATGGGGCAATCATGATTCCGGCGAATGCAGAGCGTCAGATTGATGCGTTGTTTGAGGAGTTTGGCATCGCCCCAAAAAAACGTTACATCTGGGAGATGAGTAGTCTATATAGATAGGACTGGGCTTTCAATTTAGATGGAGGCCGAGCTCGAGCGGCTGAAGGCCAAGCTCGGGGAGAAAAAATAGGTTAATGCTATATTTATGATTTTAACTTATGCCCAAAACATTAGCGGCAATACATACACAGGGCGGCTGTGGGCACCTTATCCCTCACGCTCCTCGAGGGGGACGCGGAGGGCAATATGGTGCTGGCCCTTGGACATTATTGAATTAACCGAGCAGTCTGTGGGAAAAGACCCGCGACACGGCCACGACGATGTCATGGTCCTGAAGGACTGTGAGGACACTCCCTTCACGACATTCATTAACCGGAGGAGCTCAGGTTCTCTAGGGGGTCGAGAGGCCGGATTTCAATTCGAGATCTCAAAGGAGAATTTCACGAGGCTCATGACCGAGAAGGCCGCGGGGTGATCCTGACGGCTATCAAGAAGGTGAAAATGACCAGGGCTCGTGAGGAGAGATCACAAAAATTAGGGTGATACTGGGCTTTGCACCGAAAAGGAAAAGAGATATCGGAAAAAGAGAATGTGGGGGAGAGTGGATGGCGAAGGAGAAAAAAACCGCCACGCTCAGGGACATCACCGAGCGCAAGCGGGCGGAGGGGGAGCTGCGGGAGAGCGAGGAGAGATTCCGAGATTTTTTTGAAAACGCCAGCGATTTAATGCAACGCGTGGACAAGGAAGGTAAATTTGTTTATGTAAATCGAAAATGGTTGAAAACGCTGGAGTACACGAAAGAAGAAGTGAAAAAATTAACCCTGTGGGACATTTTGCGCAAAGACCAAATACCGCATTGCATGGAAGTTTTTAAAAGAGTTTGCGGCGGTGAAACCGCAGAGCGAGTGGAAACTGTATTTGTATCTAAAAATGGGAAAGAAATCCCTGTGGAGGGCACTGCCAGCGCTCAGTTTAAAGACGGTAAATTTGTTGAGACCCGGGGGATATTTAGAGACATCACCGAGCGCAAGCGGACGGAGGAGGCGCTACGCAAAGCGCACGACGAGTTGGAAACACGGGTCCAGGAAAGGACCGCAGAGTTGACAAAAGCCAACGAAGCATTACAGGCAGAAATCACCGAGCGCAAGCGGGCGGAGGAGAAAGCAGAAAAAGCAAAAAAAGTCCTCGAGGAGCGAGCGCGAAAGCTCGAGGCCTCCCGCTCGGCGATGACCTACTTGTTGAAGGACATGGACCGGGCGCGCAAGGAGCTCGAGCGCGCCTACGAGGACCTCAAGGCACTGGATCGGATGAAAGACGAGTTCATCTCCATGTCCGCCCACGAGCTGAAGACCCCGCTGACCGCCGTGACCTCCCTCTTTCAGCAGATGTCGAGCAAAGAGCTCGGGGAACTCACAAAAAAACAGGAAAAAGCCCTAGGAATCATCTCCCGGGGGGTGGAGCGCCTCAGGGGGTCGGTCGAAAAGATCCTAGAGATATTGAAGCTTGAATCTGGGCGGATGGAATTATTTAAGGAAAAGATGCAACTGGCGCCACTCATTCAGGATGTGGTCGAGCATATGAAACCATTGGCCACGCTAAAGAAGATTACCTTCACCCAACGGATGAATAAGTTGCCCCCGGTTGAGGCTGATGGAAAACACATTGCCACCGTCCTCACGAATCTAATCGAGAATGCCATCAAATTCACCCCAGAGGGAGGTAAGGTGACGGTAGAAGCCGAGCAGAGGGGAAACCAAATCCTCGTCCAAGTGAGGGACACGGGGGCGGGCATAGCCAAAAAAGACCTCCCGAAGCTTTTCACGAAGTTCTTTCAGGCGAATCACACCAAGCCAGGGACTGGGCTTGGGCTGAGCATATGTAAGCAGCTGGTGGGGGCCCACGGTGGAGAGATATGGTGTGAGAGTGAATTGGGGAAGGGTTCGACGTTTTCCTTCACGCTGCCGGTAAAGGGATGACGTATGAGCGAATTGTCTAAAACATTGTCAAAAATGGCTAAAGGAAGGGGTAAGCTTTTTACGACCATTCTTATGGCCCAACCGCTAAATTTTGAACCTTATCTGCACGCAAAAATACAGCTACCCAAAGAGGAAGAAGAAAAATCTTGGCCATTCACCAATATCGGAGATGTCACTTGGAAAGTCGCATTGGAACTTGACAAAAGTGCGAATATGAGCATTGTTGGATTGAGTGAGTTATTCGGTAAATTGATAAAAACGGCATGGCTGAGAACTGGCGGTGAAAGTGGAGGCTTGTTGATAACAACCCGTCAATTGAGCATTTTACTTTTTCTTGATAAATATAGAGGACTTTCTAACAAACCCTCCAATTACATAATGGGCCTCTACCTCGAGGGAAAGCCGGAAGCGTGTGCGAGGTTTGCCAAGAAGTTTGTGGATGAGTTGGGGTATCCTCCCTGGGAAGGAATTGGATATAAAGGATTGGCAAAGTGGGCGATGGGGACGCCTACTTTTTTGGGATTTGATTTGACCCGCGATATCCATGCCGAGCGGATCATGACAGAGGTACAAGAGACCTGGCTAGATTTGCTTCAGATTGCGGAGAAAAGACGGGGCAAAAGACGGGGCAAAAGACGGAAGAAACGTTTGATGGCAGAGGTACAAGAGACCTGGTTGGATTTGCTTCGGATTCCAGGGAAAAGACGGGGCAAAAAACGCCCTCCTTGATTCACGACGCGAGAAAAAAGCTTTATGAGATGGTGGAGGATAATTAGCCTGTTTTCTGATCACGGGGTGATGTGATGGTGTTCAAAGTAGTGGTCGCTGATCCCGAGACGGGCAAGAGCCATCCCCTAGAGGCTCGCGAGCCGGATGCGCGGAGGCTTGTCGGGCTCCGGATAGGGGACAAGTTCGACGGGGCAGTCGTGGGGCTCTCAGGGTACGAGCTCCAGCTCACGGGCGGCACCGACAAGGATGGATTTCCCATGCGCCCGGACATCTACGGTCCCGGCCGAACGAGCGTCCTGCTGGCTAGCGGTCCGGGTTTTTCACCTCGGAGGCGAGGGGAGCGTCGGCGAAAGAGGGTCCGGGGTTCGAGGATCTCAGATGCGATCGTGCAGGTCAACGCGAAGATCGTGAAGCGAGGGGAGAATCCGCTCGATGAGCTCTTGGCCCCAAAGGAAGCCGAGGCGAAGGCGGCTTAAACTATCGATTCAACTCTTGCCCCCAAGGTTGCTATTAACCCACAAAAGGAGCCAATCTGCAGCCTTCAGCGCCCGCAGGGTCTCCCCCTTCCCGGCTAATCTCCCCTCATACTCTGCGACCGGCTTGACGCGAACAGCCGCCTTAAATTTACCCTCGGCGGCGGCTTTGTCTGGCAACCCCTCAGCATATTTTAACAACTTCCAAGCGTCCTCATGTCGTCGGCCTGCGTGCCGGTAGCCGGAGAGATAAACAGTCATAGCGTCGAGTGCATTTATCGCAGCATGAGCGGCTGAACTCGCAGCACTGTTGTACCTGCCATGCTTGAACTCAGCCCCAGCAGCTGTTAGAAACTCCCCGGCCTTCTTGAGGTAAACTCCAAATTTAGTTTTGTCGACCCGCTCCCTCCGTAACTCCTCGGGCACCCTCACAGCAAATCCTCCAATTTCTTGCCGTAGATGTGCTTACCCTCTTTTAAAATATTGCGCACGAGCGGTAGCTTTTTCTTCCTCCATAGCTGCTCGAGGGTCCAGATGTGGGGCGAAACTGTATTTCCAAACCTAGTCTCAACGCTGCTGAATTGCCCCGCCAAGTCAACTTTTTCGCTGACGATGAGTAGTAGATCGATATCTGAACCTACCCCTCCCCTCCCGCGCGCGATGCTGCCATACATCGTTGCGGAGAGGATTTTTTTGTTCGAAGTGCACGCTTTGGCGAGTTCGGCTTTGAGTTGTTCTATCGCTCGTTGCTCTACATCGAAAAATACACGGAGTTGCTTGACGATGAAGTGGGCGGCGTTGACCTGATATATGTTTGCATTGCCGAGGCGACGCATGCTTGCTACTCCATAACCAACAAACACCGGCAGAATCTCATTAGCAAAGGTATGATCCACTCCTGCTGCTCGCGCGAGTTCCCTTCCCGACCACTCCTTGGCTGGAGAACTCAACACAAGTGAGCGGAGAAGCTTAACGTATGAGCGTTTAGCCAGAAGCTCGTCTAAATAGTTACCAAATCGCATCTTCTCCCCTTGGTGGTGTTTACCCCCAATTGGTGGTATTTACCCCCATCCATAAAAGGATTGCGGTGTACGATACTTGGAGCCGGGAGAGGTTTTATACGTTTGCATCTCTGACTAAAGCCTGCGCGTTTTATATCGTTTGAACTGAAAATTTGAGCGAAGGTGTTTCGATGCCCCAAGCGGTAGTCAACATAGGTATAATCGGTCACGTCGACCACGGAAAGACGACGCTCGTCGAGGCCATCTCGGGCGTCTGGACCGACGTGCACAGCGAGGAGATTCGCCGAGGGATCTCGATCCGTCTCGGCTACGCAGATACTTCATTCGCGCGTTGCCCCGAGTGTGGGAGATACAGCGCGAAGGAGAAGTGTCCCTACTGCGGGGCCGCGACGGAGTCCCTGCGCCGTGTCTCATTCGTCGACGCCCCGGGGCACGAGATGCTAATGGCCACGATGATCTCTGGAGCCGCAATTATGGACGGAGCCGTGCTCGTGATAGCGGCGAACGAGCTCTGCCCCCAACCCCAAACGAAGGAGCACCTGATGGCCCTCGACATCATCGGGGTGCGCAACGTCGTCGTGGCGCAGAATAAAATCGAACTCGTCTCGCGCGAGAAGGTGATGCAGAACTACGAGCAGATCAGGGAGTTCCTCTCGGGCACCTCTGCCGCGGATGCCCCGGTGATCCCAATTTCTGCGATTCACCGCGCGAACGTCGACAGGCTGATTCAAGCGATCGAGGAGCACATCCCGACGCCGAAGCGAGACCTCTCGAAGCCGGCGCGGATGCACGTCGCCCGCTCGTTCGATGTCAATCGCCCCGGTATCAAGCCAGAAAAATTGGTGGGGGGGATTTTGGGTGGCTCACTCCTTTGGGGAAAGCTTCGCGAGGACGAGGGGATAGAGATACGTCCCGGCATACGAGTGAGCCGGGAGGGGCGAACCACGTGGCAACACTTGGACTCAAAGATCACGAGTCTGCACGCGGGGGGGAGCCGGGTCGAGGAGGCTGTTCCAGGTGGCCTCATCGGCGTGGGAACCGGGCTCGACCCCTCGCTGACCAAAGGCGATTCGCTCGTGGGCTCGGTGGCGGGGGCGCCCGGGAGCCTGCCCGAGGTGCTGGAGACGCTCGAGCTAGAAGTCCACCTGATGAAGCGCGTCGTCGGGCTTCCCAAGGAGCTTGAGGTGAAGCCTCTGGTCACGCGGGAACCCCTGATGCTCAACGTGGGGACGGCGATGACCGTGGGCGCGATAGCGAGCGCTCGAGGGGACCGGGCCACCATCAAACTCAAGTTGCCGGTCTGCGCCGAACAGGGGGCCCGAGCAGCGCTGAGTCGACGCGTCGCTGGAAGGTGGCGCCTGATCGGTTACGGCGTCATAAGTTGACGAGGAATTTGGTTGCGGGTCATCGCGGACACGAGCTTCTTGATGGTCCCCGGTTTATTCGGCGTTGATATTGTGGGGGAACTCGACAGGTTGCTCGAACGACCCCATGAACTCGCTATTCCAAGTCCGGTCCTCCAAGAGCTCAAACTAATCTCAGAGCAGGGCAAGCCCAAGGAGCGAACGGCAGCCAAAATCGGATTGATCATAGCTAAGCGTGGGAAGGTCATCGAGGTCAAAGGTGCAGCGGATGATGCGATCCTAGGGCTTGCGCTCAAGGGGCGCTACACGGTGGGAACGACCGATGCCGCCCTGCGGATGGAGCTTCGGCGCCGCGGAGTGCCGGTAATCTATTTACGACAAAAGTCTCATCTTGCAATAGACGGTTGGGTTTAGAAGTGAAGTTTCTCAAGGGGTCGTGAGATGGTCGAATTTGAACCCGTGATGCTGGCGCCGATAGCGGGTGCTTTGGCCCTCGCGTTCGCGGGCTACTTAACTTTCAAGATTCTACGACAGTCTCCCGGAACGCCGCAAATGAGGGAGCTCTCAGGCACCATCTACCGAGGAGCGATGATTTTTCTGAACAAGGAATACCTGGTGATGGTCGTTTACGCGGTCATCGTGGCGATAATCCTGGCGCTGGTTGTGAACTACCAGACCGCCACGGCATTCACGGTCGGGGCGTTTTTCTCGGCGTTAGCGGGCAACGTCGGGGTGCGCGTGGCAACCAAGTCGAACGCTCGAACGGCGGCCGCGGCGAAGCGAAGCATAGGCAGAGGGCTCATGGTCGGGTTCTCGAGCGGCGCAGTCATGGGGATGTGCGTCGTGGGTCTTGGGATCTTGGGCGTGAGCATTTTCTACTACTTGTTCGGGGATCCCCAGATAATCGTGGGCTTCGGCTTCGGGGCGAGCTCGATAGCGCTGTTCGCGCGCGTGGGTGGGGGCATCTACACGAAGTCAGCGGATATGGGCGCGGACTTGGTCGGAAAAATCGAGGCCCGAATCCCCGAGGATGACCCACGAAATCCAGCCGTGATTGCCGACAACGTGGGTGACAACGTCGGGGATGTAGCGGGGATGGGGGCCGACCTTTTCGAGTCGTACGTGGGCTCAATTATTGCCGCGATGGTGATAGGTTTCACTGGGGTTACTATAGGGGGCGTCGCTCTCGGTCAGACCGATGTCGTGGTGCTCCCGATGCTGCTCGCCGCGACCGGAATCTTTTGCTCGATTGTAGCAACCTTCTTCGTGCGGGTGGGAAAGGGTGCCGGAATAAAAACTCTTCATGCGGCTCTTAACAAGGGGGTGTTCGGAAGCGCGATTCTGATGGCAATCGCTTCCTTTTTCTTGATCTGGTACACCGTGGGTTACCTAGAGATTTTTTACGCGATGTTAGCGGGATTGATCGCGGGAATTGTTATAGGGCTTTCAGCGGAGTACTACACCGAGAATAGATTTTCGCCCGTGCAGTCGATTGCATACTCCTCCCAGACTGGCCCCGCGACAAATATCATAAGTGGATTTTCGGTGGGGATGATAAGTACGTTAGTTCCGATCATCGCGATAGGTGCGGCAATCTTGTTAGCTCACCATTTTGTCGGTCTATATGGCATAGCGATCGCCGCTGTTGGCATGCTTAGCACGTTAGGTATGACGCTCGCCGCTGACACCTATGGTCCCGTGGCCGATAACGCCGCGGGAATTGCCGAGATGTCGGGAATGGGGCAAACCGTACGTAAGCGGGCCGAGCGACTGGATGCCGTTGGAAACACGACTGCTGCGATCGGCAAGGGTTTCGCGATTGGTTCGGCAGCGCTAACGGCTCTCGCGCTATTTGCAGCATATATTCAAAGGGTCGGCATTACTCCGGAGAAACTCAGCATCACGAACCCTCCGGTCATCGCTGGGTTATTCATTGGGGGGATGTTAACCTTCTTGTTCTGCGCGCTCACCATGAGGGCTGTCGGCAGAGGTGCATCCTTAGTGGTTAGTGAGGTCCGTAGGCAGTTTAGAACAATCCCTGGAATTATGGAAAGAAAGGCGAAGCCCGATTACGATAAATGCATCAGCATCAGCACTTCGGCGGCTTTGAGGAACATGGCGCCTCCGGCAGCGCTTGCTATTGTAACACCCATTGCCGTCGGCTTGATTCCTTTTCTCGGGCCCGAAGCGTTGGGAGGAATGCTTGCTGGGGCGATAGTTACAGGCCTCTTGCTCGCAATTACCTTGGCAAATGCTGGTGGTGCGTGGGATAACGCCAAGAAGTACATTGAGGAGGGACGTCTGGGCGGTAAAGGCAGCGAAACCCATGCCGCATCAGTAATAGGCGATACCGTAGGGGATCCGTTCAAGGACACTTCTGGACCATCGCTGAACATTTTGATTAAGCTAATGTCGATGGCGGCGCTACTCTTCGTCCCACTATTCATCTAATTGTGAGGACAATGGTTAACCTCTGGAAGGACGTTTATAAAGAGCTGGAGGGAAAGGAAACAAAGGTGCTTGAGAGGCGCGTGAAGTGATCAGGCGCGCCATGAAGCCATATGAGAAAAAATTTGGAGTGGAGTGAATGTACAAGATAATAACCGTGCGCGATACCGTGCGGGTGCCCCCCAACCGGTTTGACGAGCCCGTCGAGGAGGTGATCGTCGACATCCTGCACAAGGACTACGAGGGGCTGACCGACAAGGATGTGGGCACAATCTTGGCGATCACCGAGCTCAAGGAGATTAGCACGGGCAGGATAATCATGGGCGACGGGGCAAGCTACCACGATGTCACCTTTGATGCGCTCGTCTACAAACCCGAGGTCAACGAGGTGGTGCTGGGTGAGGTGGTCGAGATCGTCGAGTTTGGCGGGTTTGTGCGTCTGGGCCCCATCGATGGTTTGGTGCACGTCTCTCAGGTGATGGACGATTTCGTGGGGTACGACAAGAAGAAGGGGGCGCTCTACGGAAAGGAGTCGAAGCGAGCGCTGAAGGAAGGGGACAGGGTTCGTGTACGCGTGGTCACGGTGAGCATTCGCCGAGGTGCGCGAGGCGGGAAGATAGGCCTGACGATGCGTCAGGTTGGGCTGGGAAAGCTGGAGTGGATCGAGGAAGCCCGCAAGGAGGCCAAGGCTTGACCGAAAAGGCCTGCCGCAAGTGTAACTTCATCACCGAGGGGAACACCTGTCCGGCGTGCGGCGGGGCCCAGCTCTCTGGAGACTGGTCTGGGTACGTCGTCGTGCTCGACCCAGAGAACTCCGAGATCGCCAAGCGGCTCAAAATCACCCAGCCCGGGAAGTACGCGCTGAGGGTTCGTTAGTGTTAAAGTTACCCGACGAGGTTCGGTCGCTGTTAAAGCGCCCTCTGGGCCAGCTTTTCCCGAATGTCACCGCGGCGATCGAGCGCCTGCGGCAACTCCACCCCCCTAGGCTGATCGCGGTTGGCGATGTCGTGACCGCGGAGTTGATCGAGGGCGGGCTCAGGCCCGATGTGGCAGTCGTCGATATGAAGGTCATGCGTTTGCCAGCCGATGAAAAAACCAAGCGGGCGGTGGAGACTTTCGAGGCAAAAGTCGTTCGCGTGAAGAACCAAGCTGGAACCATCACCCCGGGGCTGCGTGAGGCTCTAGGGGCCGCAAAACCTCCCCTGAAAATCGTGGTCGAGGGGGAGGAGGACCTCGCTACCTTGCCCGCCGTGCTCTCGGCACCCCTCGGCTCCGCGGTCGTCTACGGGCAGCCCGGCGAAGGGCTTGTACTCGTTGAGGTCACCGAGCCCAAGCGTCGTGAAATCGAAATGCTGCTAAAGCAATTCGAAACTAGTCGGTAATTTTTGGAAATTGTGGGTTATTTTTTTTTTGAATGGAATGGCGAACGTTCGCCAGTGGTTTAAGGCAATCTCGAAAATTGGATTAGCGATAAGCATGGCTAAGGTTTAATTGAACTCCGCTCGAGGTGAAAGGGGGCAACCATGAAGGTCGAGATAATCGAGAAGACGGAAAGCCCGCTCTTCAAACGCACCGAGGTGAGATTCAAAGCTGATCACGCGGGGGAGCCAACCCCAAAGCGCTTGGACGCGCGCGCCCAGCTCGCGGCCCAGCTCGGCGTCGCGGAGGAACTCATCGTCATCGAGAAGCTGGCGAGCACCCACGGTCGCCAGGTGGCATCGGGGATCGCCCGCGTCTACAGCTCCCGCGAACAACTCGAGGGGCTGGAGCCCAAATTTTTGCTCGAGCGGGACATGCCGAAGGAGGCCAAGGCGGAGGCAAAGCCCGAGGAGAAACCGAAGGTCGAAAAGCCCCCCGAGAAAAAAGTAGAGGAACCGAAGGAAGCAAAACCTGAGGAACCGAAAGAGGCGGCCAAGCCCGAGAAACCCGAAGCGGAGAAGGCTGCAGAGGCGCCCGAGGGGGCAAAGCCCGAGGAAAAGGCCAAGGAGGCCGTCGAGGGTGGCAAAGAAGGTTAAGGTCGCGAAGGCCAAGCTTTACAAGCTCGAGGGCGAAAAGCTTGAGCATCTGCGCCCAGCCTGCCCGCGCTGCGGCCCGGGAGTCTTCATGGCTGACCACGGGAACCGTTGGGCTTGCGGGCGATGCGGGTACACCGATTTCAAGAAGTGAGCTCGATCGTCGCGCCGATAGTCTCGGTTGCAAGTTTTTCCAGCTCGCGCAAGTTTTTGTCGATATCCTTCTCAGCTCGCTGCGATTCACGATGGAACTCCTCTATGGTCGCGCGCGCGCGTTTCAGGTCTGATCTATATTTTTCAATCGAACCTTCGAGCTCCGCCTTTTGTTTAAAAAGTGATGTTTGCTCGCGAGCGCGTTTTTGGGTTTCCCTGCGGGCTTGAAGGCGAGTGAGCTGCTCCTTAAGCTTCGATAACGTTTTTTCCTCCAGAAGTTTCCGAGCTAGCTCCATTCGCTTCCTTCGCTCACGGTCATCCATGCTTATTTTTCGCCCCTCGAGAAGTTTGATCATTTTTTGCAGAAGCGTATCGGTCGAAGCGATTTTTTCGTTCGATGAGAGCACCTCGAGTGGATTCTCGATGCAGAGTTCAAGGACTTTTACCGTTTCTCGATCCATTTGATACTCGCCCGCTCTCACGAGCTTTTCCATCTTCCTGAGTGGTCTGCTGAGTCCCGAGATTGCGCTCGGCGCGTCGCTCCTTACGCGGGCTATCTCGCGCTCGATTCGTTCGAGCTCACGCCCAGACGCGTCCAAGCCCTTGAATTCCTCGCTGTTGACGAGTCGCGCCAGTTGGTCGCTCTCGTTCTCGATCAACTTCTCAAGCGCCCCGCCCCGATTTTCCAACGATTTCACATCGGTCCGCATGCCCTCGATTCGGTTGAGGAGCTCCTTGTGCGATGATATTTTCGAGGAGATCAAGTCCAGCGAGCGCATTTCTCCGAGGGTTCCTTCGATGAGGGCATGGACCTCCCTGACCAATCCATGCAACCGTCGAAGGCGCAGCTCGATTGTGTTCAAGCGGGGCCCGAACAACGCCCGGACGTGGCGGCCGTGGGTGGCGATCGCGTCGGTAGTGAGGTTCACCATTTTCGTCAGTTTGCCATCTAGTGTCGTGAGGTCGTCGGTCGAGAACTCCCCGCCCCGCTGGATATAGGTGGCCGCACGGGTCAGCTTGTCAGCGAGGAGCCTCCGGGCCTCGAACGCCGCCGTGCGCAACCCCGGATAAGCTTCATCGGTCGGTTCGGCATTGGAAAGGGTTTTCAATTCCTTTAAAAGTGCTTCCCGCTCCTCGGATAGCCTGTCGAGCGTGGCGTTTAATCTGGATTGGGCCCCCGCGAGCTTTTCCCGCTTGAGTTTGTCTACTCGCCCCCCAAGGGAATCTATAGACAATTTTTCAACTTGAGGTTCGGGTGCTTGCGGTTTTTTGCCGAAGATTTTGCGGAGGAACATCGGCTCCCAACCATATAATAATTGAGCTGTTGTTTAAATGTTCGGCGCAGCCAAAAACAAAAGTTGTCGATTAAATCACATGCACCGAAGACGCTTTAAAAGCAGCATAAACCCCCGAGCCGATTCTCAACTTCATGTCTAGAAAAGATCTCTTGGTGATAATTACCACCAGTTCGCGCCCAACATCTATTTTTAACCTTACAATTGTGCCTCGGTCGGAGATTTCAGTTATCTTACCCTTCAGCATGTTTCTCCCGCTCGATTTGATCGGTCTTTTTGATAGAAGGATGTCTTCGGGCCGGATGCAGACTTTAACTTTGCCCTCCTTCTGTGTCACCGCTTCAATTAATACATTCCCGATATCTATTCTAGCGAGACCTTTCTTTAGCTCCGATTTCCCTGAAAAGATGTTTTCAACTCCAACGAATTTTGCGATGAACTCCGATTTCGGTTTCCGGAATATTTCGTCTGGCTCTCCAACTTGAATGAGTTTTCCGTCGCTCAAGACGCCTATCCTGTCACCCAACAGGATTGCTTCGACATGATCATGAGTGACGTGAATCGTAGTGATACCAGATTTCTCGTGGAGATCCTTTAACTCCCCTCTCAACCTCTCCTGCGTCGGCACATCTAAAGCGCTTAATGGTTCATCTAAGAGCAACACATCTGGGTCGAGCACGAGCGCCCTAGCTAAAGCCACTTTTTGCTGTTCCCCTCCGCTTAGGGTTCTTGGCAATCTTTTGGACAGGTGAGTAAGGCCGAGCAAATTCATTGTGCGCTGTATTTTTTTATCGGTTTCAAGTTTAGGAACTTTTTTCAATCTTAATCCGAACTTCACATTTTCTTCGACGTTTAGGTGAGGAAACAACAAATAGTCTTGGTATACAAAACCTACTTTCCTTTGTTCAGGAGGAAAGTCTGTAATGTTTTTATCATTTATCCAGATCTCACCCTTGTCGGGACGGTGAAACCCAGCGATTAACTCGAGCATGAGGGTCTTTCCCGCCCCAGTGGGACCCAGCACGGTGAAATACTCCCGTTCTTTGACATCTAAATCTATGTTCGTCAGCGAAAAATCGGCCCATTTTTTCGATAAATCCCTAATGCTCAGCATACAACCGCCCCCGTAGATATTTTAGGCCAATGAATACCGATAAGGTGATCAGGAGAAGTATTACCGCGACACGCATTCCTTCATAAAGCCCTAGGCTGTAAAATCTGTTCCAAATCATCCCCGGGGCAATCATCGGGAAAAATCCAACGAGCATAATCACCGCCGCGAACTCGCTTATCGCGCGCGCCCAACTCATTATCGCCCCGCTGAATATCTGGGGAAATGCGAGCGGAAACGCCACTTTTCGGAAGGCTTCCCATTCCGTAGCGCCTAGGGACCGTGCTACCTTTTCTAGGCGGGGGTCAACGCTTTGAAACCCCTCCCTAGCGGAGTTGATGAGGAATGGCGCGGAGACGAATACCATCGCGACCACAATTCCAGGTAGCGCGCCTTCAAACCTAAGAAAAGGTGAGACCGGCCCGCCAATTAATCCGCTTAATCCGAAAACTGTCAACAACATGACGCCTGCAACAACATGAGGTATCGCCATGGGAAGGTCTATTATCCCTTCGATGAGCGCTTTTCCTCGAAAGTTCTTCCTCGCTAACAAATAAGCTAGGGGAACGCCGAACACGAACGTCACCAGCACCGCAAGGAACGCCGAGAAACAGCTCAGCCCCACCGCTTTCAGAACCGCTTGGTCGGTGATGGCACTGAGAAATCCGGTCAGGTCAAATGCAAATTGCTTGAAAAAAATATTAGCTATTGGAAGGGCAAGAACAGCTACAATGAGGATTCCAAGCGCGATGAATAAGGCAGTTATTCTCTCAATTTTCACTGTATCACCAATGGTTGAAGATTTTCTGGCAGTTTATCGACATCGCTCGTTACGGCAGGGACTATCGGCGGTTGACCACAATTCTCAAAAACCTCCTGCCCATACTCAGTTATCAATAATGTTATGAACTCGATTGCCAAATTCTCATTTGGCGCATTTTTGGGTATAGTTATCCCATAGACGATAGATTTGGCGGTAAGCATTTTTTCGTTCGCGAGCCGCACCTTAACTTGTTTATAGATGTTTTCGTAGTTCATGCTGGCTAGATTGATTCCATCGGGAAGCTCTACAAATTCAAATCCACGTTGGACCGCGACGCTTCTGTATTCAAATGCGTAATCGATGCTGTGCACTTCCAACTTGACAAGTAGGCTTATCGACTTATCTGAAATCTCCAGCTTATCGGTATTTGGATCCAAGTCCTCTGGCACCTCGATTAGATAGTTGTCATTTTCCTCGATCGCCTCGATGTTGGTATTGGCCACGATTAAATCATCAAAAATCGTGGAGTTATCATACCAAATTTCTGCGAGCTGAAAAACCATTGCCGCGCGATAGCCACAGGGATCAAGGTTAGGGTTGCTAAATCCAAACTTCACGCCGGTTCTATTAAGGATCTCATACCAATTGTTCTCGTTGATTTCATCCACATAATCGCTCTCGGCGGTATGGGCGAGCACCATTTCGTTACGTGCAAACTGGATATACCAATCCGCGTACTCAGGGAACATCATCTTGGGGATCAGCGAGTAGTCCGCCGAGGCGAGGATGTCCGCAGCTTTATGAAGTTCAGTTATCTGGCTAATAGCTTCTACACTGCCATGGGGTTCGAGCTGCACGTCTACATCGTGAGAGCTTTCGAATTGTTTTTCAATTTTCTCAAAGGGTACCGTAAGGCTACCAGCGTGGTAAATCTTCAGCACGGGTTTCCCCCCTATAGAAAATATGAGTACACCCAAGACGACAGCTATCACTACTAGAACGATAATGGTTTTTTCCGTGCCTACGCTTTTCATACCCATGGTCCCCTTTTAGTTAACTAATACGCTTAAAAATTTTCTTTTAGTTAAACACTAAAAGTTAATTCAAACGAGAGCATTTTCCAATTGTCTCCACGCAAACTTATAAGTACAGCCACCGACTTTATCCCGCAACAAAAAGGAGTTGAAGAGGTGTACGGACAAAGAGAGCAAAGAGGACCACCTGCCCCAGTGAACGTTGGCGATACCCACGACGTGAAGATCGAGTCGAAGGGCAAAGGCGGAGATGGGATTGCCCGCGTTCAGGGCTTCGTGGTCTTCGTACCCGGCACGAATCCCGGGGATGAGATAAAGGTCCGCATCACTGCGGTGCGGCAAAGGTTTGCGACAGCTGAAGTCGTTACGGAGTAAGCTCATTTTTACTCTGGGCTTTGGCAACCTCGCTTGGCTCAGCGGCAGCTAGTTCGGGTTAATTGCTTTAAGAGTCCACAAAAGAGATTGTTCGAGGTTCAAGGATGTTGTGTTTGGGCATCGAGGGCACTGCGCACACGTTTGGCGTGGGCATTGTGGACTCGCGGGGGAAGGTGCTCGCGAATGCTTTAAAGACTTACGTGCCAGCGAAGGGAGGCATTCACCCTCGAGAGGCGGCGCAGTTTCATGCCGCCAACGCGCGCGTGGTTCTGGATGAGGCACTAAAAGTCGCGAGTGTATCCATCGAAGACATCGATTTCCTGGCATTTTCGGCTGGTCCAGGGCTTGGCCCCTGTTTACGTACAGCGGCAACAGCGGCGAGAGCATTGGCGAGCTGGCTCGACGTCCCAATCATTTCGGTTAATCACTGCATCGCGCACGTCGAGATCGGCCGTTTAACCGAGCGAGCTAAAGATCCCGTGACGCTTTACGTGAGCGGGGGCAACACCCAAGTCATAGCTTTCGACGCTGGTCGCTACCGCGTTTTCGGTGAAACCCTTGATATCCCAGTGGGCAACTGCCTCGATGTCTTCGGTCGAGAAGTCGGGCTCCCCTACCCCGGCGGGCCCACTGTTGAGCGACTTGCGCGAGAGGGAAAGCGCTACATCCCGCTGCCCTACGTGGTCAAGGGGATGGACCTATCATTCTCAGGGTTGATGACTGATGCCGTACGAAAGCATCGCGCCGGCGCTGATTTACACGACCTCTGCTACAGCCTGCAGGAGACGGCTTTCGCAGCGCTCGTTGAGGTAACGGAGCGAGCGGTCGCGCATACGGAGAAAAAAGAGGTGATGTTAACAGGTGGTGTAGCAGCGAATCAAAGATTAAGAGAGATGCTTAAGCTGATGGCAAATGAACACAAGGCGAAGTTTTTCGTGCCGCCAAGAGAGTATTGCCAAGACTGCGGTGCAATGATTGCTTGGACCGGTATTTTAGCGTATAAACATGGGGTTGGGCAAAAGCTCAGGGAGACCGGGGTAAAACAACGCTGGCGGACCGATCAAGTCGACATCCCTTGGAGGACCGGTTAAATGTTGATGAAGAAAGGTGCGGAAGCAAACCTCTACCTCGAGCCATTCGCGCGGGTGCTCCATCGCGCGGGCGAGGGCAAAGTCGTGGTCAAACATCGCATCGCCAAGCGCTACCGAATTCTCGAGATCGATAAACAGCTCCGGGAGTCGAGAACGACGCTCGAGTCGAAACTTTTTGCGGATGCCAAGCGAGCTGGGGTGCCGACGCCGCTCGTCTACGAGGTCGACCGGGCGGGCATGCGCATAGTGATGGAGTTCATCGATGGGAGGCAGGTGAAGCTCGTGCTGGACAAATTGAGACCCAAAGCGAGACGGAAGCTCTGTGAGCTCATAGGCAGACAGGTGGCCCGCTTGCACCGCGCCGGCATCGTGCACGGGGATCTCACGACCTCGAACATGATCTTGACGCGCGAGGGCAAGGTTTACTTCGTCGACTTTGGGCTGGGTGAGTACAACCCCTCGCTCGAAGCTCGCGGGGTGGACTTACATCTGCTTAGGCGCGCCCTACAAAGTATCCATTTTCGGGTCACCGACGAGGCTTACCGCGCGATTTTATCCGGCTACAAGCGAGAATTCGGTGGGGGGGCGAACGAGGTGATTGAGCGGGTTGAAGAAATTGAGCGTCGTGGGCGTTACGTACCCAAGGAGGAGCGGACATGGCGCTGATCTTCGTCACGGGCAACCGCCACAAGTTCGAGGAGGTTAGCGAGCTAGCGGCGCGCCACGGCATTGAGCTTGAGCACAGTGATACGCCTTACATCGAGATTCAAGCGGACGAGCTCGAACAGGTGGTGCGCCCGGGCGTCCAGCAAGCATGCGCCCTGCTCAGGCAGCCCTGTTTCGCCGAAGACGCGGGGCTATTCATCGAGGTCCTGCGCGGTTTCCCGGGCCCCTACTCAAACTTTGTCTTCCGAACTTTGGGCAACCGAGGTTTGCTGAAGCTGATGACGGGCGAAAACGATCGGCGGGCGGAGTTCAGGTCAGCCGTTGGATACTGCGAACCGGGTGAGAGTCCAGAGGTCTTCACGGGGAAGGTCGAGGGGACCATCGCACTCGAGGCCAAAGGCACACAGGGATTTGGATTCGACCCGATTTTCGTGCCGAGCGAGGGAGATGGGCGAACGTTCGCCGAGATGTCGACGAGCGAGAAGAACCGTTTCTCCCATCGAGCTCGGGCAATCGAAGCATTTTTCAGGTGGTATAAACAAAGGCAGAAGGTCCGTGGGTGAACGAATGGCGAACGAGCAAAGGAAACGCAGGGGCACAAGGCTGAGTGAGTTATCGGCCAGCGAGGTGGAGGAGCTCGTGGTGAAGCTTGCGAAGGAGGGCACCCCCCCGAGCCGAATAGGTATAACCCTACGCGACCAGCACGCGGTCCCCAGCATCAAGGAGGCGACGGGGAAAAGTGTGAAGCAGATCTTGGATGCTCACGACGTAAAACCCGAGCTGCCCGAGGATCTCGTGAATAAAATTCGCAAGGCGGTGGCCCTGTACACTCACCTCGACCGCAACCCAAAGGATTTCGGGACCAAGCGCGCGCTGGAGGTGGTCGAGGCCGGGATCGTCAAGCTGGCCAAGTACTACAAGCAAAAAGGAATTTTACCACCCGGCTGGCGGTACGACCGCGAGCGGGCGGCCCTTTTGGTGCGCGCATAAGACAACAACTTTCACTCATTTTTTGTAACAACCCGTGGCAAATGTCAATAGTCCAGATTGCGATAGGCTAAAAGAAAGTCATAAACTCACGGGAGATTCCAACATGGGTCGAGCTGAAATTCGAAGGTTGTAGCACGGCAGGCTGAAACCTAATTTAAGGAGAAAAAGCCTTCTGCCGCTTCAGCCCTCTATTTTTTGAATTTCTATCCAGAGGATGTACGAAGGCTGTATGGAGGACGGTGACGGTATCAGTACACCCTTTCCCTCAATTACGACATTTTCCCAAACATTATATGGGAAACTCCCAGAACCATAACAAGTGATATTTCCAGTATTATCGGAGATTGTATAAAATGTAGAAGCAATTTTATACGTTCCAATTATCGTGACCTCATTATCGTAAAAAGTCCACCAATTTTCTAAAATCTGGTTGATTTTAACAAGTCCTGGTTGTTCTGTTCCCGCTTTTTCTACATTTTCTATGTAAAGAACAAATGTGTGCGGTGGATCCATCGCCCACGCATATTTAATAAGTGCACTAATCGCAACATTCTCTTCCCCACCATAGTTGTAAAGACTTCCCTCAAAACTGCTAATGTGTGAGGACGGAATCACTCCAGTATCATCCTCAATATTTTCCAAATATGTACGAATGCCGGTAATCATTCCCCCAATTCTAACTGTTTTATTTTCAAAGTTTTCGGGATTCCCTAAAAGTTCGTTTATTGAGAAGACATTCTCTGGTTGTGCGTTCTCCCCTGTTTGTGCCATTTGTCTGCCTTGCCAAACATAAATCGCAGCTGCACCCGAACAAATACCTACCAAGAGCACTATGGCAATCAAATGCTTGCTCGGCATCTGGCTCACGCTCATTATAAATATGGGCTCATAATGGTGAATAAATTAAGTTTCCTTATTGAAACGAACTTGTGGCAAGCATTAATAGCATCCATCGCAATAAGTGAAAAGATAAGGTTGAAATAAGGAGGTTTCAGCGTGGGCAGGGCGGAAATTCGAAGGTTCCAGCGAGCAGCCGAGGAGGTAGTCTCCTTCCTCAAGCCGAGGCTGGGCGGCGATACTCGCGCCAAGATTATCTCCCACACGGATGCAGACGGGATAGCCGCGGCAGCGATCCTCGCGCGCTGTCTTTACACGTACAACGTCCCCTTCAACGTCAAGTTCACACGTCCGTTAAAGCCGGACGAGGTGGCCGAGCTCGGGAAGGAGGACCACGACCTCTTCGTGTTCATCGACCAGGGGAGCGGCCAGATTGAGGCGATCCACAAGTTCATCCTCAGCCAAAAGCGCGATGTCGTCGTGATTGACCACCACCCGGGGGAGTTCCCGGAGCACCCCAACTTAGCTTACCTAAACCCTCACACGTGCGGGCTCAACGGCGCGAAGGATGTGAG
>DAOVGS010000022.1 GCA_030672285.1 Hadesarchaea archaeon | reverse complement strand
CCTATACCTCAAAACCAATGCAACCATCGCCAAGCACAAACCACAAGTCACAACACTAGACAAAATGAGGGCAACCCCGTGAACCGAAATTCCATAAACGGCCCAGAGAAAAGCGCCCGCGAACAATATTATCCAAAAAGGTAAGGAGATGTCCCCGACCTGCTTCGTCGTGGCTGTTTTCAGTATCTGCGGAAGTGTTGCCACGTTTACTAAACAAGCAGCAACGATTCCGAGTATCTCGATTTCAATCGCGCTCATATAGAATCCGCTCACTCCAATGTTTTGTTCACGGAAGAATTAGCATGAAATCAATAAATAGGTGCGACACTTGGTTATATTTGATGATGAGCTCTCTGAAGAAACTCTTATCTCCAAATAGAAAACCAAAGGGGAAAGGCGAAGAGCCCGTTGCCCGAAAGTCAAGGCGAGGGGAAACCCTCGTGCGGGCGGAGGGAATCGTCGCCCACTCTTCCGATTAATCGGGAGTCCAGTCCTAGCCTAGCGAGCGCAACGCATAGATTGGCTGCCGAACCTCCGGCACACTTGTTGAGCTTGTCGGTTGAGACCTCCCCGCCCCTGCCTGGAAGAAATTCAACGGGGGTTATGAGGTCGACATTCGCATCCCCGACTGCCACAACGGAAGCTCTCACGGAGACCCTCCTCGAAAAGTGTACTTAGTTCTGTTTGAGGCAATTAAACTTTAGTGAAGTCAAGAGATCTGAATCTCGATCGAAGCGGTACAATCTTAGAGAAATCGTGTGCGAATGGGGCGTCATGGCATTTATACCGCGGCGCTAAATTGTCCCAAGGTGTTTCGATGTCGGTGGAATGGAAGCAAAAATTGGATGAGGTGCGAATGAAGAGCTTGCAAGAGATCTTCAAAGTGGATAAACCCGTGATAGGGATGATTCACCTGCCTCCCCTTCCCGGAGCCCCAGGGTACGATTACTACGGGATGGATGCCATCATTGAAAAAGCATTGGCCGACGCGAAAGCCCTCGAGGAAGGAGGGGTGAACGGGCTGATCGTCGAGAACATGTGGGACCATCCTTACTACGTGGGAGAAAACGTGCCACCGGAAGAGATGACCGCCCAAGCTGTTGCTGCTAGAGAGTTGATCAAAGCGACCAACCTTCCAACGGGAATAAACGTCATCCACAACGGCGGAAAGGTGACGCTAGCGATTGCTGTGGCGTCGGGAGCCAGCTTCATTCGAGTCTGTCTTCTGACCGGAGCCCGAGTTTGGGACACTGGCGAGTTCGATCACGGATGCGCCGCCGAGGTGCTGAGGCTGAGAAAAAATTTGCGAGCCGAGCATATCAAAATCTTCGCCGATGTCGACAAAAAACACTCAGTACCATTTCCTGGGATAGACCTGGTGACCCATATCCAGTGGACTAGACGCTATCTCGCCGACGCAATCATCGTCACAGGAAAACTTACCGGAATAGCCCCTGAACTGGAAAAAGTTAGAAGGGCTAAAGAAGTAGCCGAGGACACGCCGGTACTCGTAGGGAGTGGCACTGAAGTCACCAATGTCGGGAAATTCTTAGAGTATGCTGATGGGGTCATCGTGGGCACAAGCCTGAAGAAGGACGGAATAATAGAAAACCCCGTCGATGTCGATAGGGTAAAAGAGTTCATGCTGGCGGTGAAAAAAGCGAGGAAGAAATAGGAAATTAGAAATTCTTAATACAATAGCTCCCTAAATCGTCGTGGTGCCCAGATGCTAATTGTAGCTGGATCTGCGTCTTCGAAACTTGCTGAGCGCGTCGCAAAGCAGCTCAAGTGTAAGCTGACAAAGCCCGAGCTCAAGCTATTCCCAGATGGCGAACTCTACGCGCGCATTCCTGCCGACGTAAAGGGTGAAGATGTCGCCATAATTCAATCGACTTGTTATCCGCCGAACCGGAATTATATGGAGCTCTTCCTCCTGCTCGATGCCGCGAGGGATCTCGGTGCGGAAGAAGTCACGGCAATTGTACCTTATTTTGCCTACGCACGACAAGACAAACGCTTCAAGGAAGGAGAGGCGGTGAGCCTTCAGACAGTATCAAAATTAATCGAAAGTGTCGGCACGGACAAGATTTACACAATCGATATGCACGCCCACCGAATCGGGGACATTCAGGAAATTTTCAAAGTCCCCGCTATAAACCTCACCGCAGCGCCCCTCTTGGCCAAATACTTAGCCGATAATTACCGACTCAAGGACCCCGTGATCATCGGACCGGACGAGGAGGCGGAAGGGTGGGCAAAGAGCGCAGGTAAAGCCCTAGACGCCGACTGGGATTACATGGTAAAGAAGAGACTGGGGCCGGAAGAGGTCGAGATCAAGCCCCGGAAGCTAGAGGTCGAAGGCAGGGATGCTATGGTAATCGATGATATCATCAGCACCGGCGGGACGATGGTGGAAGCCATTAAAATTTTGAAGAAACATGGGGCACGAAAGATTTACGCGGCATGCACCCACGCGATCCTCGCTGGCGATGCCCTAGGGAAGGTACGCAAGGCGGGCGCTGAGGACATCTTTGCCACCGACACTATCGAGCAAAAAATCAGCAAGGTTTCGGTCGCTCCCATCATCGTAGACGCTATCCGCTAGGGTTTGAACATGAAGAGATTGATGTTCACGCTTTCAGGCGAGCACCCGACATTGCCGGTGGCTGAGGCAATAGCGGCGATCAAAGCCGAACACCATGCCTACCAAGTGCTCGAACAGCTCGATCAAGTGCTTGTCGCTGAGACCAAAGCAAGCCCGGAGGTGCTAGCCTCACGCCTCGCGATGTGCCACGAGATATGCCTGCACCTCTGCACCGCCCACGCCCGCGAGAAGGAAATCCTTGAAGCCGTTGGGAGCTCAGACATCGTCGACCTCATCCCCCACGGGAAGAGTTTCGCGGTGCACCTGAAGCGCGTGAAGCATAGCTCGCTAGGGATCGATACGCTGAAACTCGCCAAACACGTCGCCAACCTCATCGCGGAGGAGATCGAGTTCAAGGTCGACCTGGCCCACCCTGATATTGAGCTCTTGGGGGTGCTGACGGGGGAGCGGTGCGCGCTTGGGATAACGGCCGCACGAGTGGACCGGCGCCAGTTCGCGCGACGCAAGCCCACCCTCAGGCCAGTCTTTCACCCGGGGACCCTAATGCCGGCCTTCGCCCGCTGCATGGTCAACCTAGCCCGGACCCCTCGGGGGGGCACCTTCCTCGATCCCTTCGCGGGTGTGGGTGGCATTCTGCTCGAGGCCGGGCTAATCGGGGCAAAGGTGACCGGCATCGACATCAACCGTGAGATGGTCGAAGGGGCTCGAAAAAACCTCGAGGCGAGCGGAATAACCGATTTTCAACTCATGGTGGGGGATGCTCGAAAGCTTCCGGCACTTGTGGTCGATGCTGTTGCGACGGACCCCCCCTTCGGGCGCCAAGCGACGACCGGGGGTGTTGAGCTCAAGGAGCTTTACGGGGAGGCGTTACCTTCAATCGCGGGGGTGCTTAAACGCAGAGGTTATGCCTGTATCGCCTCGCCCGCGGAGCTTGAACTCAAGGAGTTGGCCGAAGGGGCTGGACTTCGAACGATCGAAACCCATGAACAGCGGGTGCACCGAAGTTTGACGAGGAGAATTTACGTCTTCAGGAGGAAATAAGTGAAGCTCACCTTCCTCGGAACCAGCGGAAGCATCCCGACGCCCCAGCGAGGGTTGCCCGCAATAGCCTTGAAGCGCGAGCGCGAGCTCCTCCTCTTCGATTGCGCGGAAGGAACGCAACGCCAAATGGCCCGTGCTGGGCTGAGCCCGCTAAAGCTCGACGCCATCTTTATAACTCACCTTCATGGCGACCACTTCCTCGGCCTCGCTGGACTCGTTCAAACGATGTCGCTGACGGGCCGGGAGCGAAAGCTCGAAGTCTACTGCCCCAAGGGCGAGGGCGAACGCATCAAGGACTACCTCCAAATCCCCCACTACACCCTCACCTTCGAGGTGGAGGTGCGCGAGCTGGAGGCGGGGGAGGGGATTAAACGTAGGGGCTATCGAATCCTGACCTCCGATGTCGATCACCCCGTACCCTCACTCGCTTACGCCTTAGCCGAGGACCAACGACCCGGTAAGTTTTACCCGGAGAAAGCGACCGCCCTCGGGGTGAAGCCGGGCCCTGATTTTTCCCGCTTGAAGTCGGGTGAGAGTATCGAGCTTCGTGATGGAAAAATCGTCAAACCCGAGCAGGTGATGGGGCCACCCCGCCCCGGGCGAAAAGTGGTGTACACAGGCGATACCCGGCCGAGCAAGCACATCGTCGAGCTCGCCCGAGACGCCGACGTGCTCATCCACGACTGCATGCTCGCCGACGAGCTCGCTGAAAAGGCGGAGGAGGCCGCCCACTCGACCCCCAGCGAGGCCGCAGAGGTGGCGAAGCAGGCCGACGTCAAGCAGTTGGTGCTCATCCACATCAGCCCGCGCTATAAAGAGGACGCCCCGCTCCTCGAGCAGGCACGAAAGATTTTCCCGAACACCGTCGTCGCGCGAGACCTGATGAAGCTAGAAGTTCAACTCAGAAAATAATGGGGCTCAGATGGAGGTTTAGCTCATCTTGAATCGCGTAACTCTCTTCTCGTCATTGCCCCAACTAATTTAGAATTCTTATGACATTTGAACTTTTCAGAGCTCCTCAAAATTTTTACATTTAAAGCTTGAAATCGGTAAAGCTGAGAAATAAACCCGTTTTCCGATGAAAATCTTAACCTAAGGAAACAACACTTTAAGTCACGATTTTTTCAAACGCTCGCGCCTTCCAAGCTCGTCGTATCTCTAAGGCTATCCTGTCTCCCATGCTCATCCTTCTTTGATACTTCGCGTTCGCATATTGTGATCCTATTCCCTGATGCACGTTGGTTCCCCCGCCATGCCTCACTGCAATATCCTGCGTAACCGGAAGGTGCATGAAGACCTTTCCCTCTGGAGCGTCATAGATGCCATACTCGACCGCTACGCCCGGCACCTCAGCCCACGTTATGAGCGTCTGCAAACACCACGCTCCGATTAAACCAGGGGGCTCGTATTCTCGGGTCGCCATGAGGAAAGCGTCGGCAAATCTATGAACATCTTTTAATAAGGATTCACGCAAGCTCATAGCAACGTGAGCCGTGACCTCAAAGGATGGAATTTTCTCAAGTTTTTGCTGTACGTCGACAGGAAGCCTCTTCAAACCATCGAGTATGGTCTCCCTCCGTTCATCGATCGAGAGGAATTCGTTTGCGAGGTGAACTCTTGCTTTCTCTAAACTGACCCCATAAAGTTCGGCAAATGTATCATCCACATCTCCCCAATCTTTTTCCGCGCTTAATGGAGAGAAGAAGAAATTGAAGTTCGCGTGAGGACCCAGGACTATTTCCTCCACCCTTGCGCTTTCCAAGGCCTCTCGGTCAAGGTTTTCAGCTTTCATTTCCTTTCTAACTTTTTCCTCCAAGTCAGCCGAGTCCGCTGCAAAGATGAACTCCCTCTCAAATTTGCGAGAGGGATGCTCGGCTTTCATCAGCATTGGCCCCTCGATTGGTTCCTTGAATTTGATCCCGCCCTCCACTATTTTGAACTCATATGATTTGGGATAGGGTATCCTCGCTTTCTCCGCGAACCAATAATAATCGCGCTCAACCTCCCCGCGGTTCTCGATTTTGAGAAGCTTTCTTGAACCCATAATGGGGATTGCGAATTTTTTCTCGATTAAGCTGCAATGCTCATCACCCCCAACGTAAACCGTAAAGGCTCGGTTAGGTATCTGTACACATTCCAAATTTATCAAGTCATCAACGTGTTTAACGACATCTGAATATTTATCGAGGACGACCAAAGCACATTTCCACTTTCCATCTTTTTTAATATCCCTCGGATCCTTAACGCAGATCATATCCCTCTTTACAAGCTCCGGGAGGTCCTCAACCTCCTCGCCCGGCTCCCCTACAATCGGATTTTGGAGATAGATCCTCGCCCTCTTCTCAGTAGTGTAAATTACAGATCTTAACCCGTAGTTTCGTGCGCCATACCTCGCATCTAACGCCGAGTGCGAACCTATGATGAGCTCAATCGGCTCGCGATATCTCTTCACTACCTCCTGCATCTCCTCTCTTTCGATCATATCATCCACCCTCTTTTCGTCATCGCCCCAACTAATTAGAATTCTCATGACATTTGAACCTTTCAGCCCCTCAAAGTTTTATGTTTAAAGCTTAGAATCAGTAAAGCTGAGAAATAAACTCATTTCATAAGCTAAACGCGTGTCATTTTCTTAGGTGGTGGTCTTTTTTCTCAAACTGCCGCCTGAAGAGAGATAACTGTCTATCGCCCTAGCGGCTTTTTTTCCATCCCCTATTGCCGAAATCACCGTCGCCGACCCGCGAGTAATATCTCCTCCTGCGAATATCCCCTCTCTACTCGTTGCACGCGTTTTTTCATCTACCATAAAATATCCACGTTTGTTTGTTTGCACGCTAGTTGCGCTTCTCGCCACGATGGGATTCGCTGTCGTCCCAATTGCGTTGACAACCATGTCCACTTGCATGATGAAGTTCGATCCCTCGATGGGAAGCGGCTTTCTTCTCCCAGATTCGTCTGGTTCTCCCAGTTGCATCTTAATACACTCCATGCCGGTAACGTTTCCCTTCTCATCACCTAGGATCCTCACGGGCAGAGTAAGAAAATCGAACACTATGCCCTCTTCCTCAGCGTGAGCAATTTCCTCTACCCTAGCCGGTGCCTCTTCTTTGGTCCTTCTGTAAACAATATGCACCTCCTTCGCACCCAGCCTCAAAGAGGTCCTCGCGGCATCCATAGCTACATTCCCCGCCCCTATGACGGCCACTTTTTTACCTACTTTGATAGGCGTGTCAAATTCGGGAAATTTGTAAGCCCTCATGAGGTTAGAACGTGTCAGGAATTCGTTGGCAGAGTATACATCGTTTAAATTTTCCCCAGGTATGTGCATAAACTGGGGCGCACCGGCACCGTTCGCAAGAAATATTGCATCAAACTCTTCCCCTAATTCATCGACGCCTTTTGTGAGCCCCACCACGAAATCTGTTACGACTTTCACACCGAGCTCCTTGATTTTGTCTACTTCAGATTCTACGATTCTCTTCGGCAATCTGAACTCAGGAATCCCATAAGTCAAAACACCTCCCGGTTTATGGAGCGCCTCGAATATCGTTACATCATAGCCCATCTTCGCTAGGTCTGCTGCACAGGTCAAACCAGCTGGTCCAGAACCCACGACCGCGACCAGTTTACCCTTCTTTTTTATCTCCGGCAATTTCTCCTTTGTATCCTGTTTTCTCGCCCAATCGGAGACAAAACGTTCCAGCCTCCCTACGGCAATCGGCTTGCCCATTTTATTGTAAACACATACGCGCTGGCACTGTTCCTCCTGCGGACAAACCCTTCCACACATGGCAGGGAGGCTATTTGTTTTTAATA
>DAOVGS010000064.1 GCA_030672285.1 Hadesarchaea archaeon | reverse complement strand
ACGCATCTGTGGCATCTGCAACGTCACCCACACGACAAATTATTGCCAGACCGTTGAGAGCCTGCTTGGCATCGAAGCGCCAAGTCGCGCGCGCTATATCCGCACCATCGTGCTCGAGCTTGAGCGCATGCATAGCCACTTGCTCTGGGCTGGCGTCGCTGCGAATGAAATAGGTTTTAGGACTCTTTTCATGCTAATTTGGCGAGACCGCGAGCTGGTATTGGACATAAGGGAGCTCATCTCGGGAAATCGCATCACCTCAGGTACAAACACGATAGGCGGAGTTCGAAGGGATATAAAGCCCGAGTATGTCCCAAAAATCCTCAGCTCCCTCAAAGAGTTGGAGAAAAGAACCAATTACTACATCAATCTCTGTGCCTCTGACCGCACGATCCTGGCACGCTGTGAAGGAGTGGGCGTACTCACGAAGCAGGCCGCAATAGACCTCTGTGCCGCTGGTCCAACCGCCCGCGCATCCGGCGTCGATGCCGACATGCGGAGGGACGATCCCTACGTCGCTTATGGGGAGATCCCATTCAAGGTCGTCGTCGAGCGGGAAGGTGACGTGTTAGCCAAAATCCTAGTGAGGTTCCGAGAGGTCTTGGAATCGATTCACATAATTCGCCACGCGTTGGATGCCATGCCGAATGGACCGCTGCGCGTTAGAGCTCCGGCTCAAGTTCCGGTGGGTGAAGCGGTAGGGCGAACTGAGGCCCCGCGTGGCGAGCTCCTTTATTACATCCTCTCGAACGGTACCGAAAAGCCCGAGCGCGTTCGCGTTCGAACGCCAACTTATGCAAACATCCCTTCCATAAAGCCGATGTTCGTGGGCAGCACCATAGCCGAAATCCCGATTCTCGTGATAAGCATCGACCCATGCTTTGCCTGCACCGACCGCGTCGCCCTAGTGGACTCGCACACAGGCAAGACGCGCGTCATGAGCTTTGATGAGCTGAGGCGGTGGAAAAAATGATGGAAGTCGTGGATTTCGTCTTCAATTCCCTCGTCTTCCCTGGGCTCCTCTTCGCCTCCCTAATCGGGTTGCTCTACGTCGGTATAGATCGAAAAGTCACGGGGCACATGCAGAACCGCATAGGGCCCCCCATATGGCAGGAGTTCTTCGACGTGGGCAAGCTGCTGAGCAAGGAGGACATCACTCCCGGTGCCGCACAGTCGCCCGTGTTCACCGCCGCGCCGCTGGTTGCGCTGGGGGCGGCAGTCACGGTGATGCTTCTCTTGCCAATTACCTCGGCCCAGCCCGCGCTGATGATGGTCGCGGATTTGATCGTCATCATCTACCTACTCAACATCCCAGCGATCTGCATGATGCTAGGCGGTTACTCATCGGGAAGCCCATTCGGCGCAGCCGGGGCGGGGCGCTACGTCGTCCAGCTCTTCAGCTACGAGTTCGTATTCATCCTTGCAATAATCGCTGCGGTGGTTAGGGTTGGATCCCTGAGTCTGCCGACGATTGTGGGCTATCAGGCCCAGCAGGGGTGGCTCGTCCTCGACTGGCGTCTCCTGCCCGCGGTGATCGCTGCCCTCATCGCGGCCCAAGGAAAGCTCCTGCGCGTGCCCTTTGACATCCCCGAAGCCGAGCAAGAGATAGTGCACGGCCCCCTCACCGAGTATTCCGGGCCGAAGCTTGCGATTTGGCGCCTCGCCTATGATATCGAAACGATTGTGGTCGCTGGGCTACTCGCCGCCCTATTCTTCGGAGGACCAACCGCCCATGTGATCAGTGGTATTCAAATCCCAGGAGTCGTTGATTTTCTTATCAAAACCATCGCGATCGTGTTGTTCACAACGACCCTTAGGAATATCATGGCCCGTCTGCGCATTGACCAAGCTCTAAAGTTTTATTGGTCGTTCGCTGCGCTGCTCGCGATCATTAGCCTAGTACTCGTGCTGGTGATGCCCTAATGCCCCGAATCTTGCCGCAAGTGCTCCGGAACCTGTTCCGCAAGCCCGCCACGGTGAAGTATCCATACGTGCGAGTGGAGCCGCCTGATGGATATCGCGGGCGACCTGTCATCGATGTGGAGAAGTGCATCCAATGCTGGCTCTGCATCCAAGCCTGCCCCGTTCGAGCGATAAGTGTGAACAAAGAAACGAAGAAACCAAGTATATGGCTTGGGCGATGCGTGTTCTGCGGGGAATGTGCTGAGGTCTGCCCGACGCGTGCGATCACCATGACGAAAGAATTTGAGCTCACGACTTACGACATACAACAAGCCAAGTCCGAATGATACACGTGTGTCATACCCGAAGCAAGTTAAAGTGAGCTAAGCTCCCTCAGTAAAACTCCATTGACTTTCTCGACCGCTTCCTTTATCGGCTCACTCATCTCCGCGCCCATCTGCGCCCGTGCTGGTTGAATCCCTAACAGCATTATTTTCGCCCCCGTCTGTTCTCGAAGATAGCCCGCGAGCATGGAAAGCGGGAGAGTGTGGGTCGAGATGGATTGGCCGATGATAGCCTCGGGCTCTGCTAAGATTACTTCGCCAGGCTCAGCGCCGAAGTCTGTTGCGTCGATAAAAATCACGTGGGATGGTTTGAACCGTCTGATGGGTGAGGTGAAGTTCTCCGGCGCCACCCCGCCCTCGACCAAAAGTACCTTCGACGACTTGAGTTTGTGTCTCAAGCCACGCACGACCTCGACACCAGCTGCATCGTCCCCCCGCATCTCACTCCCAACGCCGACGATCGCCACGCGGTCTGCGCCCTTCAGGAAGGAAGAAAGCTCGAGCGGCAATCTATCACCTCAAAAATCTATCTAAAATTAGATCTTCGCGTTTCGCCCCTATGCGCCTGAGTACCCCGAGCGCCCAATCGACCCTGCCAACCTCACCCGTAGTGTGGGCATCGGTCCCCACGCTCAACTTGACCCCCTCACGCAAGCAGAGCCTCAAGAACTCCTCGTCAGGCACCCGATATTTCATGTTAACTTCCATCGCTGCCCCGCGTCCAGCCGCGAGCCTCACGAAATTCTCGAGGTCTTCCGGTAAAAGGTGGGGTGCCAAATCGCGATGAAAGTAAAACGGGTGCGCTAAGACATCGATTTTGTGGCGCTCGATCGCATGGGTTGCCCTCCCCAGGTAATCTCTTGCCAACTCAACCGGATCCCTAGCCTTTCCTAGCTTGTGAATACCGATCACCAAGATGTCGAGTTTTTCGATGAACTCGTCATCGACATCGATAGTCCCCCCCTCTTCCACCACGTTCGCCTCGATGCCGGCTAGTACCGGGATGCCCGCGTCCTCCTGCGCCAGCCGGATGTCTTGTAGCATGGGTGTGAGTTTCTCCCGGGGGGTGCCCACGCTCAGCTCGGGCCCGTGATCGGTGAGGGCGACTGCCTCCAGCCCGCGTGCCTCTGCGGTCTCAATCATCGCTGCAGCTGTGCCCACACCGTCCGAGTACATCGTGTGAACGTGGAAGTCAAATTTCGCCGGCATCGAAATCAAGATAACAAACTCATAAGAACTGAAAAAGTTAATCTAAAGCGGGTGCAGGAAGGGAATTCGATGTGCCTCGCAATTCCGGGCAAGGTGTTGAAAATTGATGGACAGGTCGCGGCCGTCGATTTCGGTGGTGCGCGGCGGGAGGTTAAGCTAGACTTGCTCAAAAACGTGCACGAGGATGACTACGTGCTTGTCCACGCGGGCTATGCTATCCAGGTACTAGACGAAACCAATGCCAAGGAAATCCTCAGCTCCTGGGAGGAAGTGACCCGAGGTGTAGCCGGTGCATGAAGTCGAGCTTGCGACTCGCGTGCTAAATGCCCTCCACCAAATATCGGCCGACCAAGGAGCACGAGTCCTCGAGGTAAATTTGCGTGTGGGTGAAATCAATGAGCCCAGCTCCCTGAGGCTATGGCTGAAAAAGCTTGGGGGTGACGAATTCAACTCAACGAGATTTAACATCGTCAAAGTGCCAATCATGATCAAGTGCAAGTGCGGCTACTCCGGTGATGCAAAAAGCTTAGACACCCACCTGCCGGAGCCCGAGCTTGGAATTGCCTGCCCAAAATGCGGTGGACATGAGCTTTCGATAACCTCGGGCCAAGAACTTGAGATTGTTGATGTTAAATTGGAAAAAGGAAAGGTGCAAAAACGTCAAACGAAAAAATCTCGCTAGCCCATGGGTCTGGCGGCGCAGCGATGATGAAGCTCATCGTGGACGTTGCTCTCAAGGAGCTCTCACTCAGGCGTGCCGGTGAAATAGGACTCGACGAACTCGATGATGGGGCAACAATAACAATCGGCGACAAAACCCTCGTGCTGACAACCG
>DAOVGS010000056.1 GCA_030672285.1 Hadesarchaea archaeon | reverse complement strand
ATAACAGACCCAGGCTACCCAACGACTGGTTTGGGAGTAGCGTACGATAACCTCACTGTACAGCTTGACAATAATGACAACTTCTGGGATGTAACCCCATTCTGGACACTTGATAACAAGGACCCGTGGGAGGCTCAAGCGCAGATATCTGCAGGCATCTTCGAGAACGTCATCGAAAACGAACTAGGAGGAGGCCTTGTGGATGGCACCTACTATATCACCCTTTGGGCCTCTGACAACCTCATCCACGACGCCGAGAACGGCAAGGTTGGGGGGCGCAGCTTCATCATCGACACCTCGAAGCCAAGCGTAGGCGATGTAACATTTGATATCACGGCGTACGTGGCGACCACGACAGTTGACCCGTATAAACAGAGGACCAAGACTCTTCACATCAGCGGAGTCGTATCCGCCGCCGAGATGGGTGGAACGATCGAAGTCTACGTTGAAGGCACACTAGTAATATCGGTTGACACGGACACAGTCACCGGGGTTTGGAGCACAGACATCACGCTGACCGAAGGGACGACCCAGAAGGTCGAGGTGCTTCTCACCGACGTTGCGGGCAACGACAGCCTCAAGAAGCTCTATGGGTACTTCTTGGCAGATGAGACGGCCCCCGTGATAACCTTGGACGTATTGCCAGCGACCACGGATAAGACCAGCATTACAGTCAGCGGAAGCGTCACGAAGAATACATGGGAGGCATACACCGACATAATCGTAACCGTTCAGATTGGGTTAACGAAACAGACCGTCCCTGTGCTATCCGATGGTACTTGGAGCTTTAACGTCTCGCTCAGAGAGGGTTCGAACACGATTTCAGTATGGGCAATCGATCCGCTGGACAATCCGAGCGATGTACAAAGCGCGTCGATCGAGCGAACAGTTACACCATGGGCAACCTACGCGATTATCCTCGTGATAGTCGCGCTGGTATTGGCTGCGATTGCGATATTCCGGAAGCGCTAAGGGGAAAAACGCCAACACTTCCCCTTCGCTTTTTATTTATTTTTTATTTTTTACAATACACAAATCGTGCTTGTATTTCTATTACGCTTAATAGAAAAAGCTATAAAGTGGCCGTTTCTACATATTGTTACAGAAAGGGATTTTTATGGTTGATATCGAGATTCACCTCAAAATCGCCCGTGAAAAGGTGCGCGCGGCGATCGACGCACTTGAAAGGGAGCGGTTTTCGGTGGTCGGCGATGAGGCGTTCAAAGCGGTGGAGGAGGCAGTTCAAGCTTATGAGAGCAGGAAAGATCCGCTCGCCGATCATCGGAGGAGTTCCACCTTTTACTTGGTGAAGACAGAGTTGCCCGAGGTGGAGAGCGAGTTCAGGGAACTGCATAAGATCTATCGAACTTTGGGCTACGAGTACAAGGACGGGGAGAAAGCCAAGCAAGCGATCGGGTTGGCGAAGAAAATCCTGAGGAGGGTTGAAGGTGTACTCGAGGTTGAGATCCTTCCTCCAGAGAGTGCATGAGGTCACGCGGGGGATCGAGGGGCTCGAGTTGCTCGTGCTCTACGGCAGCTTGGTGCGCGGCGAGCTAACGTCGAGGTCGGACATCGATTTTTTTGCGCTATTCCATGATGAGCGGAGCCTTAAGCTGGGGGAGCGAAAATTATCCGAAATTCTCGACGACCTATGCAAACAGGAGTACAAACGTGCCCAATCGTTATACTCCATGACCCATGTGACTGAGGTAGATCGTTCCTTCCTCTACAACGTTTTTCGCGAGGGCGTGGCGATCAACCCGCTCGTCGAAACCAGCGTGTGGAACTTGTTCTCTCTCAAGCCGCATGTGATGTTCACCTACTCGCTCAGGCAAAAAGCGCAGCCTGAGAAGGTGAGGATTGACCGCGCGCTTTACGGTTATAAGCAGAGGAAGGGGGGGAAAATCTACAGTTATAAAGGGCTCGTGGATTCGCTGGAGGCCAAGCGATTCGGGAATAACTTGCTTGTGCCACTCGAGAGAGCCGAGGAGTTCCGCGGGTTTCTTGAGGCCCGCGGGATCAAATTTGAGCAAAAGACGGTGTTTTTGCCGACTTGAAAAAGTCACATGTTGATTCCGGCCGCGATTGCGATATCCCGGAAGCGCTAAGGGGAAAACGCCAATCATTCCCCTTCGCTTTTTTATTTATTTTTTATTTTCTACAATACACAAATCGTGCTGTATTTCTGTTAGAAGGATTTCTTTATTTTAGGCTGGGAATGGAATATAAGCCGGTGGGCGTATGGCGAGCGCTTATAAGCCAATCGCGGTGTTCGTGCTCATGGTGGTTGTAGGTTGTGCCGTTCTCGCGCTGTTATCTCTCGAGCCCGGGACTCGCCTCAGGCTCGGTGAAAGGATGGTTTACGGCATTTACGTCGAGGAGGCGAGAGTCGGCAGCTGGGGGGTGGGGATCGAGAATCGCATGACCACTTTGGAAAACGTGCCTTGCTACCGAGTGAACTACACGATGGAGCTGGGCAGGGTGCAGCAGGGGGGCTGGATGGAGTTTGATGGGGATGGCGAGCTCAGGCACACCAGAGTCTGGTATTACTTGGACAACGTCCCGAGATGGGCAACGGAAATAGCTTACTCCTATCCCGACAACCTAATGATCGTTCGCGTGGAAAACCACGAGAATTTGGATGAGAACGGAAATCCAAGCGCAGTTGAGAATTTCTTGTTTCTACAAAAGGAGACGATGACCGCCGAGCACCTTTGGTACCTGCTTCGCCTCGAGCCGCTTGAGCTGGGCTACTCCCGGGAGTTCGACCTCAACGCCTTCCCCGACGCAACGCGAACGGTACCCGCTAGGGTTGATGTCGTCGGCGAGCAACCAGTTGAAACACCCGCTGGCACCTTCGATTGCTGGATAGTTCAGGGGCAGGGATCTTTCGATTGGATGTGGGTTGAAAAGAACGGCAGGCTCGTTGCAAAGGTGCAAGAGCAGAGCGCGGGACTGACGAGAACGTTCGTGCTCGAGGGATTAGAGTAAACTCGACGAACACCTCTGAATCTCGTATTCACAAGGCCACGTTTTTCCCTATTTTTGAGGGGATGCAGACGAGCTATTGGGGAGGTTTCAGCGATCGCTCAACGAACTTTATAAACCCTTTAGCGGAATTCAGGGCCCCCTTCGCATCGCTCCCATCAACAGATATCTCCGGGTCGCGCTGGATGGCTGAGGCTAGCCTCCAGTATTGGTCTAAAGAAGTCGCATGTTCTTTGAGCTCGGGGTAGGCCCTCCTCACGTATTCGGCCACGACCCGATCCTCTTTTTCCCTCACCCCATCCTTGAGCATAATCGCCTTCGCGGCGTGGAACATCGAGATGAAAGAAGCTAAAACCGCCATGTCCTTATAACCCAATATGTTGCTGTCCTTTGCCCTCCTCAGCCAGTTTTTGGCCAGCTTCAACGACTTTGCGCTGGCTTCCAGAGAAGGCTCGACTTTTTCTAGCGATCCTTCATCGAAAAGATCATCCGCGTCCATCCTCGCACCGCAACTACTATCGGGTGTCTACTAAAATGTTTTTTTGAATAGATTCCAGCGCCCGACTAAAAATTAGTTTGGGGGCGGATGGGTCGAAATCCTAAAAGGTAAAAAAAGCAATCGGGGGATCTGCGATGAGCTAGGCCAAGCCCGGACCGAAGAGCAGGACATGATTCGGGAGAACTTTCACGCAAAACGGATCTCTTGCCTTCACCAGCTCATTCCATTTCCCGATTTTGATGACCTCGAGCTCGATCTTCAGCCCTAGTTGCCCCTCGAGCTCCTCGATCGCTTTTTCGAAAACCCGCGCCCCCTTCTGGCTCAGCGCCAAGAGGTTCAAGGGGCTCCTTTCGCCGTAGGTTCCAGATGCGAAATCTCCGTACAGGGCAATGGAAATCGTGGAACCGTCCGCCTTCAAAAACCTCTCCACCAGTTTAGTCTCGTGAATTCTAGCTAGAGTATACACGACCTTGAAAGCCTTGACGAGGGGTGAATCGTTGTTGAGAGTATAAAATTTTCTGAGCCCTTCCCGCTCGCTCCGTAGGATCCCGTCGAGTTCGAACCTTCTCGATGCCAAGCTAACGCTGGATGGGCTTAGGCCGAGCTCTTTAGCCAGCCCCTTGACGTGGAAACGGCTTGGGGGATTCTTCAAGAAGTGGGCAAGCAGGACCATGTCGGCATACTTTTTGAATAGCTCCATAAACTCAACTCAGCGTTCGATATAAAAAATCTTCTCTTTTTAAAAAACTATCATAAGAAACTTTTAAATAAGCCGGCTCGCACTTTGGACCAAACCCGAAGCGCCGAGGAGGGGCGCTATAGAAGTACCCAACTAATAGGAGGTAAAAAAATGGAAATAGCTAGAATCACGACATTTGGAATCGCCGTATTGCTAATGTTCGCAGCTTTGGGATTGGTCATCCAATATAGATATTCCGAACTCAACACTAGGCTAGAAGTGATCGAGACCGGATACGGTACGCCTCCGAGCGTGGTCGGGACTGCCCAGATTACGAACAAAGCCATCACCACGGCTAAGCTTGCCGATAGCTCCGTGACGACCGAGAAGCTCGGCGCGGCTGCGGTTACGGGCGCGAAGATAGCGGATGGGTCGATCACCGCGGGCGATCTAGCTACGGGTGCGGTAACGAGCCTGAAGATCCTAGATGGGACGATTGCCGAAGACGATATTGCGGATGATGCGATTACGAGCGCCAAGATTGCAGCTGGAGCGATTGCCGCGAGTGACATCGCCAACAGCGCGGTAACGAGCGCGAAGATCCTAGATGGGACGATTCTGACCGAGGATATCGCGAACGACAACATCACCAGCGCCCTGATCGAGAATAACACGGTTTCGAGCGATGATTTAGCGGACAACATCGCGGTCGACAACCTTTACGCTGATAACGTCGACATCACCACTAGACTCACGATTCCAGCGGGTGCGATCACCGATAACACGATTGAAAACGCAGATATTGCAACTGGTTTCATTCAGTCAGGCTGGGTAGACAACACAATGGAAAACACGGCGATAATCCCGTCGGACAATGTGGGTCAACCGATAACTGTAAGCTTTAGCCCTTCGTTTAGCACGGTTCCTGTCGTAACGATCTCTGATAACGATGAAAACATTCTTGTTAAAGTCTATGATGTTACTACCAGCAGCTTTAAAGTACAGTTATGGTGGAGGCTCGATGGTGCCAATATTACAGGTGTTGACGCGCCAACCTATGACATGTACGACAATATACGCTGGATCGCAATGGTACCGAAGCAAGACTAGATAACCAGCTAGAAACCAACGGGGGTTGCTAGCCAAAGCGGCCCCTTATCTTTCTTTTATTTTTGCATTTAACAAGTAATCAGCAGACCCCAAAATTCTGATCTTCGCCGTTTCCCTAGCGGGTTCGCGCTAATCCCGGCTGCGATTGCGATATTCCGGAAGCGCTAAGGGGAAACGCCAATCATCCCCTTCGCTTTTTTTATTTTTATTTATTTTTTGTTTTGAACGAATTTCTGCCAATCTCAACTTGTGGCTAAATGTTTAGACAATAAAGTTCAAATAGTTAGACAAACCTCATTTTTATTTTTTCCTAACGTTTTTGGCGCAAGTAAAGGTTGTTTCCTTTTGTATCGACGGCCACCACGAGCGGTCCAAAGTCCCGAACTCTCAACACCCACAGCGCCTCAGCCGTCCCCAGGTCCCGCCATAGCACCTTCTCGACCCTTTCGATCGCTTGGGCAGCGAGCACCGCGGCACCGCCCGTGAATGCCAAATAAACGCAGCCGAGCCGAGCCAGCTCCGCGGCCACATCCTCCCCCACTCCACCCTTTCCGATGAGCCCCCTGACGCCAGCCCGCCCCACGAACTCGACCTGCATCCGGTCTAGGCGGGCGCTGGTCGTTGGTCCCGCGGATAGGACCTGCCAACCGCGAGGCGTACGCTTCGCCAGTGGCCCGCAGTGGTAGACGACGGCCCCGCGGAGGTCGAGGGGTAACCGCTTTCCAGCCCGGAGGAGTTCGAGTGCTCTGGGGTAGGCCCTATCGCGCGCGGTCACGATTTGTCCGTTTACTTTCACGAGTTCGCCGACGCGCAGCTTCTTGACATCCCGCCCGCTGAGTGGTGGGCTTAAGTTAATCATCGAGGCACCTCCACCCGCAAGCGGCCGTTAAGGAGCCTAGCACGAGCTCGTCTGGCAGCCCAGCACTGGAGCGCAACCGCGACTGGAAGGCTCGCGGTGTGGCAGGCGGCTTTCTCCACGTGTACGCCCAGGACCGTCGTTCGCCCACCCAACCCCATGGGACCGATGCCGAGCCCGTTCACGACTCGTGTGATCCGGCGCTCCAGCCTCGCAAGCCCAGCATCCGGGTTTGTTATGTCCAGAGAACGTAGGAGGGCGCGCTTCGCCAGCACGGGGGCAACCTCGGCCGAACCCCCGACCCCCACGCCCACGATGGTCGGCGGACAGGGTCGACCCCCAGCCTCCACGAGTGTCAACAGCACCGCTCGCTCGATGGCTTTCCCCTCATCGGCAGGCCTGAGCATGAAAAACCTGCTCCAATTCTCAGCGCCCGCACCCTTGACGAGCAGGTCGATCGAGAGCTTTTTCCCCGGAATGAGTTCGAGGTGGAGGGATGGCTGCTCGATGCCGACGTTGGTGCCAGTGTTTTTGCGGGTGAACGGGTCGACGATGTTTGCGCGCAGCGGCACCTCTCGCGTGGCTTGAACGACGGCTTTGCTGAGGGCTTTTTTCAAATCGAAGTTGAGCTTGAGCTCAGAGCCGAGCTGGATGAAAAAGGTGAAGGTGCCGGTGTCCTGGCAGATGGGAGCTCCAATCCTTTTTGCCAGTTCGAGATTTTTCAGCATGCAGTCGAGTTGTAGCCTGGCGATGCGGCCTCGTTCGCGCCCCCTGCTCCGTTTGAGCGCACGCACGATATCTTCTGGCAGGGCAGTTTCGGCGCGTCGAAGCATCTCAACGATAGCGGCTCGAAATTTAGGCTCGGCCAGCATGCAATCGAGTTTTGATAAGATTGGCAACATTATAACTCTAGCGCGGGAAGTTGAAACGTGTTCCCATGCGCTTGGTCGATCGAACTACCGGAAAGCTCTTGGCGAGCGAGGTCGAGATGGCGGACACCTTCTGGCGGCGCTTCCGGGGGCTCATGCTCAGGGACAAGTTCCCACGCGGCGAGGTACTGCTTTTCAGCTTTCATAAACCGGGCCGCCACGGCGTCCACATGTTTTTCGTAAGGTTCCCCATCGACTTGGTGTATCTGGATTCAGGGTTCAAGGTCGTCGAGGTTCGCGCGCGGCTCAAGCCTTGGCGGTTTTACAGACCGAAAATAATCGTCAATTATCTCATCGAACTTCCAGCGGGGACGATTTCTCGTGCGCGCGTGGAGGTCGGGCACAAAATTTCACTCGAGGGAAAAATATAAAATAGATGAAAATAAACTAAATTTGCTGGCCGAGGTTGTGGGGGACGGAGAGTTGAACAGGTGGACGTCCCCAAAGCACTGGCAGAAGCGGCTGCACGTCTTGCTTTAGAGATCAATGCGGATGCCATTCTCGCTCTGACCAAAGATGGTGAAAGTTGTAGTCCTCTTTTCAAGAAGAACTTGTTTGGCACCCACGGCAGGGAGGTAAAAGTAGTACTTGCCACCCCCAGCCATGAAACTTACAAGAGATTCAACGGGAACTCCCACGTAAAACTGATCAAGCTCACGGCGCGGGCGCAGGGGATATCTGGCCAAGCCCATCATGCAATGGCGTGCGGGTTGCGGGAAGGGATATTTCTTCCAGGGCAGCGTTTGGTATGCCTGGCGGGGAATGGTTTCGCTAATAGCACCGATGCCCTCCTGGTCCTGCAGGTCTCCAAGCATGAGCCGGTGATGGAGACGGTTGAATCTGACCCCGTTCTGGCCGCCGCAACTGAGATATCGCTCGAGCTCGGGAGGGGGACTTCGGGTGGCAAGCCTGTGGGCACGGCGTTCGTGATCGGGGACAGCAAGGCGGTCCTGAGGCTATCGCACCAACTGATGATCAACCCATTCAAGAGTTACCTGGTGAGCATCGCCGATAGAAAACAATGGGAGCTGATTAAGAGGTACGCCACTTTTGATGGAGCCTTCGTCGTGGGAGCCGATGGACGCGTCATCGCGGCGGAGCGCTATCTCAACGCGAACGTCAAGTTTGAAATCCCCCATGGTCTGGGCACGCGGCACCTAGCGGTCGCAGCCATGACCACGGCGACTGGGGCTAGGGGGGTAACGGTCTCCGGGGAAGATGGTGTGGTAAGAATTTTTAGAAGTGGCAAGCTCGTTGCGAGGATAGACCCGCACAGTGGCATCCTCGAACACCTGCGCGAGGTCTCGAGCCAGCCTGATGTTAAAAGTTTTAGGTCAAAGGGCTGAATTAGTGTTAGGGTTGGGATGCGTTACGCGACTTTAGCTGAGGCCTTTGAGAAGCTGGAGCACACCCCATCTTATCTGAAAAAAAATTCAGTTATCGTCGAGTTGTTGAAGCGCACGCCAGCCGAGGGGATGGAGCGAGTTATCCTGCTCCTGCTCGGCAGACCTTGGCCCGCTTACATTTCTAAGGAAACCGGCGTTGGGCTACAGCAGCTCAAGAAGGCGGTCGCGAAGGCGGCAGGTTATTCGGTAGCTGAAGTGGATAAGCTCATGAAGCAGGTCGGCGATCTCGGTGAGGTCGCTAAGCAACTTCTGGAGAAGAAAAGGCAGACGACCCTATCCGTCGAGCAGCTGACGGTGAAAAAGGTCTTCGAGAACGTTAAACAGTTGCCCGAGATCACTGGTGAGGGCTCGGTGGACCGAAAGATAGCTTCGATCGCCGAACTCTTAACCAGCTCCACCCCGATCGAGGCCAAGTTCATCGTCCGCACCGTGATCGGCGACCTCCGAATAGGTGTGGCAGAGGGAAGGCTCAGGGATGCAATAGCGAGCGCGTTCGGCGTGAAACCAGGGGTGATCGAGCACGCCTACATGCTCACGACGGACTACTCGATCGTCGCGAAGGCGGTTGCCACGAGTGGGGAAAAAGGCCTCGAGAAGCTCGGGGTCGCGGTCGGGCACCCCGTGAACCCCATGCTGGCGCAGCGAGCTGAGACGATCGATGAGGTTCTCGAGCGGATGAAGGGAAAGGCGGCGTTCGAGACAAAGCTCGATGGCATCAGAGTTCAGGTCCACAAGGACGGCGATAAGATCTCGCTCTTCACGAGGCGGATGGAGGATTACACCAAAATGTTTCCAGATGTCATCGGCCCATTGCGTCAAGCGCTGAAACCGAAGCGGGCGATAGTCGATGGGGAGCTGGTGGCGATCGATAAACGCACGGGGAAGCCCATGCCTTTCCAAGAGGTGCTCAAGCGGCGCCGCAAGTACGAGATCAAGCAAACAATCGAACAAATCCCAGTTGAGATCCACCTGTTCGATGTGTTGATGTCGGATGGTAACGTGATGCTCGATGAACCCTACGTCGAGCGGAGGAAGATGCTGGAGCGGATCATCAGGGAAGCAAAGGGCAAGGTGATGATGACTGAACAACGGGTCCTCAGCAAGCCAGATGAGATAAAAGAATTCATGAGCAAGTCGATCGAGATCGGTCATGAGGGGTTGCTGGCGAAGGATCTCGAGGCGAGTTATCGTGCGGGGCGGCGTGAGTTCGTGTGGCTCAAGCTTAAACCCATGTTGGAGACCCTCGACTTGGTCGTGGTCGGGGGGCTCTACGGCAAGGGCAAGCGCGCAGGCTTCTTTGGCAGCTACGTGCTTGCAGCGCGTGACGAGGAGAGCGGGCGCTACAAGACGGTGACGAAGTGCGGGAGTGGATACACCGATGAGGAGCTGAAAGAGTTCACGAAAATCTTCAAGAAGCTCCAGCTAAAAAAGCCCCATCCGGATGTTGATATCGAGATCGATTGCCACGCGTACTTTGAGCCCCGAATAGTGTTCGAGACCTATTTCGAGGAAATTCAAAAATCACCAAAATTAAAACACACGAGTAGATTTGGCCTAAGGTTCCCGAGGCTAGTTAGGATAAGAGAAGATAGGCGGGCGGAAGAGGCCAACACGATTAAAGACGTTGCGGACTTGTACGAAAGACAGCAGAAAAGGAAGGCAAAAGTTTGATTTAGGTTAGCCGAGTTGATCGATTACCCTATCTTCGAGTTTCAGCAAAAATTCTGGGATCCTGTTTTCATCCACTTGGGCGCCACAGGCGACGGCGTGCCCACCACCCTCTCCCCCGACAGACCTTGCGGCATCGCGTATCGCCCGCCCCATGTCCAAACCCTTTAGGAAGAGGAGCTTCGAGCCTCGCGCGGAAATCTTGGCGGCGCCGCCTTCCCTGATTATACCCACCACGGGCTTGTAGGGGTCGCAGGTCCGATGCCCGATCGCGAGGCCAGCTATCGTCCCAATGAAGGTCTCCTTTATCTCCCCCGTCGCGTCGAAATATTGCAAGTACCCGCGGCGTCCCCGCTCGAGCCCACTTTGTTCGATGAATTCCATGCCCTCGGCGATGCAACGTCGGTGATAGCGGAGCAGGTTCAACATCGCACGATAGTAAGTCCCGCGGTCACCTTTGGCGACCTCGAGACCTATCAATGGCTGCTCGTGGCGCGCGGTCGAATTTATGCAGGTCGAGAATTCGTCGGCACCGCGGAGCATCGACCGTTTGTTCTCCTTCAGCAGCGTGTGGGCCTCGCCAATTATCAGGCCCGGCACGTACTGCACGAGTTCCTCCGGCACATTTTTGTAAGCCCGCGCGATCAGCTCCGTTGCCAGCCGGCGTTTTTCGACATCGGTGAGGTCGACGGGGCGACGCCATCCACCATCGCTCTTGAACGGGATGTCGAGATCCTTGAGCAGGCTCACGCAGCCAGGGGCCGAATTGCTGACGCCGGGAATCGGGGGGTCTGTGAATGACTCAAGCGCCTTGAAGATCGGTCGGGTGTGCCGTCCGTAAAGCATCAGGTCGATCTTTTGCTCAAGAACCTTTGAGTCGATGCTATCTTGGGCGATTTGCCGGTTATAGCCGAGCAACTTTCCCCAGGCATTCTGGATGTCACCAAGTGCGCCGACGATCGCGAGCCCCGAGAGGTCCCGGTTGGCTTGGTCCAACTCCCGAACGATGAAGTAGGTCATGCCAGCCCCGCTTATCTCCTGCATGCCGTCCAAGCCAAATTGGTGGGCGTTGAGGTGAACGAGTTCCCGCCAGCCCTCTGTCCGCTCCGGCTCGTGATGGTCGGCGATGATGACGTCATGCCCGGAAAATTTGTCGCGGACATTTTGAAGCTGGGAGCTGCCGAGGTCGGTGAAAATGGTTAGGTCGGTGGGCTCGAGCTCTTCGACGACCTCTCGATAAAGCATGCGGACGAACTTCGCGTGATGTTCAACGTTGTTTCGATCGAGAGCTTTCGAAATTACCGCGGCCGCACACACACCATCGGCGTCCATGTGTGAGATGATTTCGATGGAATCGTTTCGGTGTTTTTTGATCAGCTCTGCGGCTTTTCGCGCGACGGTGAGCATGGAGTTCCCAATTAATCTGTGCATGATTTTATTTAAGTCGGAGGGCTGAGAAGTCAGCGGGTGAAAGGTTGCATACCATTATAGGCATATCGTTCATGATGTGGGAGTTCAACCACAACAGGCGGTGAGGGCATGCGGACGATCGAGCTTCGAGGTAAGAGCGTGGTGTTAATCGATCAGACGAGGTTGCCGCGGGAGCTGAGGTTGGTGAGGTGCAGGAGTGCGGAAGAATTGGCGAAGGCAATCGAGTGCATGCAAATAAGGGGGGCCCCAGCGCTCGCCGCGGCGGCAGCGATGGCGCTTGCAGTCACCGCGCTGCGAAGTAAGGCGGGAGGGAGAGCCCAAATGCTTCGCGAGCTCGAGGCAGCCGCCGCTAGGCTGAGACGGACCCGCCCGACTGGGGTCAACTTGTTCGTCGGCCTGAAGCGCGTGCTCAGGGTAGCTCGTTCGGCACGCGATGTGAGGGAAATTCGCGCCGCGGTTGTGCGGGAAGCGAAACACATCGCTGACGAGGATGTCGAGGCGAACCGCCGGATGGGGAAACATGGAGCCAGGTTGCTCAAGAAAGGGGACATCGTGCTCACGCACTGCAATACCGGAGCGCTCGCGACCGTCGACTATGGTACCGCCCTCGGGGTAGTCCGTGCTGCGAGACGCCAGGGAAAGCGCATCAGGGTCATCGCGACAGAGACCCGACCGTTTTTGCAGGGCGCGCGGCTGACGGCTTGGGAGCTCAAGCGTGAGGGCATCCCTGTCATTGTGATCACCGATAGTATGGTGGGGCACGTGATGGCGCAGGATGAAGTGGATGTGGTGCTCGTCGGTGCGGATAGGATCGCAGCAAACGGCGATGTCGCGAACAAAATTGGGACGTATTCGATAGCCGTACTCGCCAAGGAACACCGCGTGCCGTTCTACGTCGTTGCCCCGACCAGCACCATCGACCTGAGCGTGCGGAGCGGCAGGGAAATCCCGATTGAGCAACGCAATGCGAGTGAAGTAGAGTTTATCGGGCGGACCCGAGTGGTGCCCAAAGGAGTTAGGGTACTCAACCCCGCGTTCGACATCACGCCCGCGCGCTTGGTGACGTCAATCGTGACCGAGCGAGGTGTGGTGAAGCCGAGCGAGCTAAAGTCATTATTCAAGCGCTAGACTGCTTCTACCCGCTTGACCCCGGGCACGCGTTCCTTGAGCGTGCGTTCGATGCCCAAGGCCAAGGTCATCGTTGACATCGGGCACCCCACACATGCCCCAACTAGCCTTACTTTGACTACGCCTTCCTTGGTGATGTCGACGAGCTCTATGTCTCCACCATCGGCTTGGAGCGCCGGGCGAATCTGGTTCAGAACCGTCTCAACTTTTTCACGCATTTTATCACTTGTAAATTTTTCTTTTCTCTCCTTTAACGTTTATCGATATAACCTCCATCATGCCCCAAACATCTCGGTTTTTCCCATCAGGTCAGCGATGATCGGCATAAGATTCTTTCCCAGGATTCTACCCATACCGCCCCCCGCGGCCGAACGCTCGCCGTAGGTTTTAACCTCATCTGTACGTACACCGGGGCCGAATATGAGAATTGGCACGGGGTCACCGGTGTGTCTCCTAACGCTCACAGGTGTAGTGTGGTCCACGGCAACCGCGATTAAATCCGTTGCGTCGATGAATTTGTTCAGCATGGTATCAACGCGCTCGATGAGCTGAATTTTCGCACCCACGTTGCCGTCATGGCTGGCCTCATCAAAACCCTTCACATGCAATATCACGAATTCATGGGTTTCAAGTGCCCGTAGCGCGGCCTTCGCCTTCGCATTTAAGTCTGTGTCGACGCTACCGGTTGCACCCGGAACATCGATCACGCTCATGCCCGCCAGTTTACAGACACCCTTCACTAGTGCAGCGGCAGCAACGCATGCACCACGAATCTTAAACCGCTCGTAGAGAGTTTTGAGTTGAGGCACAATTCCACCACCACGAAGTAGAATGTAGTTTGCAGGGGGGAGCCCTTTCTGAATGCGCTCTTGGTTGAGGGGATGATTTTTAAGAATATCGTGCGCCCTACGAGAAAAATCGTTCAGTAATCGCACCGTTTTTGAGGCCCTGCGCCGGCGCACGACGTATCTACGTATGCCGCCAGCGATAGTCGGGAAGGCCAATCCGGGTCGCTCCGGGGGATGCAGGAGTGGCCTTACCCCAAGGACTTTCCTCCCGACCTCGTGGGGGTCTGAGTCGGTGACTTCGTGCGACAGCCCCTTCCCATGCAGCACGAGGACGGCTCGGTGGCTGATGGTGCTCCTAAAGACCAACTGTGCGCCGCGGAGTTTGATTTTCTCTATCGCGGCCGAAAGCTCCTCAGTTCCGTGAATGCGTCCAGCCCGCCTGTCCTTGACGATAAAGGCGCCGTCCACGGTGGCGTAGTTTGCCCTGAAGGCGACATCTCCAGCCTGAAGTTCGACGTTGGCGCCCGCGGCCTCAAATGGTCCCCGTCCGGTGTAAGTTTCGAAGGGATCATAACCCAGCAAGGCGAGGTGGGCAGTATCGCTTCCTGGGGTGACTCCCGGCGCGATTGTATCCATCAAGCCGCAGATCCCCCGCTTGGCCAGCCAATCCATGTTTGGTTTTTTTGCTATTTCGAGCGGCGTTCGGTTGGCGAGCTTTGGTACCGGGCGATCCGCCATGCCGTCGCAGATGAGCATTAGGGTTTTCAAGTGTTCACCCCATCACGAAAAGAATACTAATGTGGGGCAATAAAAACAATTGGGGCCCGTGGTCTAGCCTGGATAAGACATCTGGCTTCGGCCTTCGCAGGGGAGAAACCAGGAAATCGGGGGTTCGAATCCCTCCGGGCCCGCCACCCGCACAAAACTTTTAGTCCAAAAATTCTTTTTTACACACTTTATTTCTCTACACGATGCACTAAGCAATGGGCCGGTAGTCTAGCCTGGATAATGTGAAAACGTCCAGAGAGGACGCGAGCCTCCGGAGCTTGCGGCACGGGTTCGAATCCCGTCCGGCCCGCTTGATCAAGTTTACCTCGAGCGAGGGTTCCGTTGCGGGTTCGAATCCAGCTTGCAGCACTAAAGGGTTATCTCGAGATAAACTGAAACTTGAGAAAACCTACTCGTGAGTTCACCGCCGCCCCGCTTTTTTGCGTTTTTTCCTCGCCTGCTTTGCATATATGTCCACTTCTTTGAGGGCGAAGAGTTTTCGGTGACCTGAAAGGTGTTTGGCCTTCTGCTTGTGCTCCCATGCCCGCAGGTCAAGGCTTCTAGCGCCCTTCAGCAGCCGCTTTTTTCGCTTCGGCAATTCTTTTCACCTCCTTTGCGCGTTTTAGCCCTACCCCGCATGCTTCGAGAATCTCGTGTCGTCCGATGCGTGTGCGAACTGCCACGCGCACACCGCAGCTCAGCGCAAGTTTCTCGGCCCTGTAAAGCTGATTTATCTCGTTGAACCTGGGCCCTAACGCAGAGCCTATCACTTTTGAGATAGCCGACATTGTGAAGGGTTCATCCCCAAGCATGAGTTCCGCCACAACTATTCGCCTCCATGCGTCAATCGCCAGATATGTCAGGTCTCGAAGGGTGAGTCGTTTCTCGCCCTTTAGGCAGGCGTTGAAGGAAGCCCGCGCCTCCGCCAGCTCCATCTGGACGATTCCGTAGAAGTTTTCCTCCAACCCTCTGAGCACGGCGCATCGGTATGTTCCGTCATCGACTAGTACCATTGAATCGATGAGGGTGACGAATGGGGAAAATGAACCCCTACACAAACGTTCAAAATCATCCCTGCTGAAAACATCTGGGGCGAGCCGTGTTCCAAAATGTTTGTTCATCGACTTTGCCATACGTTCTATCTTTGCGCCTGCATCTCTGCTTCTCGTAACGATAAATAGGTCAACATCGCTTAGCCGGTCCTGCTCACCCCTGTAAACAGATCCGCACAGACGGGCAGAGTGAATCTCTTGGACGTATTCCATTAACAGGGAGAGTATTTGAGGGGCCAGCTTTGGAAAGAGGATGCAAAATCTCCGTAAGGAAACCCAGTCCCGGCCGCCAATCAAGCGATAACGTCCTCTTGAAACCCGGTAGCAGCATCTAGTTTTGAGCAATCTATCCACGATGAAGCGTGCGTGGCCGTTCCCCAACCCCAGGTACTCCGCAACGTCGCCGATTCCAAACTCGTTCTGCCCTAACGCATGCTCAAGGGAGAAATACCTCTCCGAAAGCTTGGATCTAAGCATGAATAACGTTATAAATTTTATAACATTTAAGGTTTACTATTCGGGCAACAAAACATTCGACAAAAAAATAAAAAGGTAGATCCACTCTCCAGCCCAAACCGTGCAATTTTGGGTCGGAATCCCGTCCGGCCCGCCACTAAAATCTATGAAATGAACATAAACCTAGCCGACATAGCTCGGGCGCTCATCACCGGGTTTAGGCGGCTTGGGCATGCCCGGCAACGGGATGGGTGGGGGGATGTTGAGCGAGCGGGAAAGCACGGTAGCCTCGATAAGCGAAACGTTGGTTATGGATTGAAGTAACTGAGGCGGGGGGGCGCGCTGCGTTTTGTAACTCTCTTGGATTTTTTCAAGTTCATCTGGCTTGCCCGATAAAATCGCCTGCCCCTTGAGAGATATCTGCGCGATCGACGGGGTGTAGCCGATCGTCACGACGAAGGGAATGGATAGCTTCTCGCCTTTCGATTCAACACCCACTATGTTGACGTTGGTTGAGATGTGCACTCCGGCTGGGGCGGGTTTGCCGTGCTCCCAGAATCGCTCCGCGGAGATGTAGCTGATACTCACGCTCACGCGCAAGCTCGATCACCGCTTGATGTTTGACCCCATCCCATATTAAACATCCGACCGAAGGCGCGTTCAGCCTCGATATGGGTCGATGCTGTAGCGGGGCAAGCTTTTATTTTCAGGCGGCGATGTTAGCTCGCGGGGCCGTAGTGTAACTTGGCTAGCACGGTAGGCTCCAGTGGCAATTGTGGGTCTGCTGACGAAAGGATGATGACCCATTGGAGCTGTGCTAGAGAGACCTGCAAATCCGGGTTCAAATCCTGGCGGCCCCACCACAAAAATTTTCCCGAATGTCATCAACCAAAAATCCGATAATACCAGGCGGGCAGCCGCACCGACTAGGGTGGAGGTGAACATTCATTGGCTAAGAGAGTTTTTTGCCTCAGCTTCTTGCTCTCGTCATCGTCTCAGCTGCGCCGCCCGGTATTAGCGTGAGTCTGTATCGATTGTCGATACGGACTTCGACAATTGGTATATTTAAGGGCTTATATAAAAGTAGTGTTTTAGGTGGTTTTCGGTCTGCGGTACTGGCGGGAGCTCAGAGGTAAGTCGAGGGCCAGCGACCCCCAGTCCCCGTCGAGCTGAAGGCAGCAGTATAATCCGAGATCGATGGTCAGATGCGCTCCGAGGGTCACTTGGGTTTAGTAAACACCCCTGTTTATAGAAATATGCAGTTCTTCAATCAACACCCCTGTTAATCGTAGTAAACACCCCTGTTTATTTCAAGGACGAATACCAGTCAAGTTTTAAAGTCAACACCCCTGTTGACCAACTCCTGCAAAAGCAACCTTCTTAACCGCGCGTGGATAGGTGTAAAAAGGGGACGGCATGGAAGAAGCCGAAATCCCTGTTGTCGAGGCCCAGTTGTACAAGGGCAAGATAATGGTCTGGGACGAGACGCAGGCGAACCAGCTCTATCAGCGGGGCTCTTACGGCAAGCCCCTGAGCGGGGGGAAGCTTCAGCTCGCGCCGGTCGAGGCCCTCTACCTACGGGAGGGGGGGAAGATACGGGTGTTCGATGAGGACGGAAAGCAGTTGAAATTCAAAGATCTCTCGGCCAAATTTACAGAGGGTGATCCCGAGACGATGCTCAAGTATCCCGTGTACGCCGATCTTCGCTCTCGCGGCTACATCATCAAAACTGGCCTGAAGTTCGGGGCGCACTTCCGCGTCTACGAGAGGGGCGAGAAGCCGGGGGAGGCGCATTCGAAGTTCTTGGTTCACGCGGTGCCCGAGGGAATAAAGCTCACCCCAACCGAGCTAGCGCGCGCGGTTCGACTCGCGCACAGTGTTAGGAAAAAAATTTTATGGGGGATCGTGGACGATGAGGGGGATGTCACCTACTACGCATTGACCCGTGAGAGGCCTTGAAATGCCGATTAGAATTGACCCCTGGGGCGCGGCGATACCCGAGGATTACGCCCGCCTGATGCGCGAGTTCGGCATCGAGCCCTTTGAGAAACTGCTCGCGCGAGCGCCCAATCCTCACTACCTAATGCGCCGCAAGGTCATCTTCGGCCACCGTGATTTCGGGCGGGTACTCGATGCAATGCTCAAGGACAAGAAGTTCGTGGTGATGACGGGGCTAATGCCGAGCGGCCGAATGCACGTTGGTCACAAGCTGGTAATTGATCAGCTGGCATGGTATCAGGGACAGGGAGCAGACATCTACCTCTGCGTTGCTGATTTGGAGGCATATTCAGCTCGCGGGATCCCATTCGGGGAGTCGAAGAAGCTTGCGGCTGAGGAGTACCTCGCAAACTATCAAGCGCTCGGGCTGGATGTGGGACGCTGTAACGTCTACTTTCAGTCGCGCAGCGATGCCGTTCGCCACCTCGCGTTCCTATTGGCCAAGCGGGTGAACTTCAGCGAGATGCGCGCGATTTACGGTTTCGTGGGAGAGTCAAACATCTCCCATATTTTTTACCCGATGATTGACGTCGCGGACATCCTACATCCCCAGCTGGAGGAGTTTGGGGGGCCACGCCCGACCGTCGTACCCGTGGGCATCGATCAGGACCCCCACCTCAGACTAGCGCGAGACGTGGCGGCTCGTTTCCAGCGGGAGTTCGGCTTCGTGCTCCCATCTTCCACCTACCACCGCCTCCTACCCGGCCTGATGGGCGAGAAGATGTCGAGCAGCAAGCCAAAGACGGCGATTTTTCTGACGGATAGCGCTGAGGACATCAAGAAGAAAATTAAAGATGCTTTTACGGGCGGCAGGCCCACGGCGGCGGAGCAGCGAAAGTATGGAGCCGACCCGGACAAGTGCAGGGTTTACGAACTCTACGTTTATCACCTCATTCCAGATGATAAGAAGCTCTTAGATTTAAGGAAGGCGTGCAAATCTGGGGTGATAATTTGCGGCGAATGCAAGTCGCTGGCGATCGAGCTCATGACAAAGTTCTTAAAGGCGCATCAAGCCAAGCGGAAGCGTGCCGAAGCCGGGGCGAAGAAACTCGTGGAGAAAGTTTATTGAACGCTCGCCTGTGGCGCGAAAGCCTTAAGTCTAGATGGCGGAATTTTTACATGCGCGATGAGGAGTCTGGTTTAGCTGGTTCATGATGACGATGTTGAGTCCCTGAGCGAACCTTGAGCAATGACCGCGGAAAATCGGTAAGCTGCATTATCGGCTGCGCTACTTTTGCCCCATGTTTCCATCTGTAATAGAGCATGTACAAAAACATCGAACCCATTGCAATTTTTCCTTGCTTATCAGGGGCCCAGAGTTTTATGTTGTACTTCCAGCATGTCGCAAAGAAATCCCAATGCAAATCTGTCAGGTGATGTAAATCCGCCTGCCTTGCATCGCCCAGCAGACATTCCTCCTCGGACGTGAAAAATAGTGGAACGTAAAACAATTTCGCTCCCTTCAACTTATCCACGAGCTCCATCGTCGCAAGCGTGTCTTTTTCCTCCTCGCCAGGCAGACCGACAACAAGCGTCGCCAGTGGACAAATGTCATTATCATTGAGGATGCCGACTGCTTGAGTGACCACTTCGCACCAGTCTTTTGCTTCGTACGGCAGCGGCTTGCCTCGCATGTGTTTTTCGATCAACCTCACGCTTCCAGTTTCTATACCAACTTCAACTGAAGCCACTTTTTTTCCGTTGTATCTCCATCTGCTTTTCTCCACAAGCGTCGGCGCAATTTCCTCGATCATTTTTGAATCGCACGCAACTGGAGGTAGAGCGGCGTGTGCAGGTTGTAAATACTCGACATTAGGTATTTTGGCAACCGTTTCTATCAACTCAACGATGGCCTGTCTGTTAGGAACAAATCGCTCGCCGCATTTATAGAGAAATATGTCATCTGTCTGCAACACGATCATTCTCGAACCTGCACGCGCGTTGAGTTCCGCCTCCTTTTTAATTTTTCCTAGGGGAAACGAATATCTCGTCCGCATCGTGGGCGAACAGAACTGACATCCCTTGCCGCAGCCCCGGGTTATCTCAACCACACCAAATAGCGCTGGCTTTTTTATCGTTGGGATTTCCTCTAGCTCCGGCTTCTCCGTTTCGACGATCTTTGGCAGCGGTTCGTCATTCATTGCATTTCTAAATATCTCCAGCGCGGAGCGGTCGCCTTCCCCTATCATCACCGTATTTATCCCATACCTATCCTGCATGTTTCCCCTGACGATTTGCCAAGCGCCGGAACCTCCCACTATAATTTTTGGCTTGTGCCTCTTCCAAATGCGGCGCTTCATCAAATTTCTAAACTCAGCCGCCGCGAGGGGTTCATCGCCAAAACCCACCAGAGAAGTGTAAGTTCGGCTGACAAACCCGATGCCCAATGGATCCATCGTCGAGATTCCAACAGCCTTTGTCTTTGGGCCCACAAATTTGCCAAGGTTATAGGGGGTGCAGGTTGCAACGTTATCCTCCCCAAATTCCTCGATCAATAGGGCTTCTATTTTCCTCAATCCATAGGGGGCGAAGCGAGCGCCACCATCGTCATTGTTGGGCGTTATCGGATACCAGTATTTCCTCAAAATTTTTATTGGGATTATTTTTGATGGAAAGCCCCCCGTGAATGCGATGAAGGGATTCAAATTAAAATCACTCATCTCTATTACAGAGGCAGTCAGTACTATGGGCACGCCATCATTATGTGGCTCATCAGCACCAATCGAAGCATCTCGGTTTATAAATCTGCCAAGCGGTATGAAACTACAGCCCCAGACCAAATGCCAGCCTCCACGAACACACTGTAATTAAGCGTTCTTAAAGTTTCCCCGAAATTTGTTGTAATTTATTTTCGTTTTGTAATTTTCGGAGCTAACTCTGAGGCCGCAGGTACTTCTCGATGAACTTCGGGTCGACGCGCTTCAGCTCGGCTGTGGGCAGCGTGCGCAGGAGTTCCCACCCCAAGTCGAGCGTGCTCTCGATCGATCGGTCCTCGTCTCGCCTCTGGTTCACGAATTCGCGCTCGAACCGGTCGGCGAAACCCAAGTAGCGGCGATCTCGCTCGGTCAGCGCCTCCTCCCCGACGACCGCAACTAACGCTCGGAGGTCCTTGCCCTCAGCATAAACGGCGTAAAGCTGGTTTGAGACATCGCTGTGGTCCTCCCGTGTATGTTCTTTCCCTATGCCGTCCTTCATGAGCCTCGAGAGCGATGGCAGGACGTTGAGCGGCGGGTAGATCCCTTTGCGGTGGAGCTCGCGGTCCATCACGAGCTGCCCCTCGGTGATGTAGCCCGTGAGGTCAGGGATTGGGTGAGTGATGTCGTCACCTGGCATGGTCAAGATCGGCATTTGAGTCACCGAGCCCTTCTTTTTCTTTATCCTTCCCGCCCGCTCGTACATCGTCGCAAGGTCCGTGTACAAGTAGCCGGGATAACCCCGCCTTCCCGGTACCTCGCTTCGGGCGGCGGAGATTTCTCGCAGGGCTTCGCAGTAGTTCGTCATGTCGACCAAGATGACCAGCACGTGCATCCCTTGGGTGAACGCGAAGTATTCGGCGGTCGTCAGGGCCAGGCGCGGCGTGAGGATGCGCTCGATGGCAGGGTCGCTGGCGAGGTTCAAGAACACCGTCGCCCGCTCGAGTGCGCCAGTTCGCTCGAAGTCGTGCGTGAAGAATGCGGCCTCCTCGTGCGTTATTCCCATCCCGCAAAACACCACGGAGAACTTTTCCTCCTCGCCGATCACTTTCGCCTGCCTAGCGATTTGCGCAGCCAGCTCGTTGTGGGGCAGGCCCGAGCCCGAGAAGATGGGCAACTTTTGACCCCGGACGAGCGTGTTCATGCCGTCGATGGATGAAATGCCAGTCTGGATGAACTCGCTAGGGTACTCTCGCGCCGCCGGGTTTATCGGGGCCCCGTGCACATCCCACTCGTCCTCGAAAATCGGCTTGGGCCCGCCGTCTATGGGCTCACCACGCCCGCTAAAAATTCTGCCGAGTAACTCGAGCCCGACGCCGAACTTGATGGTCTCGCCCGTGAAGCGAACGCGGGTTTTTAGGGTATCGATGCCGCTTGTACCCTCGTAGACCTGCACCACCGCGCGATCCTCGTAGGCATCCAGCACTTGCCCGTGTTTTGTCTCCCCATCGGGCGTGGTCACCTCGACGACCTCCCCGTAGGCGACGCCGCTCACACCCTCGACTATCATCAGCGGGCCAGAAACTTCAGCGACAGTCAAATATTCACGGCTCTTCACGGTCTCACTTTTCACCCTTCTCACCTTCGGCTGGTGCTTTCCTCGTTCGCATCAGCTCTTCGAACTGTTTCTTGAGCTGGGTTTCAAACTTCTCCCGCTCTTTCATAAACTTTTCAGGGGAAAGCCGCTTCATGCCCGCGATGGTCTCCTTGATCAGCAGTTTTTTAATTTCCCCGACCGAGATGCCCTGTCGTGCTGCCTCCACGGAGTTGCGATAGAAATCGAGCACGAGCTTGAGCATTCCGAACTGCTTCTCGACAGGGCAGTGGGTATCGACCTCGTGGAAGGCGAACTGTTGGAGGAAATCCTCCCGCATCATCCGCGCGGCCTCGAGTACGGCTCGCTCCGGCTCGGGGAGGGCATCGGGCCCCACGAGCTTCACGATCTCCTCGAGTTCTGCCTCCTTCTGGAGCATGGCGATCGCTTCATCGCGCAGGGCCTTCCAGTCCTCGTGGAGCTTTTGTTTCCACCACTCGCGGACGTTGTCGACGTAGAGCGAGTAGCTATTGAGCCAGTGGATAGCCGGGAAGTGGCGCCGGTCGGCCAGCCCCGTGTCGAGCGCCCAGAAGACCTTGACAATGCGAAGCGTGTTTTGTGAAACGGGCTCCGAGAGGTCGCCTCCGGGCGGGGAGACGGCACCGAGCACCGTCACGGAGCCGAAGCGCTCATCGTTGCCGAGCGTCCGCACGCGGCCAGCTCGCTCATAGAACTCCGCCAGCCTCGAAGCGAGGTAAGCGGGGAAGCCCTCCTCCCCCGGCATCTCCTCCAGCCTGCCGGAGATTTCGCGCATCGCCTCGGCCCAGCGCGAGGTGGAGTCGGCCATGAGCGCTATATCATAGCCCATGTCTCGGAAGTACTCGGCGATGGTTATTCCTGTGTAGACGCTTGCCTCGCGCGCGGCCACGGGCATGTTTGAGGTGTTGGCGATAAGTGTGGTGCGTTCCATCAGCGACTCGCCGCTACGCGGGTCCTTCAGCTCGGGGAAGTGCACCAGCACGTCACACATCTCGTTGCCCCGCTCGCCGCAGCCCACATAAACGACCACGTCTGCGGCTGCCCATTTCGCGAACTGATGAAGCATAACTGTTTTACCCGTGCCGAAGCCTCCAGGGATTGCTGCCGTACCCCCTTTCGCGATTGGGAAGAACGTATCAATGACACGCTGCCCAGAGATGAGCGGCTCATTCGGATCGAACTTCTCCTTAAATGGTCTCGCCCGCCGCACAGGCCATTTTTGCATCATCGCAATCTCTCGCTTGCCGTCAGCGGTCTCGATGTTGGCGATAATATCTTCGACTTTATGCCCACCATCCGCGAGTTCTAGAACCTTTCCGTTGATGCCGGGGGGGACCAGAATTCGATGTTCGACGAGCTTGCTCTCCTTGACGGTCCCGAGTATATCACCCTCGACGACCTCCGCGCCTCGCTTGACATTCGGCACGAACTCCCACTTCTTATCCCGCGGCAGGGCATGAGCGAAGACGCCCCGCTTTATCATATCCCCGATTTTCGTCCGGATGATCGTGAGCGGTCGCTGCGTGCCATCATAAATTGCTCCAACAAGCCCTGGCCCAAGCTCTATAGAGAGAGGTTCCCCAGTACCCTCGACCTTCTCGCCAGGTTTTATACCCGAGGTTTCCTCGTACACCTGAATTGTCGCGCGATTCTCTGTCAGACCGATTATCTCCCCCATCAGACCCTCCTCGCCGACCTTGACGAGCTCATACATCTCAGAGCCCTTCATTCCATCGGCGATCACCACGGGCCCAGTAATTCGGACGATTTTTCCCAATCTAACACCCCGAGCTCCAGCTATGATTAGCGGCTCCACTTTTATGAATATCTCTTAAAATCAGAACTTTTATGAACATCACTTCTAATTAACTTAGACACTGGACGGTGGAGCCAAGTGGTCGAGGAAAGTCTTCGCGCGATTTTTGAGGCGGAAAAAAAGGCGAGAGAGCAGGTGGAAGCAGCGCAGCGAGAGGCTGCAACAATCCTCGAATCCGCCAGGGGGGAAGTGGAGAAACTAAAGGAGAGCGCAAAGGCCGAGACGAAATCAAAGACGGAAAAAGTGATTGAGGAATTGAGGAAAAAGGCAGAGGCCGATGTGCAGGAATTGCTGAAGAAAAATCGCAGACAGATTCAAGCGATGGAGCGAAAAGCTAGGACGAAGCATGCGGAGGCGATTAAGCTCGTTCTGGATGCCGTCCTCGGGTGACCCCATGTTCAAAACGGCTCGAATGCAGAAGTTTAGGGTCGTCTTCCTTCAACAAGCGCACGATAGCGTCGTGGCCCGGCTGCACGAGGCCGGCGTGGTCCAGCTGAAGGAGATCTCGGAGCTGGAGGTCGCGCGGAAGGCGCTCGACGAGGAGGTCTACGAGATCTCATCGCTACTTGCAAAATTCAAGGAGGCGCGAGAGTTTCTCGGGCCACCGCTCAGTAAACCTGTGGAGATAGAGGAGCCCCCCTACGGACAAATTTTGAAGCAGGCGAAAAAGTTTCTAGATAAGTTCGAGCCGAAGTTGAGCGCTTTAAAAGCCAAGAAGGAGGAACTCAATCAGAGAAGGCAAGAGTTACATGCTCAGATGGAAATGCTCCGGACTTTTTGGGAGATAAAATTCCCCCTGAGTTACCTCCGACCAACGGATGAAATCTACGTTGTGGTCGGGCGGATTGCGGAGGAAAGGGTGCGAGAATTCTCGGACGCGGCGAGGGAAGCTCTGGGGCACAAGGTTTTCGTGGGTGTGCTTGGGAAAGGTAAGCAAAGGATTTTGATTGTGGCATGCCGGACCGCAGAGCAGCCGAAGCTCTCGCCAGTGCTCTACAGACACGAGGTCGAGCTCTTGGAGATCCCCTCGATCCCCAAGGCCCCACGAAAGGCGCTCAGAACGCTGGAGGGACGGCTGAAGGAGCTTGATGGGGAGCAGGCCAAGCTAGAGGGGAAGAGGAAGAAGCTTGCGAAGGCTAGGGCTCGTGAAGTCAGCACGTTGTTGGAACTTCTCGAGATCCAAAGGGAAAGGCTTGAGTGCAGCGGGCTCTTTGGTTACACCGATGCGACCGTGGTCATGGAGGGGTGGGTACCAGCGAAGCGGGCGACCGAGCTCGATCCCCTGCTCAGCGCAGCTACGAATGGACGCCATGTCCTCCGCACCTATGCGCCTCAAAAGGCAGAGGTCGAGGCCGTTCCGGTGGAGTTGGAGAATCCTAGAGTGGTCGAGGATTTCGAGTACGTTACCAACATGTATGGGTTGCCCAAGTACGACGAGGTAGACCCGACGCCCTTCATGACCCTCACCTTCGCGATATTTTTTGCGATTTGTTTGTCCGACGCGGGCTATGGCATTGTGCTTGGGCTTTTCATGGCATCAGGTTTTTGGTTCGCCAAAATGTTTCCGCGAAAGCTCAGGCGGATGATGATCGTGTGTGCGATATTCACGGTCATCATCGGTTTCTTGATAGGTGGGTGGTTCGGCTTCGGAGGAGGTTACTGGGTGAACCCGATCCAGAGGCCGATACCGCTGCTTAAACTTGTGGTGTTTATAGGAATCATTCACCTCTTCATAGCTTTCGGCTTGGCGGGAGCATTGAAGGATTTATTTAGAAGGGATTGGAAAAGTTTAATATTCGGCCGTATTTCGCGCATATTAATTTTGATTGGTTTCTTCGGGTTAAGTTTCTGCATCTTGGGCATCGGCTTGCACGAGTTTGGAATAAATTTCACATTTCCAAAGACAGAACTTTTCACAGTATTTAATCCCTTTGGAGCTGGGGCAGCCATCGTCGTGGCGTTTAGGGTCATCTTCTACCTCGGTTTGGGCATGGGCATGGTCGGTGCGGTATTGATTGGCAAAGGGGCAGGAGAAAAAATTGGAGGGCCGATCAATGTTATTTATGGCATAACTGGGCTTATTGCAGATGTGACCTCTTACACCAGGCTTTTGGCTCTCGGCATCGCGACCGGGGTAATAGCATTTTCGATAAATTTCATCATCGGATTCGCGTACAGTGGCATGATGCCGGCCGAACTCACACCGCTGTCGGCGATTTACGCTGGCTTGCTGCTGACCGGGCTAGGGTTCATCTTCATCGCGGCACACTGCTTCAACATCTTCATCAATAGCCTCGGAGGGTTCATCCATACCATGCGTTTGCACTTCGCGGAGTTCTTCAGCAAGTTCTACGAGGCCGGAGGCGAGAAGTTCGTCCCCTTTAAAGCTAAAAGGACGTTCACTAAAGTAAAAGGGGGTGAATGGCCTGGTAGGTGATGAGGTCTGGATAGCGTTGGCAGCTGGGCTAGCGGTCGCGATTCCAGGGATCCTATCGGCAATCGGCGTTGGGATGACCGGAGTTGCAGCAGCAGCGGTATCGGCTGAGGATCCAAAGAAGTTCTCAAAGCTCTTCGTGCTAGAGGTGCTCCCGGGCACGCAGGGAATCTACGGTTTCGTCGCGGGCTTTTTGATTCTCGTCGGTACAGGTTTGCTTGGGGGCGATGGACTAAAGGTAGGCATAGCGGGACTGGCCGTACTGGCGGCGGCTGTTCCAGCCATTCTCCAAGGATTTACCGCATACGCGCAGGGAAAGGTCGCCACTGCAGGCGTCAGCGCCGTTGCAAAAAGACCGGAGATATTTGGACAAACTATAATGTACACGGTGATGGTCGAACTCTACGCTATCTTGGGGCTTTTGGCGACGATCTTAATTCTAGTAAGTCTCGGCGCGTTATAGGGGGCTAAGCGTTGCCGGCTGAAAAAGGCGCCCAGCTAATAGCAGATGATATCCTAAAAGAAGCGAAGGAAAAAGCCGCAGGGATAATTAGGGCAGCGAAGAAGGAAGCGCGCACGTTGCTCGATGCGGCCCGCTTCGGCGCCAAGGAAGAGGAGGAACGCGAGACAAAGGAAGCACGCGCCCGTGGCAAACACGTTTACGATGAAGTACTCGCGGAGGGCAGGATGCGCGCGAAGCGGGAAGTGCTTCGAAAGAGGGAAGAACTCATCAACGAGGTCTTCCGAGAGGTAGAGAAGAAGCTTCGAGCGCACGCATCGTCTAAAAAGTACGAGAAGGATATCGTTCGAATCGTCGCGGCGGCGTGCAAAAAACTCGGTTCCGATGATGTTGTTATCCGAGCTAGTCGCCAGGACCTGAAACTCCTCGAAGAATCTAAAGATCAAATAACACGTGAGCTGGGCGAAGGCAAAAAAACGGTGAAAGTTTCACTGGGTGAACCGATTCAAACGATTGGAGGGGTAAAGATCGGAACCTCAGATGGCAGGGTTGAGATCGACGAGACGTTCGAAGGCAGGATGCGGAGGGAATTTGAGGGCCTCCGGGTAAAGGTCGCGAAAGTTCTATTCGAAGGGTCAAGATGATTGATGTTCTCGTAGTTATTTTTCTGATCATAGGGACCCTCTTTGCCTTGGTGATATACAACGCCAGGCGCTCGATGGCTTACGTTTACTGCAACGCGACCATCAGTGCGTGGGAGGCGAGATTGCTTTCCGAGGCGCGCCTGATGGAGTTTGCCGATGCTCCAAGGGTCACAAATGTATTCACGGCCCTTGACGACACTGACTACCGACCGCAGCTAGCTGAGGTTCCGAGGGGCGAGGAGGGGGTTGACATGTCGGTGGTCGAGCGAGCGCTCAGGGAGAACTTGAACGCGCGCTATCGCGAGCTCTTGGGGATGGTGCCGGAGGAGCGAAAGGAAACGGTCGCGAGGGTGATCGAGCGTATTGATATCTGGAACCTTAAGGCGATCCTCACAGCGATCCACAATAAAGTTCCCAAAGAAAAGAGGCTTAAGGAGTTAATTCCATCACCGACGCTTCCCCGCGAGAGGCTTGAGATGCTCGCATCCGCCGAGAGCTTTGAACAACTGCTTGAATTCCTGAAAGGGAGTGAGTACTTCGACGTACTTTCAGAGGCACTGAAAGAATATGAGACGCGAGGGTTGATTGCCATCCTATCGGCGCTCGACAAGCACTACTACATGAGCTTGTGGAAGGACGTGTTGAGCAAGCGCGCACAGCGCTCGGTTTTGAGGGCGATCTTAGGGTACGAAATTGATGCTTTGAACATCAAGCTGATTTTACGGCTCAAGCGGGAGGGTGCGCCACCCGAGGAGATTGACAGATACCTCATCTTGCCCCCTCATGAGCTCACGGAGGCGATGCTGAGGGCGATGATCACCGCTGAGGATGTTCCTTCAGCGATAAACATGATTCATCGTACCGTCTACGGCCAAATTTTGCTAGAGGCCCTCCCGCAGATCGAGGCCCAAGGGATCTTCGCGGCGGAGAAGGCTTTGGATGAAATGCATCTAAAGATATGTAGGTGGCTTGCGCTTACCCAGCTCTTTAGCATAGCTCCCGTGCTCTCTTACATCTACTTGAAGGAAAACGAGATGAGAAATCTGCGGGCGATAATCAGGCTCAAGGTGGATAAAGTCGAGCCGCAGAAAATCAAGGAAACAACGGTAAGGGTGCCAAAAATTGGGTTTTAAAATAGCCGTCGTTGGGGATCAAGATACCGTGACGGGGTTCGCTTTAGCGGGCGCGACCTATACCCACATTTACACGACGAAAGAAGAGGCGCTGGCCAAGCTGGGTGAGTTTCTCGCCAGCGATGAAATTGGGCTCGTGCTGATAACCCACCGCATCGTGGAGGAGCTCGGTTACGAGTTTCGCCGGATGATGCGGGCGAAGCGGTTGCTTCCGCTCGTGCTTAGAATTTCCGACAAGACAGGGTACGTGTCGAAGGTAGATGAGCTGCGTGAGATAATCAAGCGCACGGTCGGGGCCGAGATCATGGTCAAGCGGGAGGGCAGCTAATGGCGGCGCTGGCAGTATCCCCAACCCGGATGGAGCTCCTGAAGCTGAGGCAAAGGGTGGGCCTCGCGCAGAGGGGCCACGACCTGCTCAAGGAGAAGATGGACGCCCTCGTCATCGAGTTCTTCGAGGTGTTGAGGCGAATCCAGGAAGCTAGGATGAAGGCCCTCGAGCAGCTCTCGGTAGCTCATCGGGCGCTATCGATGTGCTTTGCGATCGTGGGGACGCTCGAGACCAAGCAGGCTTCTAAAGAAACAAGGCGGGAGCTTCAAGTGGAGATTTCAACCCGCCACATCATGGGTATCGCGGTGCCAGCCGTCGAAGTCAGAGAGGTTGAGCGCAACGCTTTGGTGAGGGGTTATGGCTTGCATATGACATCTTCGGTGCTCGATGAGGCGTCGAGGGAGTTCGAGCGAGCGCTCAAGCTCTTGATCGAGCTAGCTGAACTTGAGGGATCGGCATTTGCACTCGCAAGGGAACTCGAGAAGACCAAACGGAGGGTGAACGCGCTCGAGTATATCCTGATCCCGAGGTTGAAGGAGGCCCTCAAGTTCATCATGATGAGGCTGGATGAAATGGAGCGGGAAAATTTCTCCCGTCTCAAGCGGATAAAGGCGATGTTGGAGGAACGTGGGTGAGCGCGGATCGTCTGATAAAACTCGAGCTGAGCAAGCTCAACGTGCACCTGCCCGAGAGGCGCCCGTCGTTGAGGGAGGCCCTTTCGTCCGCGAGGCCTCAAGTCGTGGCGCGCGATGGCAGCACCCACGCGTTCAAGCGCGAGGAGCTCGAGTTCCTGGCGGGGCTCCTCCCCGAGGCTGATCGGGATAAACTCCAGCTGCCAATTCTAATCGCGCTGGAGCCGAAGCTCGGTAGGGGGACCGCTAGGATAAGTGGAGAGGCCGAGGTAAAGGTTGTCAGCCAAGTTCTCGAAAAGGAGGCCTCTGCCGGGGAGCTGCTGATCTACCGCCCTGAGGTGGCGATCTTGCGGAAAAAACTCCCGACGACCACGCAGTACCTCTTTCTCTGGTGATCAAATGGAGGCGCGTAAGGGAGTCATCTTGGCGGCACTTTTCTACCCATTCTCCATCGCGACGGTAGCGGCAGGCTTCCTAGCTTTCGTGATGATCGTGCTTAAAGCTGACATCCTCACGGTTTCGACTGTAGTACTGTGGTTTTACTTCGTGTGTGCAGCGTCTATTTATTTCATCTCAGAGAGGGCGCTCAAGGCATTTGGGGTTCGCGGGGTTTTCTTGGGTTTTATTATCACCATCGGGGTTCTCGCGATTTTGTCCGCAACCTTATTTGTTTTGAGGCAGTTCGGGACCTCAGTTTAGCTACTTATCGCTTTTGACTGCCTCCGCATTACGATGGCGCTGACCATCCTGGCGTAGGCGGGCCGCGTCACGAGCACAGCGATAAGCAATCCCGTAATTATGATGAGTGCGAAACCGCGCATCTGTCCGAAGCCCATGATGGCGAGCAATGTCATGGCCGCGATTGTCGTCGCAACCGCAACAAAAATCACCGCGAACGCTCGCGAAACCCTCGCGCTCAAGCTCACCATCTTTGCACCAGGCAGGCCACCCCGGAGCACTTCGTCGGTTATAATGATTTGGTGGTCGATGCCGGTGCCGATGACGATGATTAGAGCCCCGAGCTCGGGCAGCCCAATGGTCCAGCCGAGCACCGATGCCGCGCCGAGTGTAATGATGAGTTCGCAGATCATGGTCCCAATAATCGCGAGGCCGATGAGCCAGTGCCGGTACCGGGAGTAGACAAGGATCCAAACCCCCAGTAGCGCGACTATTCCAGCGATGAGGGCCTCCTTCAGGAATTCAACACCCAAGCGAGCCTCTATTGAGGTTTCACTTTCATATGAAATCCTAACGGGCAACCTTCGAGCTAGAACCTCTCTTAAAATCTTAGCTTCCTTCTCATCTTCCTCCCCCCCTCCCGTTGTAATGACCATTCTAGTTTCAGACTTACCAGCGACTCCCTCGGAAATGATGGGCATTGATTTTAGTCCACATGTTTCTAGCACCCATTTAAAGAGCGACCAATCTTCACGTCGCTCTGGCGCATTTTCGATTGAAGGATAACCAAGGTTTTCGATAGTCCCGAGCACGTTTTTAAAATCTGCTTCTTCACCGAGCAGAATGATTCGGGTCTTTACCCCCCGTTGCTCGTACAAAAATTCAAGTGCGTCATACGAAAAATTTTCTTGAAATTCCACAGCGTCGACGAGTAAGGGGAGCGTAGGGTCGAGATAAAGCATTCGTGCATTCTCGTCATAAATCAAACCTGCGTTTTCCCGCAACTGCTGACTTAGAATTACGATGGCATCAAAGGGCCGATCGAGATAAATGCCAGTTGGATAGCCTGCTTTCCCGCTTGAATAAATCCTCCATTTTTCTGGCCCTTCGCCAATGAGCCTGAAAGGTACAACCCAGCTCTGGTGCTCCAGGCTGTACTCGACTAGATCGACAGGCCCGATGTCCTCACTACTTAAAACAAGCACATTTTCGATGAATATTTCAAGTCGCCCTTGGTGACCCAGCAATTCCTTTGCCTCTTCCGGTGTAAGTCCAGCAGCCTCGAAAAGTATAAGATTTGCACCTAAAGATCTGAATTGCACGCCGAGTGTTCCGAGAGGGTCGACGCGCGCTTGAAGGGAATCCTTTACTTCATCCCGCCATTTTTCGCTGATTTTACTTTCAACATTTAACACTTCGCCGTAATCACCTATGAGATTCTCAATTTGGTTTTCGGTAACAGGCACACCAATTTCGACCGCGACGATGCGAGTACTCGGATCATAAGGTGGACCTTCCTCGATCCACAGGCCACTCTCAGGGTCGATTGGGATTACGCTTGTGTATAAATTCTCCTCAAATATGGCGCGAATGTTTGCATAGGCTTGATCTGTATTTTCCGTGGCAAGTTCAATCGTGATATGTGATGCTTCGAGTTTAAGTATAATTCTGGAACCACCGATGATGTCGACCCCAAAGCGGAGGCCACGTGTATATTGGCTTGGCCACCCCAACGCTTCCTCCGTCTTTGGATCGATCGCTCCCCAAGGGCCCCAGACCAACATAGCGGACAGAAAAACTGCGACAAGTAGCAGCGCGATGCGTCGCTCCTTAAATACTGGCATGGTACTCTTTCCTCCGTTGTCGTTCGACGTAGCGCGAGATGATAGCGGCGTTCAAAAACCACGTGTTAAAAATGTCGATAATTATGCCGAAGATGAGCACGGCGGTCAGTTCGTAAAGCGGGGGCGCCGTCGTAAGGAGGTTGAGGGCGAAGAGAGGGGTGAGTGTGCTGCCGCTCATCATCAGGCCCGTGCGCATCGCATCGACCACCCGCTCCCTAGGCTCGCCACCCACCCGCTTGAGCACGCGCGTGGTGAGCAGGATGTTAGTATCGACGGCGTAGCCGATGAGCATCAGCAGGCCCGCGACCGATGCCAAGCTGAGTTTGACGCCGAAGAGGGCCATGCACCCGAAGACCCCCAGTATGTCGAGCCCCACGGCGAGCAGAATCGCCCCCACCGTGATGCGACGTCGGAAGGCGATGAAGATGATGATACCCATCGCGACGAAGGCGCCGATCACGGCGTTTCGGGCCTGCTCGGAGTGAAGGCTGGTGATGGTCGCACTCATAGTTTGTATGGTGACCGCGTTCTCCGAAATGCCAAATTGCTGAGAGAACATTCCCTTGACGAGGAGTTTTTCGCTTTCACCCAGCACGTTGTCGGTTTCTATATCTAGGCCTTTCTCGATGATTTTGACATCGGCATCGCCGCTGAGCAAATTTTCGATGGCGATTTCAACCGGACCCACTTCGAGGACGTTTTCCGGCCCCTCTACCCTGATCAGCGACCCCCCTTTGAAATCCCTGCTCAGTGGCACGCCTAGCACGATCAAGGAGAGCGTCAGGACCGCGATTATCACTAGAGGGATCGCAATCAGCTGACGGTCGTTCAAGCGCTGCTGTGGCCAAACGAGGTCCATGATAAACCCTCTTGTTATTTTAGGTGGACGATATATAACTCGGCGAGGTGTGCCAGATGATCGAAGAATGCGAGCGGATAATCCTCATCGACGAGCGGGGCAGGAAGTATCTCGTCAAGGCTGAGCGGAGGCAGCTCCACACGGACCTAGGGGTCGTCGAGTTGGGCGAGGCCATCGGGCAGGAGCTTGGGGCGAGGTTAAAATCACACGTTGGAAAGGAGTTCATCCTACTAAAGCCGCGCATCACCGATTACCTCCAGAAGCTCCGCCGCGTCCCTCAGATAATGTTGCCCAAAGATGCCGCGCAGATCGTCGCATATACCGGCGTGGGCCCGGGCGATTTGATCGTCGATGCGGGCGTGGGGTCGGGTTCGCTCGCGATTTTTCTGGGCAACCTTGTTCGACCCAACGGGCGCGTGGTGAGCTACGAGGTGCGGGAGGATTTCGCGCGCGTGGCGGGGGAGAATGTCAGCATGGCGGGACTCGGCGATATCGTAACGGTGAAGCTAAAAGACATCTACGAGGGCATTGACGAGAGCGATATCGATTTAGTGATACTTGACCTTCCCCAGCCCGAGCGCGTGCTGCCGCATGCGGAGCGGGCCCTGAAGCCGGGCGGTCACATTATGACATTTGCCCCCTGCGTTGAACATTTGCAGCGCTTCTACCGGGAGCTGCCAAATTACCGCTTCGTCCACCCCAAGACCATCGAGTGCCTCGTTCGGGAATTCGAGGTCAAGCCAAGCTGCACCCGCCCAAAGACGCGGATGATTGCGCATACGGGCTACCTAACGTTCGCACGGCGGGTATAGATTCCTTAATCAAGTTTAGTCACGCATAAATAGTGTCCAATCAGATCCGGCGAGCTTTAAAACCATAATAGATAACCCCGTCTTGACTTTCCTCCCCCATCCGCCTGAAGATCATCTCGACTTCATCGCCTATCTTGATCTCATCCGGGTTGCAGTCGGTGATTTGGGCGGTCAGGCGAGGGCCATCCTCGAGCTCGATGATCGCGAGCAAGTAGGGTGCCTGATCCTCGAAGCCATTTGCGGCGATGTGCACAACCGTGTAGGAGAGAACCTTGCCCCGGCGCTTGAGTCGGTAAGGCTCCAGCTTGCCCATCCGCCGGCAGTAGGGGCAGATGTAGCGCGGCGGGAAGAGGACTTTGTTGCAGTTGCCGCAGCGCGCGCCCACGAGGTTGTAGCGGTTGGGTATCTCTCGCCAGAAGCGCGGGACGGCCATCCTAATCACCCCTCCTTAGCACATGCACGACCGCGGTACCTCCCGAGCCCCCAACGTTGTGCGTCAGCCCGACCTCCGCCCCATCGACCTGACGCTTGCCGGCCTCGCCTCGAAGCTGCTGCACGATCTCCACGGCCTGCGCGATGCCGGTAGCGCCCACGGGGTGCCCCTTGCCTTTGAGCCCGCCGCTCGTGTTCACGGGGATCCGCCCACCTATCGCGGTTTCTCCCTGCTCGGTCACCTTGCCCCCTTCACCCTTCTTGCAGAACCCCAGGTCCTCGATCGCTATTATCTCCGCGATGGTAAAACAGTCGTGAACTTCCACGAGGTCGATATCATCGGGCTTGACGCTAGCCATCTTGTACGCCGTCCGCGTGGCCTCGATGGTCGCCCGCAGGCTCGTGAGCGAGGAGCGGCTGTGGAGTGAGATGGTGTCGCTTGCCTGCCCAGTACCGGCGACTAGGATTGGGATATCGGTGAACTTCCGCGCTTTCTCCGCTGGAGCGAGGATTACGCAGGCGGCGCCATCGGTGATCGGGGAGCAATCGAGCAATTTTATGGGCGAGGTAACCAGTGGCGATTTCAACACATCCTCGACGGTTATTTCCGTCTGATATTGCGCACAGGTGTTGAAGCGTGCATTGTGGTGATTTTTGACCGCCACCATCGCCATCTGTTGTTCCGTGGTTCCGAACTCGTACATGTGGCGGCGAGCCATTAGCGCGTAGAGGCTCGGGAAAGTGGCGCCCACGTATACCTCCCATTCCTGATCGGCGGCGGTCGCGAGCGCCCCCGTCGCCTGCCCAGTCAGCACATCGGTCATCTTCTCTATGCCGGCCGCGACGACGATGTCGTGGATACCCGAGGCGACGGCGATCACCGCCTGACGGAGCGCTAGCCCGCCCGACGCGCAGGCCCCTTCGACGCGCGTGGAGGGGACGGGCACGAGCCCCGCGTGATCCGCGACGATTGAGGAGATGTGCTCTTGGCGGATGAATTGACCGGACGACATATTCCCCACGTACATTGCATCAATCTGTTTTCCATCGATCTCGGCATCCTCGATCGCTCGAGCACCCGCTTCCATCATCATCTGCCTGAACGAGAGATCCCAGAGCTCGCCGAACTTCGTCAAGCCCACACCTATCACTGCGACATCGCGCATTTACTTCACCAGTAATCTCCTAAATTTCACATAGGCAGCGTAGTCGATGTTAACCTTTCGATTCACGTAATCGAGCACTTTGGGCGCCGCATTCCGTTTTTTCTCTATGGTGTCGCGCACGACGATGCTGAAGGCATCGCTCCCGGCGCCCGAGCCGTAGGAGACCACGAGGATTCGCTCCCCGGGTTTGGCCTGGTCGAGGACCGCGGCGAGACCCATCATGGCCGACCCAGAATAAGTGTTGCCTATTTTCGGTGCCAGCAGGCCAGGTACCACCTGTTCCTTTGAGAAGCCGAGCTCCTCGGCCGCGTGCATGGGGAATTTTCCGTTGGGTTGGTGGAAGACCACGTACGCGAAATCTTGGGGGGTGAGCTGGAGCTTACGGAGCAAGCCGTTGGCTGCGGAGAGCACGTGTTTGAAGTAGGCGGGCTTTCCGGTGAATCGTCCCCCGTGTTTGGGGTAGGGCCGCATATCCCGGCGCCAGAAGTCGGGCGTGTCGGTGGTGTAGGAGTAGGTGTCATCGATCGTCGCTAGGGTTTCGCTTCCGTTCTTACCCACGATGAAGGCACAGCCCCCGGCCGCAGCGGTGTATTCAAGGGGATCCCCCGGGGCGCCTTGGGCGGTGTCCGATCCAATCGCCATGCCGTATTTTATCATGCCAGCCTCGACGGCCCCCATGCAGGTTTGGATGCCCGCCGTGCCGGCCTTACAGGCGAATTCGTAGTCGGCGGCGGTGAGGTCTGGGGTGGCCTCGATGGCCTCAGCTACGATGGTGGCGGTGGGTTTAACAGCATATGGGTGGGACTCCGAGCCGACGTAGATTGCCCCGATGCCCTGTGGGTCGATGCCAGCCTGTTTCACGGCGTTGCGCGCGGCCTCGACTGCGATGGTGGCGGTGTCCTCGTCGGGCCCCGGGACGGATTTTTCCTCGACCAAAAGTCCGCGCTTGATATTCTCGGGATCATCCCCCCAGACCTTGGCTATTTCCTCGACTCGGATGCGGTACCAGGGGATGTAAACGCCGTAGCCAACTATTCCAACATCCATTAGTAAGGTCACCTTTTGCTTCGAATACTAATTTTTATGTCTATGCTTAAGCGAGGGCAATAAAAGCCTTTCGATTGTCGAAAAAATCATCGGCGATTGCCGTTGGGGTCAGTGGGCGCACTTCCGAAGTCCCTCAAGCAGGTCGCCCACGGATGGAAGCCTCGATATCACAAGGGGGACGCGCAGGAGCTCGGCTATTTTTACCCCCAGCGCGTCGACGCGTTTGAGCTCGCCATGCAGAATTACCATTCCTGGGGTTATCCCGATTACCTTCACCGCCACCATGGGGGAACGCCCAGTCGTCACTCCGGTGAAAACCAGCGCCCGCTCGGTGGTCAGCCCGTATAGGCGCCTAAAATCGTCGGCGGAGAGCCCCAGCACAGCCTTGTAGCTGTCGATGATGGTGTAGCCGAAGAGCTTTTGGCTGAGCAGGTCTTTGTTCGCGACGATATTACCACCGACCGCCTTGCAGATTGCCTTTCCATCGGTGGGCTCGTCGAACTCCCGGATCTCGAGCACGACGTCGGGCGGCAACTGGGTGCCGAACACTTGGGCGAAAGTCCTAGACACATCTCCCCCCTGTTGTTCATCGATCTTGAGGAAGGCGTCGACCACACGCTTGATGGTTGCGGCCCCGGGCGATTTTCTCCTCCCGGCCTCGTAGTCGCTGATTACCGAGGGAGAGATGTGCATCACCTTGGCGAGCGAGGTCTGGCTCATCCCGAATCGCTCCCGCCAGCGCTTGAGGGCCCCCCCGGCGTCGTCGGAAAGGGTTATGTCACCGGCGATCCATCGCGCGATTCTTTCCCTCACTTCAGCCATGGTACACCGATATTAATCTCAGGGTCTGGGATAAAAATATCGAGAGGCTCAGCTTTTGGCCCGCAGTTTTCCAGCCAGCTTGAACAGATCAGCTTTGGTCACGATGCCGGTCACTTTTCCATGTTCCACGACGAGGACTGCGGGTTCGTGTTCGAGCAAGGGGTAAACGACGTTGACATCGACATCCTTGCCCACCGTAGGGAGCGGGCCCTCCATCATCTCGCTGATGCTGCGCCTGAGCAGCTTGTGCATGTTTTCACCTGCGGCGATTTTGTGCACGATTGTCGCCTCGGATATTGACCCCACCTGAGCTTCGCCATCGAGCACGGGCAGCTGCGAGATGTCGTAGGATTTCATGAGACGGATCGCTTTTTCTATTCGGTCATCGGACTTGATGGCCACTATCGGCGAGGCCATTATCTGCTCGACGGTCACACGCTTTTCCTCGGTCGTCGCCCGCTCGAGCGCCTTGGAGATTTTTTCAAGGGTGGAGATGCGAGGATCCGCGTCACCTGCTTCGATTTTTGCGATATAGGCTTGGGTCACGCCCGCCAGCTCCGCGAGCTGCACTTGGGTAAGCCCCAACCTCGTGCGCATCACCTTCACCTCGGATGGTCTCAAAATTCGCATCTAAATCGCCAATTCCTGTTAGTTATATTTTGGGCAAAAACTATAAATAACTCGCCCGCAGACCGAAAATCCGCGAGGCTTGAACTTGGTGCGGAACATAGTTGTCGAGGAGTTCAAGCAGGAACCTCTCGAGAAGCAGAAGTTGGAAGTTGTTGAGCGAAAGGGCCTTGGCCACCCCGACTTTATATGTGATGCGATTTTGGATCGAGTTTCAGTCGAGTTAAGCAAGGAGTATTTAAAAAAGTTCGGCACGGTCATGCATCACAATGCCGACAAGTCGCTGCTCGTCGCCGGGGAGGTCGAGACGAGATTTGGTGGTGGCGAGGTGAAGCAACCAATGCTTTTGATCTTCGGAGACCGAGCGACCGAGGAGGTTAGGGGGACTAGGATATCAGTAAATGATATCGCGGTTCACGCGGCGAAGAATTGGATAAAAGAAAATTTGAGGTTTGTCGACCCAGAAAAGCACATGCGCTACCAAGTCGAGTTCAAGCCAGGCTCTACGGCACTCACGGACATCTTCAAGCGGAAGGGCAGGGTGCTTAGCGCTAACGACACTTCGGCTGCGGTCAGCTACGCTCCAATGACTTGGACCGAACAGCTGGTACTAAAGATCGAGCGCTACCTCAACTCAAAGGAGTTCAAGAAGGAGTTCCCGGAGTCGGGTGAGGATGTCAAGGTGATGGGCTTTCGAAAGAACGACGAGATCTATCTAACCGTGGGTATGGCTTTCGTTGACCGATTCGTGGAGAGTGAGGACGATTACTTCAGGAAGAAGGGGAAGATCTTCGAACGGCTGCGCGCCTTCGTGGAGGCGAATTCTGATATCAAAAAGATCAAGCTCGACCTCAACACCCTCGACGTGCGTGGACGGGGCGTCGGAGGGGTTTACCTCACCGTGCTCGGGACTAGCGCTGATGGGGCGGACTCAGGTCAAGTTGGGAGGGGCAATCGTCCAAACGGTGTGATTCCGCTCAACCGTCATGTGGGTTCGGAGGCGGCGGCGGGCAAGAACCCCGTTAGCCACGTGGGCAAGATTTACAACTTGCTCACGCACCGAATCGCGAACAAAATTTACAGTCAAGTTTCGGGATTGGATGAGGTCTACGTTTGGTTGGTTAGTCAGATAGGGAAACCCATCGATGATCCAGCGATCGCCGCTGTCAGGGTCATCACGAAGTCGGGCACCACGATCGAGAGCGTCCGGGGGCAGATAGCGGAAGTGGTGGACGCGGAGCTCGAGCGCATCGATAAGTTTTGCATGGAGCTCGCTGAAGGAAAAATCCCAGTCTGTTGAGCTTTCGAATTTCAAGCGGAAGGCCTTTGTAAGAATTATTCAAAGTTGTAGTGGTGATTAAATCTTCCAAATCTTGTGCCGCGATGGCATGGGTCGAGTGGGTAAACTTAGCACCCCTCACGGCGATGTGACAACCCCGACCCTCATGCCTGTCATCGATTCATCGGACGTAATTCTATCACCCAACCAGATGCGGCGCGAGTTCGGTGTTGAACTGATAATAACTAACGCCTACTTGATGCTTCGTCACTTCGGCGAGGAAGCCGCGAAACGGGGGGTTCACGGTGCGCTCAGCTATGATGGTCCAATCATGACCGACTCGGGCGGCTACCAAATCCTGCGCTATGGGGACGTCGAAGTTTCACCTGAAGAAATCGTGCGCTATCAGGATGCGATTGCCCCAGACATCGCGACTATCCTTGATGTCCCGACCGGTGTTCAAGCGACCAAAGAGCGTGCAGCTGAGACGGTACAGATAACACTTGAGCGAGCCAAGCAAGCGGTTGAACTCAGGTCCAACCCTAAGGTGGTGTGGTGCGGCCCGGTGCAGGGGGGCCTCTTTAGCGAGCTGGTTGCCCAAAGCGCACGCGAGGTTGGAAAGCTCGACTATCAACTGCACGCGATAGGAAGCCCCGTCGAGTTGCTCGAGGGATATCGCTACGCGGAGCTCGTGGATCTCGTCATGACAGCGAAGCAACATCTGCCACCCGATCGCCCCGCGCATCTTTTCGGCGCTGGGCACCCCATGATGTTCGCACTCGCTGTGGTAATGGGCTGCGACCTCTTCGATTCCGCTGCATATGTGATCTACGCGCGTGACGGGCGTTACATGACCTCGGAGGGGACCTTTCACCTCGAGGAGCTATCTTACCTACCATGTGAGTGCCCTGTTTGTGTGCAGTATTCACTCGATGAGCTCAGGCGCGTTCCGCAGGACGAACGGGTCAAGCTCTTGGCTAGGCACAATCTTCATGTAACCTTCGGCGAACTGCGACGCATCCGTCAAGCGATCGTCGAGGGGAGTTTATGGGAGCACGTCGAGTTGCGGTGTCGCGCCCATCCGCGGCTGCTCGATGGGCTTCGGAGGTTGACGAGGTATAGAGATTTCATCGAGCGGTTTGATCCCGTGACAAAGCCTTCGGCATTCTACTACCTCGGTGAGGAATCGGTGAATCGCCCAGAGGTCGTGCGCCATAGAAAGAGACTCGAAGAGCGCTATGAGCCGCCCAAGCTGCCTATCTTAATGCTCTTGCCCGTTTTTGGGAGAGAGTGGCCGAAGCTCGAGGAACCCGAGCGGACCCACCTCGTGAAGCTCGTGCCCCCATTTGGCGTCGTCCCCGAGGAGCTCGAGGAGGTTTATCCGCTCGGGCAGTTTCAGGTGCCTCACGAGCTCGACGCGGTGCAGATCAAATCGGTGACAGAGACCATTTCTCGCTTTCTCGAGAGGTACGGTGGGCGTTACGAGCGGGTTCTTTTGTTTAACGACGAGCGACGATGGGGCAAATCACTCGTCGAAGCGTGCAAAAAGGTAGGGGAAAAACTAAAAGTAATCCAGTTTTGATACACAAAAATGTCCCCACAAAAATTAAATAACCAAAGCGCACAACTAATTCAAGGCTTGACCGGGGGGATGAAGCGTGGATAGCGTCGACATGAAACTTTTGAAGATGCTAAGCGACGATGCACACGTTTCGCTGCACAAGATGGGGCGCGAGGTCGGCCTCAGCACCTCTGGGGTGAGGCGACGGGTCAAGCAGCTCGAGCGCTTCGGCTTGATTAAACAATACTCAGCGTTGATAGACCCTCAAAAATTCGGCTACGGGGTGATGGCTTTCGTCAGCATCGACGTCGATAGTAGGAGCATGCGCGAGCTCGTTCGTTCTCTGTCACGCTGCCACCAGGTATGCGAGCTCCATCACACGACGGGGGGCCATGGATTAATGCTGAAGGTACGTGCCCGCGACGTGGAAAGCTTAAAGAATTTCGTTGACGACCGCATCCAGTCATTCGACTCGGTGAAGAGCGTTCGAACGATCGTGGCAATGGAAACTATCAAGGAGAACCTCTTGAACCTCTAGGTGCTGAGATGCGGGAAGCCGAGGCAAAACTCGTTCGAGATTCATTTTCATCGGTTATGCCATACCTTGCTTATCCACAGGAGCTCCGGAGCTTGATTGAGCGAACGCTTGGTGAGAGTGCAGGTATTGAAGTATTCATTGAGGGGCTCAGGCAGGCGATTTCAGCTGAAGCTGACACCACACGCAAAACAGATGGGCAGATCTTCCTGAATGAGCTTCGGCGCCGCCTTCCCAAGTGAAATCCCGATTGGTTTAAGTTTGAGTACAAGCATAGGAATTGAGGGAACCCATGGCACGCGCTGAGGTCAAGCAAATCGCGTGGGATATCCAAACGATGCGCATACGAGGTGCCGGCAGGATCGCTCGCGCTGCGGCTCGAGCCTTAAAACTCACTGCAAAGGCGACCCGAGCCAAGACGCCAGCTGGGTTCACGAGGGAGCTCGATCACGTTTCAAAACTTTTGCTGACTACCCGCCCGACCGCGGTCTCGCTTCCAAACGCGGTCCGCTACGTCACGCTGGGTGCGAAGCGAGCAAGGGGGGTCGATCTGCAGACGCTTCGGAGGGGGATCATTTCTCGTGCGGACGAGTTTATTCGCGATTCAAGGGGAGCTGTCGAGCGAATAGGTGAAATCGGCGCGCGTCGCATCTCAGACGGCGATATAGTGCTTACCCACTGCAACAGCGACTGCGCGCTCGCGGTGATCAAGACGGCTTTTGAGCAGGGCAAGCGCGTCCAAGCATTCGTCACCGAGTCCCGCCCGAGCCGACAGGGTTTGATAAGTGTACGAGAGCTGAAAAAAGCTGGCATTCCCACCACCCTTATCGTTGACTCGGCTGTGCGTTATTTCATCCGAGACATTGACAAAGTCATCGTTGGCGCAGACAGCATCGCGGCAAATGGAGCGGTGATCAACAAGATAGGGACCTCGCAGATTGCCCTCATCGCTCACGAGGCTCGAGTGTTATTCTTCGTCGCCGCAGAGAGCTACAAATTCCACACCGGGACGCTCGTGGGGAGGTTGGTCGAGATCGAGGAGCGCTCGCCGAAGGAGATCATCAACCCCAAGCGCTTCCCGGGCGTGAAAATTCGTAACCCAGTCTTCGATGTCACGCCACCCGATTATATCGACCTCATCATAACCGAGCGGGGCATAATCCCACCCTCAGCGGCTTACACGGTGATCCAGGAGCTCTTCGAGTGGAGGCCGGGCGAGGAAATTTAAGGATTTTAATGAACAAGGCTTGGGTTCGACGTCTTGGGCAGCGAAATGCTTATAGAACGCTGATAAAACCGTATTGATACAAAAATGCCGAGGTGATTTGATGGGTGAGATGGAAAAATCTATAGCGGATTTTCAAGAAACGATGGGGGTTCTCTCGAAAGAAAGTAGAGAAACGATGCACCACTTCAGAGCCTTCATGGATTCAGTGCTTGAAAAAAAGGTTCTAGACACCAAAACTAAGGAGTTAATTGCTTTAGGAACTGCGATAACCGCGAGGTGCAAGTACTGCATCGCCATACACGTCAAAAAATCGCTCGCGGCTGGTGCTACTAGGGAAGAGATATTGGAAGCAGCCACGGTAGCTATCTTGATGGGTGGAGATCCAGCTTTAACCTATGTGACAGAGGTTAAGAAAGCGTTGGACGAATTCGGAGCCGGCAAATAACACCTCTCGTTGATGACCCACAGACAATCCTAATGCGCTCGCTAAGGCTTTGGAAGCTGAGTCGAAAGGTGCACGGGCTGCGGTGCTTGTGGATCGCATGCTCCTTCAAGTACTGCGGCGAAATCCTTATATGCACCTAATAAAAAAGGCGAGGGTTGAAAATGAGGTGAGCGGGTGAAGTTGGAGGGCAAGATAGCAATTGTAACGGGTGCAGCTTCTGGTATAGGTCGCGGCATTGCCCTGCGTTTTGCCAAAGAAGGCGTCGATGTTGTAGTCGCCGACATCAATTTGGATGGCGCAAAGGAGGTCGTAAAAGAAATTGAAAAACTTGGCCGAAGGGCTCTAGCATTAAAAGTCGATGTTTCATGCTCTGACGACGTCGATCAAATGGTAAAAACAACTATCGAAAAATTGGGCAAACTTGACATTTTAGTAAATAATGCTGGTGTCATGGTTATGAAACCTATTGTAGATATGACGGAGGACGAGTGGGATCGAGTGTTAGACATCAACCTCAAAGGTGTGTTCCTCTGTACAAAACGTGCGGTACCTGAGATGCTCAAACAGGGAAAGGGCAAGATCATAAACATCGCTTCGGTTGCTGGCCAAGTCGGGTTTGCAAACTCCTCGGCGTACTGTGCATCAAAGGGCGGGATCATTAATTTAACCCGAGAGTTGGCATTAGAGCTTTCTCCAAAGAAGATAAACGTTAACGCAATTGGACCGGGAGTTATCGAAACTGTCATGACTAAATCCTTTTTACAGGATCCCGAAATGAAAAAAGTGTTACTTGGGATGATTCCATACGGCAGGGTTGGTCAGCCAGCTGACATCGCGGCGGCCGCGGTTTTCTTGGCATCGGATGAGTCGGACTTCGTGAATGGTGTAATACTCTTTGTGGACGGCGGTTGGCTAACTCATTGAATCTGCCGCTACAAGTTAGGGCAAAAGATGCAAGTTACATCGGCAGAGCGGTTAACCTTCGGAGCGGTCTAACCCAACTTGTAGACGAGGTCGCCCTCACGCACACGCTGTTCGACCTTGAGCCCGATCGACTGCCCCGCGCTTGCGCTCTGAACGTTCTCGTGCTCGATTTCCATCGAGTTAATCGTTTGCTGCAGGTTGGTCGTCGCGCCCTCGATTGAGATGCGATCGCCTACTTTGAGCTCATCGGAAAGCTCGATGACCCCCACTCCTATATTGGTGAAGTAGTGAGATATCTTTCCCACGAGCTTCTTCTCCACAGGTGCTTCTTCCATTCACCTCACCAGATTAAGATAGAATCCTCTAATTAAATGCCTTTCCGCCCATGATATAGCCGAGGTCTATCCCTCGTAAAGTCAGCGCTTCTCGCTCGCTTTTAGAATCCCTAGGCGATAGCCCATGCGGCGACCTAACTCAGGGTACATCCTAACTATGCCGAGCGTTATTCCCCAGCCACCGAAGATCACAGCAGTAATTGTGGCCCCCAGAAGTAAGTCCATGAGTGGCGCTTCTCCGAGGAGGAATAGCTCGCCGTTCCAGAGGTGGTCCACTAGTCCGAACAATGCGCCCCCGTAGAGCAACAGGTTAAGCCACCACCCTGCGGGACCCCTTCTCTGGGAACCCCATACGACCGATGAAATTATGGCTGCCACCAAGGGTATAGTGTAACAAACCACTTTTCTGCACCTCCCAGCGCTTAATAATACTTTTTACCTTAAAAATATTACTTATCCAACACGGAAAGCTTGAAAATGTCTGATGATAAGGTTTGCTGGGAGCAGCATGGCACAAAAAATCACGCGTGTAAGTTTAACGTTGCCTGAAGATTTACTGAACAAACTCGACCGCTCGCTCAAGGCCCAGGGTTATACAAGCCGTTCGGAGGCGGTCCGTGATGCTGTGCGAGATTTTTTGGCGAGCTACAAGTGGCGCCAGGAGCTCAAGGGCGAACTTATCGGTGTAATGGTGCTTGTGTATGAACATGATGTCCGAGGATTGACCGATGCCCTGATAGATATTCAGCACTCCAGCCGGGGGATTATGAGCACGGTTCAGCATGTGCACCTAGACGCCAAGAACTGTCTGGAGACATCGGTAGTCAGGGGGCCAGCCGCGGAAATCCGCAAGCTCGTCGATCGGCTGGGGGCGCTGCGAGGGGTCAAGCAAGCGAAGTTAGTCACAATCGAGCGATAGGGCGTGGAAAAATCATACTACAACGCGCACTGCACTTTGGCGAATTTAATGATTAGCAGATTTTGGCATTGCAAAAAGGTATCTTGTGAAGTGACTTGAAACTCACCGAAAAAACCACTTGCTTAAAAGTTCAAGTTCTTATAGAAAAACGGGGATCTTCGTGCACGAATGGGCGCTAGCTGAAGCGGTGATTTCCACAATACTCAATGTGGCGAAGGAAAAGGGTGCCAAGAAAATTATCAAAGCAGAAATAAAAATAGGCACCCTACAACAAATCGAGGTTGACGTGCTTACTTTTGCTTTTAGGGAACTTGTCAAGAACACTCCGCTAGAAAAAACTGAGATTAAACTAAAGCCAGAAGAGGTCTATTTCAAATGCAGGGTTTGCGGGGTTAGATGGAATTTTAGCAACGCAACGAGCGCGCTTGGAAGGGAGAAGTCTGAGGCTATACATTTTATCCCCGATTTGGTCCATGCATTCATCCGCTGTCCACGGTGTGGCAGCCCAGATTTTGAGGTTGTGGGGGGAAGAGGGATATGGGTCGAGTACATAAAAATTTCAAAGTGAGGGCGCCGGACCCGCGCTTGGCGATAATTGACGAAAGGTTAAAAGATGTCAAAAGAATTTTCGTAGTAGTCAGTGGAAAAGGTGGAGTTGGTAAGAGCCTAATAGCTACAACACTCTCCCTCATTCTCACAAAACGCGGCCGCAGCGTGGGTTTATTAGACTTAGATTTTCATGGACCCTCGTGCCACATCATCCTGGGTACAAAAGGTGCAATGCCAACGGAGGAGAAGGGCATAATTCCGCCTGAAGTTCATGGAATAAAGTTCATGTCCGTGGTTTACTACGTCGGTGATGAACCTCTGCCATTGAGGGGTACGGAGATCTCCGATGCCTTCACGGAGTTGTTGGCGATAACCAAGTGGGGCCGGGTTGATTACTTGATCGTGGATGCTCCCCCAGGGATGGGCGAAGAAGTTCTGGACGTCATTCGTTTGATGGAAAGGAGTGAGTTCCTCATTGTAACCACACCTTCCAGCCTAGCATTGAAAACCGTATCAAGGCTCACGAGATTGCTTCTGGAGGTGAGAGCTCCAATCTTGGGGGTAGTCGAAAACATGCGCATTACTGAAACGAAACTCGTTGAAGAGCACGCTAAAAAGTTTGGCATCAAATATCTTGGCCCCATACTTTTCGATTATAATCTCGAGGAATGTTTTAGTAACCCTAAAAAGCTGTTGGGAACAAAATTTGCCCGCAACGTGAGAGATATCGCTAAAAAAATCTTATAATTTTTTGCTAAATTTAGATTCAAAAATTGGAATTTGGGTTAGATTTAATACAACAGAACAAAAACTACTTCAATAGGCTGGAATTTATGAAGAAATCAAAAAGACGTATGTATGCCCCGCCAGAAGATAGTGATTTCAAAAGATTATACATCGGCCCAGGGCTAACTAAAAAAGAGAGAAAAATGAAAGAAAAAATTTTGTCCAAAGAAGTAAGGGCGGCAGATCTAACAAAAGCGAAATCCGTTGCCGATCTTGTGGCGGCATATGGGAATATGTCGATTCAGGCGCGGAATATCGGGTTATGCGCAAAAGTTTATGAAAACATGTTAAGGGACAAAGATCGCCCCACTATATTCCTTGGCCTAGCTGCGCCTCTGATTGCAGGGGGCCTGCGAAAGGTCATCCGCGACATGATAGAATTCGGTATCGTGGATGTAGTTGTTTCGACCGGTGCAATACTGTATCAGGACATCTTTCAAGCACGAGGATACAAGCACTACATTGGGTCGCCAGATGTCGATGACGCGCTTTTTCATGATTTGCTCATCAACCGCATCTATGACACCTATGTCGATGACGAAAAATTTGCCGATACGGACGAGTGGATCGCTCGGTTTGCCGACAGATTAGACTCCAGGACTTATTCTACTCGAGAATTTCTTTACCTTCTAAGTAGAGAGTTAGACGATGAAAACTCGATTTTAGTCACCGCTAGAAAACATAGGGTCCCTGTTTTTTGCCCAGCGATAAATGACAGCAGCATCGGCATTGGCCTGACTGAACACTACCGCCGCAAAGCCTTGAAAAATGAAGGCAGGGTAGTAATAGACGCTATCCGAGATAACTACGAATTGACCCAGATAGTTGTAAAATCTAAGAAAACTGCAGGGATTTACGTTGCTGGCGGGGTGCCTAAGAATTTCATTAACGATTCAGTAGTTACGGGTTATGTTTTCGGGAGAAACACGGGCGGACACTCTTATGTTTTTCAGGTCACCACCGATGCCCCCCACTGGGGAGGGTTGAGCGGAAGCACTTTAGAGGAAGCAAAATCTTGGGGGAAAGTATCAAAAAAAGCAACCAAAGCCATGGCGTTTGTTGAACCGACAGTATCCCTCCCCCTAATTGTTGGATATGTGCTGCAGAGAGGACTATGGAAGGGAAGAAAAAGGCTTAAATTTAGGTGGCGGGACGACATCCTTGAGAGTATTTGATGGAAAGCAAGCTAAGATTGTGGTCGTTTGAAGTTAAATGAATTCTTAGAGCAGCTCAACAGCCTCAAGCGCATCCCCCGCACGGGCTGGTTGCTCTGCAATGTCCCCCTCAGCGAGGTTGAGGATGTGGCGCAGCACACGTTCGATGTCGTGGCGATTACTTTGGTACTCACTGATGAACTTCAGCGCGGGGGCAAGAAATTCGACCGGGAGCGAGCGCTCAGCATGGCGGTCGTGCACGATTGGGCTGAGGCATCGATCGGCGACTTTCCTTACACGGCATTAAAATACCTAGGGCCAACCGGCACGAAAGAGCGCTTCGAAAAAAGAGCATTTGAGGATCTTTTGGGCAAGCTGCCAAATAAAGAAAGATACCTAAAGCTTTGGCGGGAGTACAGCGAGAAGCGCAGCCCCGAGGCCAAGCTCGTCCACGCTACAGATTATCTCTCGATGCTCGTGCAGGCGGTCAAATATCGGGAGCGAGGTAATCGTTCGCGCGAACTGGACGAACTCTGGCGGGCGGTCTGCAAGGATCTGAAGCCATACGCTAGGGAATTTCCGATAGTGAAGGGACTGATAATAGAGTTAGAGAAGCGTTATTCTAGTATTCCCTAGCAGCACCGTTTTTTATTTAACACTAACGCTGAAGTATCTTGATTATCCTCTCGGCAGCCTTAGCTTGGTTATCCTCTCGGCGGCCCTCTCGACATCCTTCTTGCTTTTCGCTCCCGCACAAACGCCTTTTCCAGATACAAAGAGCAGAACCACAACCTTTGGGTCATCGAGCCTAAATACCAGTCCGGGAAAAACTTCTGGCTCATACTCAGTGGTTTCGAA
>DAOVGS010000030.1 GCA_030672285.1 Hadesarchaea archaeon | reverse complement strand
CTCGCCACGGAGCTGCCAAACAAGCTCCACCGCTTGCGCGATACCTGTGGCGCCGAGGGCGTGTCCCCGTGATTTTAGACCGCCGGATGGATTGATAGGCAGTTCGCCGTCCAGCGCAGTCTTCCCCTCCTCCGCGGCCTTTCCTCCTTCTCCCTTGGGGAAGAACCCAGCATCCTCACTTTCCACTATCTCAAGTACCTCAAACGCATCGTGTACCTCCACAACATCGATATCTTTCGGCTTCAACCCTGCCATCTTAAACGCCTGACTTGAAGCCAGCTGGACTGACTTAAGCACCGCTGGGTCATCGCGCTCTTGAATGGCGTGCGTGTCCGTTGCCTGCCCGAGGCCAACTATTTTGACAGGTTTGCCACTGAACTCACGTGCCTTTTCCGCTGCGCAAAGCACGAGAGAGGCGGCCCCATCGCTTAGTGGACAAACATGATAGAGCCGCAACGGATCCGCGACCATGACTGAGTCCTTGACTCCCTCGATCGTCGCTTTCTTGTGGGCTAGCTGAGCATATGTATTCTTAGACCCGTTCTCGTGGTTTTTAACCGCAACCGCCGCGAGCTGGTCCTCCGTCAACCAACCACGCTCCATGTAGAGTCGGGTTAGCATCGCAGCTAAAGCTGGTAAGGTGACGCCGTGAATGTATTCGGCCTCATGATGAGTCATCGTAGATATCAAATCGGTAGCGACCGGTACCGGCACAGTGGACATCTTTTCCGCCCCCGTCACTAGTACCACGTCGTATAACCCTGATGTTATCCCAATGTATGCCTCCCGAATCGCCGAGGCTCCGGACGCGGGACCATTCTCAATGCGATGAGCAGGTGCCGGGATGAGCCCGAGTTCATCCACGAGAGCGGTCGCTGCTGCGGTCTGGTGGGCGAATTCACCAGAGGCCATGCTCGCGAAGTAGACGGCATCAAAATCTCGATCGCCTGCACCGGCGTCCTCTATGGCTTTCAAAGAAGCTTCGGATGCTATATCCATCAAGCTTCCCGGAAGGGATCGAGCGAACTTAGTCATTCCGCAACCTATGATTACTACGTCCTTCACAAATCCACCTCCAAACTCCTAATATTTCCCTAGGATAACTTTTCATTTGTCTTTTTTAATTTATCGGTTGTACGTTGGCCATAAATTTTGAGATTTCTCTTCTTCATAATTTTTATCCTTGGATTTCTTTGAGATTCAACCCATACCGGGGTACCAGTATTTCTTCTTCCGCTTCCGCTTCGCCGCATCCATTCGTGCTAAAATTTTAACGGCTTCGGTGGCAATTTCAGCGCTTTTCATCTCCCCTTTACCAGCACCGAATTCACCCGTCACCCGATTGGCATAGACCGCGCACACGCTCCCGGCGCGAAAACCATAAACATTTGCGATTGTGAAGAGCGCCGCTGTCTCCATCTCGAAGTTAAGCACGCGCGCGGCCTGAAGGTCTGGCACGATTTTCTTCGCGAACGATTGGGTGTACCCCTTCAAACCGGGCCTCCCTTGGCCGAGGTAGAAGGAGTCAGTCGTGGCCGTTATCCCCACGTGATATCGATAGCCAAGTTTCTCGGCAGCCTGGATGAGCGCGAGCAGAACCTCGTAGTTGGCTGCGGCGGGATACTCGATGCGCACGTATTGTTTGCTCGTCCCCTCGAGGCGAACGGCAGCGCTCGAGATCACCACATCGCCCACCTTAACATCGCGCTGAATCGAGCCCGAGCTCCCCACGCGGATGAATGTGTCAGCTCCAATTGCAGCGAGTTCCTCGACGCCGATCGCTAGGCTGGGAGATCCTACACCCGTAGAAGTGGAGGAGATGGGAACGCCGCCGACTTTACCCGTGTAAATCCGATATTCCCGATGATGAGCGACCTCCTTCGCTTTATCCCAAAGCCTCGCGATCTTCGGCACGCGTTCCGGGTCACCAGGCAAAAGCACGTAGCGCGCAACTTCGCCCGGGGCACATGCAATGTGGTACTGGCGCTTCCCCTTCGTCGCGGGACGCTCGGTCGAGACAATCTTCACCCAACCACCGTAAGGGGTTAGGTAAGCGGATTAATAAGCGTCGCGAAAGGGACAGCCACAAGACGTAAAAAATCGCACCTGTAAGTTCTAGCGGGATGAAATGGTTAGGCTCGGTCGGGATTACACGAACTGCCTCATTTTCAACTACCTAGGTGAAGAAGAAAAACGAAGCCTCGAGAAGGGCGAGCTCGGCCTAGAATCGATGAGTGTTCTCGCGCTCGTCAAGGCGAAACGGGATGTCGAGCGGCAAATCGAGGTCACGCGCGAGCTGGGGATGAACCACATCGAACTCGACGCCGACCCGCCAAATCCCTACTTGGATTTTGATCGCGACCGAAGACGGGAAATCAAAGAGGCGGCCAAAGCGAATGATGTCACACTTTCGCTCCACCTGCCATACAGCTATGTCGGCGGGAGCGTCTGCAGCCCGCAGGAGGACGACCGGGGGGTAGCGGTCGAGCTACACAAGCGTTGCATCCAATTCGCGGCCGATGTCGGAGCGAAATATGTGAACATGCACCCCGGCAGCGCACCGTTTTATCACAGGCTAGGGAGGTATCACAGCTTCATTCACGATTCCCTGTTTCGGAGCCTAATCGAGCTGGGGGGATTCGCCGCCGACCGGGCCCTCGCGTTCCACCTCGAGAACAACACAGCTTTTGATGGCATCTACAGCGAGATTGAGGACTGCTTAGCTATCGTCAAGGAAACTAGAGCTCAAGGCGTCGAGATATACTTCAACTTTGATATAGGGCACTGGTTCACCCGAGCCGACTTCGGTAAGCAAATCCCAGATCCCCCTGAGAAGGTGCTTGAGCCCATCCCGCCAGATTATCTCAAATATCTCCACCTCAACGATTACGTGCCAGGCGAAAAAATGTTTCATCCACCTCTGCACTTGGGCTGGGGCCTGCTCCAACGGGGGAACCTCGAGCGCTACGCTAGGCTTGTGAAGCGAAAGGGCGTGGAGACCGTCGTGCTCGAGACGGCGATGAAGAGCATCGAGCAGGTGTTGGACCGCGAAGAGCTTCTGAAACGAGAGAGCAAGTACGTGCGGGATATCTTCGAGGAGTGAGTTAATTTTAAAACACGCTTGCGTTAATCACATAGGAGGCTGAAACATGCCCTACCTGTACTGCGATGTGATGAAGTGCACGGGGTGTAGGATATGCGAGCTCTACTGCGCATTCATCCGTGAGCACGCGTTGAACCCCAAAAAAGCGCGCCTCCGGGTCGAGCGAAGGGAGCCAGCGTTTGACAAGGCGATTGCATGTAGGCAATGTGCCGACCCACCTTGCGCAAAGGTTTGCCCGACGGATGCGATCGTACGCAATCCGAAGACGGGGATCGTGGTCGTCGACGAGAAAAAGTGTACAGGGTGTGGCGCGTGCGTTGAAGCCTGCCCCTTCGGCGAGATATGGCTTGACCCTGACCGGAAAAAGGCGTTAAAGTGCGACCTGTGCGGGCAGTGCATACCGCGATGCCCAACGGGCGCGCTTTGGGTCGAAACGTCCGAGGGTCCGCTGCCAGAAATCGCTCGGGGTTAGTCGAGTCGCGGAGCCCGGTCATACTCGAGTAGATCCAAGTCTCGGGGAAGTAAGAGTTAAGGAAATCGCGGCGCAAGTAAGGGCGATGATTGCCACCCTGCGGCACGTAGAGGCCCCAAGCGTTGAAAAAATTGAAGCGGTCGGCGATGAAATTTCAACGAAAAAATTCAAACCCCACCGAAAATACGAGCTTCAACTCATGTGGAAGGAGCTTTCACCGTAAGCGGGTGAAGTCGCTTCTAAATGCGTTTCGTGATATCTCTTTATTGGAAATATTTCCGTCAAGATAGACAAATTATTTATAGAAGTTCGGCTCTTAGAAGAAAGTGGCGGGGATGGAAGCCCGCAGAGGTGGCCAAACCGAAGCCTACGGGCAACGGGGAGCCGCGAAAAAACGTGGACGGAAAACCACGGACGGTCGCGGATAAGTGCCTGGAAGCAGGGTACGAGGCAGCGACTGTGGGAGAAAGGCCCCAACGGGAAAAAACGGCGAGTGACGGAAGTGGTCGAAGTTCCGAAGCTCGGCGAGTGAGTAACGGACGGGCCGAAATCCCCGCCTTTTCGCTTTTAAGGGTCAACTTTTATCTGAAAAGCAGACGATTGTCTTTACGGTGCACATGAAGGGCTTGCTGCTTGATGTCGACTACGCCGAAGAAGAAGCACAGCCTCGCATAAGGTTGTTCCTGAAGAGCGGGGCCGAAACCGTAGTAGCCATCGATCCGACTTTTGAGCAGTACCTCTACGCCACGACCAGCAACGCTGAAAAAGTGGCGAAGCTCATCTCCAAACTCGAGCTCAGCGAGCGCGGGCTGACGATCAAGCCGAAGTCGGTCGATATTGTCGAGCGGACTTTTCTCGGCCACGAGGTCGAAGCCGTCAAGGTGACATTTCACCACCCAAAGGATATGTCGACCCTGAGGCACGCGATGCGCGAGCTGCCGGGGGTGAAAGAAATCTACGAGTTCGACATCCCATCTGCAAGGCGCTACTTGGTGGACCGAGGCCTCGCACCGATGTCGGGCGTCAGCGTGAGCGGCAGAGTGGAGGAGGGAAAAGGTGTCAAAACGCTGTTGCTCGACAGCCCGCCCAAGCCAGTCGATGTGCCGGAGCAAAAGCTCAACGTGATGAGCTTCGACATCGAGGTTTACAACCCAGCAGGTACCCCCCGCCCCGACAAGGATCCAATCACCATGATGAGTTTGGCCGACAACCGAGGTTTCAAAAAAGTTATCACTTGGAAGGACTTCAAGGTGAAGCTCGATTACGTCGAGGTCGTCGGGAGCGAGCGGGAGATGCTCGAGCGGTTTGTCAAGTTGGTTGAGGAGCGGGATGTTGATATTTTACTCGGCTACAACACCGACCTCTTCGACTTCCCCTACATCCGGGAGCGGGCGAAGCAGCTGAGGATTAAGCTCAAGCTCGGGCGGGATGGTTCGGAGATGATAGTTCGCAAGCGGCGGTTCGCTACGGCCACCCGGATTCGAGGGCGGGCGCACATCGACGTTTACACGATGGTGAGCTTCCTCGCCACGATAGGGACGATAAGGTTGATCCACTACACCCTCGAGGACGTTTACCTGCATATGCTGGGGAAGGAGAAGCCAGATTTCAAGTTCACCGAGATGGCTGAGACCTGGGAGCGAGGCGGTGAACGGGCGAAGGAGCTGCTCGAGTATAGCATGTCCGATTCCCAAGCGACACTCGAGTTAGGGCTCGAGTTGCTCCCGCTGTTTTTCGAGCTTACGCGGATTATCAGACAGACGCCGTTCGACGTGAC
>DAOVGS010000040.1 GCA_030672285.1 Hadesarchaea archaeon | reverse complement strand
TGCCTCTTGGCTCCGCAACACCAGCGCTACCCCGCGCTTTTTCGTTGGGGGTGCCGCCGCCTCAGCTGTGACGTAAGTACTTATCTCGAGCTCCACGCTGAAAGGCTTACCACAAATGGGACAGGTTACCTCTATGTGATGGCGCATTTTTGTCACCACCCTTAATGTCTTCTCCGACCTTTTAAGGTTGAAAAGACCACGGCAAGCGACAACTACTTTTTGGGGCGCGGCAAAGAATAGCACGGTTTAATGAAATTCGTCGCGGATGGTATGCTCGGCAAGCTTGCGCGCTGGCTTAGGCTGGCCGGCCACGATGTCACTTACATAGGTGACCTCAGGGTGCCCGCGAGCGAGCAGGATGATGTCTTGCTCGAGCTGGCCAAACTCGAGCGAAGAGTACTGCTGACGTGCGACTTGGTCCTACACCGCCGCGCCAAGCGTGTGGGCATCCGGAGCGCCTACGTCGAGAGCAACGATGTCGTCGGGCAGCTTGTCGAGGTCTCGAAACGTTGTGGGCGGAGGATCAGGATCGAGCCCGAGAACTCCCGATGTCCGATGTGTAATGGTCAGCTCAAGCTTGCGGGCAAGAGTGAGGTCAAGGATATCGTCCCAGCAACCGTGCTGAAAGCGCAACGGGAGTTCTGGCGATGCGGGAACTGTGGTAAAATATATTGGCATGGCACACATTGGAAGACCATACTTGAAATGGCCTCGCGATATAATCGGATGGTGGGGTAAATCCCGTGCTCACGCTCGAGGAAGGAAAGTTGCTGGTGAAGCTCGCTAGGGAAACGATCGAAACCTACCTGCGCGAGGGGAGGAAACCACGGGTGCCGAAGGTGCCCGCGAAATTGCGCGAACGCCGGGGTGTTTTCGTTACCCTAAACAAAGGTGGTGAACTCCGTGGATGTATCGGCCACCCCCTGCCAACCACCCCTCTCGTCGATGCCGTGATCGACTCCGCTATAAGCTCCGCGACCCGCGACCCCCGCTTCCCGCCGGTGGCCCCTGAGGAGCTCCCCACGCTGGAGGTGGAGGTGAGCGTGCTCTCGAAACCCGAGCCCATCGAGGTGAAAAGCCCACGCGAATATCCGAAACACGTCGTGATCGGCAGGGATGGTCTAATCATCGAGTGGTCGGGTTATGCCGGCCTGCTCCTGCCACAAGTGCCCGTCGAGTGGGGGTGGGATGCCGAGGAGTTCCTCTCGCACGCTTGCATGAAGGCGGGGTTGACGCCCGACTACTGGCTCCGTGAAGGGGTGCGCATAAGCAAGTTTTCGGCGCAGGCCTTCAGACAGCGGAAGCCGGGCGGCAAGGTAGAGGGGCGCAAAATGGCCCAGGAGGAATGATGGGGCTTTTTCGGACTTTTTGAGGCAAAAACTAACTTTAAATACTGGAAATCTTAAAAACAAAAGAGAGGTGAGGAGATGGAACAAATTGCAAAAGATGAGCGCATTTCATCCATTGAGGGCAAGTTAAACTCATTAACTCAGCAGTTATCGAGTTTGGAACGCCGATTGAGCGTTTTAGAGCGTTCCACCGGGACTTTGAAGTCGCTGCCATCCCCACCAACACCTGCCCAGCCTACCAAGATAAGCCACAACTACCTCAACCGCGCCATATCCAAGGCACGACGCGACTACGAGAGAAAGTACCGATAGCCCAGCACCTCGGTGAAGCGATGCGCGGGGAATACTGGCACGCCGCATTTTGGTTGCTAGTCATCGGAAGCTGGGTCCTCGGCGTCGCTTACGGACGGTGGGGTGGTGGTGGAGGACTCTTCGTCGACCTCAGCCAAGCCGTGCGCGTGCCCTCGCCGCTCGAACTGAGTGACTGGTGGCAGCCGCTTGCCTACTTCACGCTTACCGTCCTCGCGACCTTCGTGCTCTCTCAACTCTTCTTCGGCGTGGGGGCTGCTGTCTTCCTCTTCTCGCGAGGTGTTTATGACGGTATGCTCATCACCGAACTCGAGCAAACGGTTGGGGGTTGGTCCTTCCTCAATATCCCGGCCACCCAGTTCTGGGGGGTCCTGTTCATCGTGCTCATCTTGACCGTGAACCTGCCGCTCTGCCTGTGGGCCGCGCACCTCGGCACCCGGCGGACGACGTACATGTGGTACCGGCTCCGAGGGAAGCCCCTAAAGCCGGAGGTGGGGGCGGGACCGATGATAACTCTATTACTCATCCTCGCGGCTTCGGTGGCCGCAGGTCTAGTTGGGGCGTTCCTTATCTCCTACACGTAACATTTAACTATAAATGTGCATACTGAAACGGGTATGTTGGAGAGATGGGTGAATGGCTGAAAAAACGACTATATCGATAATCAAGTGCGATGTGGGGTCTTTAGTCGGACACCACACGGTTCCTAAACCACTACTAGATCTCGGCGAAAAGCGTCTGCAGGAAGCGCAGAAAAACGGGCTCATCAACAGCCGCTACGTCTTCCATGCCGGAGATGACCTTGAACTTCTGATGGTTCACCAAAAAGGGGAAAGCAACCCCGATATCCACAAGCTGGCTTGGGACATTTTCCAAGAGGCCGCCAAAAAGGCTGCAGATCTCAAGCTCTACGGTGCGGGGCAGGATATTCTGAAGGGGGCTTTCAGCGGGAATGTTCGAGGAATGGGTCCTGGCGTGGCTGAAATGGAAATCGAGGAGCGGCGCTCGGATCCAGTCGTTGTCTTTGCCGCTGATAAAACGGAGCCTGGCGCTTTTAACTATCCAATATTTCGCATATTTGCTGACCCCTTCAACACCGCCGGACTTGTAATCGATCCAAACATGGGCGGAGGATTCAAATTTGAAGTCCTTGACACGCTCAAAAACAAGAAGGTTGTCCTGAAGTGTCCTGAAGAGATGTACGAGTTGATTGCATTGGTTGGAACACCTGGGCGCTATGTGATCTCACATGTTCGGCGAGCCAGCGACGACCTCATATGTGCCTCAACTAGCACGACCCGGCTCTCGTTGATAGCGGGAAAATATGTAGGGAAAGACGACCCCGTCTCAATCGTGAGGTGCCAGCGCGGCCTGCCGGCGCTGGGAGAGGTGGTGGCGCCCTTCATGCACAGCTACTTTGTTGAGGGTTGGATGCGCGGTAGCCACTGGGGACCCCTGATGCCCGTGGGGCTGAAAGATGCCAAGTGCGTGGCTTTTGATGGCCCCCCGAGAATCGTGGCACTCGGCCTCCAAGTCAGCCACGGCAAAATCGCCTGCGATGATGACGGCAATCCAATGATAAGCGATCTATTCGAGGATCCCTCGTTTGACTTGGCTCGCCGAGAGGCTGTCGAATACGCGGTTGTCCTGCGTCGGATGGGTGAATTTGAACCAGCTCGTTTGGGCGCCGAGGCAATGGAATACACCACCTTACCCAAAGTCTTAGAAAAGTTGAAGGATAGATTCATGAAAGCTTGATCCTGAGTGACTTCCCTATCTAAATTAAAAATCATGAGTAATCACTAATCAGCATAAACTTCCTTCATTCCCAGAGGGTTGTTTATAAACTCCTAGAGCCCCCTCGAACTTGGGGTGGAGTGTGAAGCCGCAATTTGACCTGCGCTTGGCGCTTATTGTCGCAGGTATTAGCATTTACGCTTACATCCTATTCCTACTGTTCGCTAAAAATTTAGCCTATTGGCCCGACTACTCCTTTCACCTCCACAACATCTGGGCGGCATCAAATGGTTTCCTGGGACAAGACCCGTTTCTCGCGGGCGGTGCTCATCTGACTTTGATGTACGGTGCTCCGGTGACCCTTCTGGGTGTGCTCTTGTATCCACTCGTGGGTGTCTTCACCGTAGCGGTTTTGCTTGGCGTAGCTGCTCCAAGTATTTGGTTTTCCTCGAGGGCTATATTTAGGCATTTAGTTCAGGGGAGAGCCGCGGCGCTTGGTGCGTTTCTGGTGCTCTTGAATCCCTTCACGATGTACTTGTTTCTGACGGCAAAGCTGCCGTTTATCTGGGGTCTCTGCCTCGCGTTGATGTCGGTTCACTTTTATTTTAAGGGGAGATGGATCTTTGCCGTGTTGTTAGGGGCGTTGGCGGTGATAACGCACCCAATGGCCATCTTTTTACTTGGCGCTCCAGTTCTGCTCACCCGGAATATCATGGGTTGGCTGAAGACGTATTTTGTCCCTTCAGGAATATTTCTTGTGCAAATGGTAATGCTCTTTGGGATTTCGTTCCACGCCGCATCCGAGATTCACGCTTTGAATATTCTGTTTCTGTCTGGAGCATTGGTGACTGTGCTATGGCTGAGGAAAGACTGCCGGCTTCTTTGTGTCGTCGGGCTCTTGGTTTTGCTTGCTTCGGTGGCAAGCTTTTTTGGTTTGCCAGTTCCTGGCGCAATTGTGCTAGATAGAGTTGGCTTTGTCGCTCTGCTGTTTACGCTGCCGTTTTTGATGCAGAAGTATGCACTGCTCGCACCAGTCTTTATACTACTCTCAGCGGGAGTTGTTATTGCACATTCTCCAATTCCAGACAATCCCGCAGCGTACGACAACCTCCCGCCTGAACTCGTGGAGCTCCTGAGCACAAGCGAGGTCAGATATGCATCTGATGGCTCAGCTCTTTACATACTGCCAAAGCTTGGTATCAGATTCACTAACGAGGGAAGGGAGTCTTCCGAAGAAGCGCCCGATAATCTTGAGGCGTACGTTAAGTTGATAGAGGCAGAAAATGCTTCCTACGTTCTCATCTACAAGGACTACTCCAAACATTCTTGGCGTGCTCAGGTTGAAGAGAATATGATTCAAGAACTCGGGTACTCGCTAATCTACTCTCAAGACAACATAAGTGTCTACAAAACACATCTAACACTCGAAAATGTCCCTTAGGGCATTCTCGACCACTGTACTTCAGAAACTCCCAAGTTCTACTTCATGAAAGGAGACATCACAAACGCGAGGATTGCCTTCATTTATCTTTCTTTCGTGGCAAATATTTCTCAATCGCTTTCTCCCAGTCGATTTTGAACATTGCAATTATAATCAAAATTAACAACATCGCCGTCACTAGTGCTATGATCCAGTTTTCCGCGAACATTTGACCCGCTGCTGAACCAACGTAAACGACGATTAACGACATGAGAAATTTTCCAGCCACGCAGGGAATGAACGCCTTCCAGAGGCTGTAGTGCATCAGTCCGAGTGGAATGAAGAGGAGGTCATCAGGCAGAGGTGTCAGGGCAAAGATGAAAACTGCTGGCATACCAAAACGATCGAAAATCCTTAACATCGCGTTCAAACGGCGGTCGTACCTTTTACTCACGACCCGCCTGCCAGCATAGCCCAGCCCATAGCCCACGAGCTCGCCCACCGCCGCCCCAAACGCAGCAACGATGGCAAGTAGGAGGAGATTAAAACCGAATTGTGGTGCACTGATGGTTAACAAAACTACGGTATATGGGATTGGAACTATAACAGATGCGGCACCGATGAAGCTGAGCAGAAAGATGCCTGGGTAGCCGAGCTCGCCCAGAGATCTGAGCATCGCGTAAAGGTCCTCGTGAGCAAAAAACACTGCCGCTAGTGCAATGATCACGATAAGAAAAAGGGCGAGCAGTAAGGGCCTTCGCGGGGTGAATTTCTTCATTTGAATCACACAGCTAGGGCTTGTAGCCAATCCTGCAGCTGATCTCACCCAAGCGGCTACCTCACCGCGTAGAAATCCTTTACCCTTACTACATCCTCAGGGTGAGGCGTCGAGATCTCGCGAATCAATGTGTTTTTGGAGGCTATGAAACTGTGAATGACTTTGGGCTTGATGTGTATCTTTATCCCCTTCCTGAACCGCCTCCGCTTGCCCCGCTCGAACTCAATCCACCCAGCACCGCCTAGCACGTGAAGGGTCTCATCCCTGACTTCATGATAATGGAGCGAGGTTCGGTAGCCGGCCATGAGGAAAAGCAATTTTTCCATTCGTTTGTTGGTGAGTTTGAGCAATTTTTCATGACCCCAGGGTTTGTCCGTGCGATTTGAATACTCCTTCCTGACCTCCTCTAAATCCTTCGCCGTGTCAATCGCCGCCCAAAATGGGTCCTCCTCTTCTTTGTAGCACGCGAGTTGCCCGCGAGCTGCAAGCTCTGGAAATGCCGTGCGCTCGATGTTTCCTGTTTTGAACTTCTCAAGCAAGCCCAGCACGCGCCTAGAAAGGCAGTAGTAGCCCGCGTTGATGTAGTGCTCGAGCAGCGGCTTCTCCTCGAATGACTTGATACGCCTCCCCGCGAGCCGCAGGATGCCGTAGGGGCTCCGCATCCGTGTGACAAATATCGATGCCGAGCGACGGGATCTTTTGTACTCTTGCATCATCCGCTTTAGGTTGATGTCCGCGACCACATCACCATTACTAACGACCACATCCTCGTCAGCTTTCCTCAGACCCAACCGTATGGCGTTGAGCGTCCCCAGGGGTTTTTTCTCGGCAATGTATTTGATTTTGAGTCCTCTGTATTCACCGCCGCATCTTTGCCTAATTTTTCCACCGAGGTGACCTGTGAGCAAAAATACGCGGTCGATGCCAGCGCTCTTGTAGCCGAAAAGTTGCCTATCCAAAATCGTGTAGCCATCCTTAAGCTCAAGCAACACCTTCGGTATCTTGCTTGTTAGGGGACGCATGCGCTTGCTGAGCCCCCCGCATAAGATCATGCCTATCAATCACCCACCTACTGTGGTTTTAATCCTCGCTCACTAAATATCTTAACTTCGGGGAACGAATGCCTAAATCGAAACGCCCGCACCCTGAAGTATCCATCATCGTTCCAACCTACAACGAGCGAGAAAATTTGCCGTTGCTAGTTCAGGGGGTGGGCAAATCCCTGAAGGGTGTCAAATACGAGCTGATAATCGTAGATGACAACTCACCCGACGGAACCGGCAAATTAGCGGATGAACTCGCGAAAAAATTCAAGAACCTCAAGGCGCTGCACCGTGAGGAAAAGAAAGGTCTCGCCCCCGCCGTGGTTTATGCTCTGAAGTATGCACGCGCGCCAACCGTTTGTGTGATGGACGCTGATCTCCAGCACCCCCCGGAAAAAATCCCGGAGTTGCTCGCGGAGATAAGTGGCGGCGCTGACATCGCAATAGCGAGTAGGTACGTGCGGAAGGGTGGTGTAAAAAGGTGGGGAAAACGAAGAAAGTTCATCTCGAGGGGAGCCGAGTTCCTATCGAGACTCACCGTTCCCCGAGTCCAAGAATTGACCGATCCCCTCTCGGGCTTTTTCGCCTTCAAGCGAGAAGTCGTAAGCGATGCCGAGCTGAATCCGGTGGGTTTCAAAATCTTGCTCGAGATCTTGGTCAAAGGCACGTGGAAAAAAATCGTCGAGGTGCCATACGTCTTCGGAAAGAGAGTTCATGGAAAGAGCAGTTTGGGCTTTAGAGAACATTTCAATTACCTGAGACACTTGTTAAGGCTGATGCGAGCCGGCGGGGAAGCGAGTCGCTTTTTAAAATTTTGTTTGGTGGGTGCAAGCGGCGTCGTGGTAAACTTGGGGTTATTGTGGATTCTAACAGAGGTTGCGGGACTATTTTACTTGGTCTCCGCCGCCTTCAGCATAGAGATATCGATCCTCTCCAACTTCGCCTTGAATGAGCTGTGGACGTTTAGAGACAGGACGCGCTCGACCAAGGGAATTTTGAAACGTGCGACAAAATTCAATCTAATTTGTGTGGGTGGCCTCGTGATCAACCTCGTGATCCTGGCTGCCCTGACCGAGCTACTCGGCGTGTACTACATGATATCTGCGCTATTCGGTATCGCTGCGGCAACGCTTTGGAACTACGTGATAAGCGTGATGTGGGCGTGGAGATATGCTGGGGTGGGATAAAGCCTCCCGCAGCATTTGGCGCGGGGAGTGATACAACTGGTTCAAAAATTCAGGCTAACGAGAAAGAAATCCTTTATTTTGTTATTTCTTATCTTGGGGTCCGTAGTCGTCCTCCTCACCAGCCTGAACCACTTAGACTCCAACCTACACCTCGACTACGTGAGAGGAATTCAGGAATCTGGTGAAATCCCTGTCTATCACCCCCACATCTACCAAAGCGACGTCGTTCAGGTGCCGTTCCCCTATCCTATAGGGTATCACCTCGCGATGGCCGCGCTCCCCCATTGGATCCCCGTCTACAAAGTCCTAGGAGTTGTATTCGCGGCCATTTCGCTCATCTTGGTAATTAAACTCCACAAACTCCTCGGGTTCAAAAAAAATCTGGTGGTGATTACACCACTCGTCCTATCTCTTTCCTTCTCCAGATTCATAATCACTCCGCACCCAGATATGTTTGCCCTAATGCTGGTACTCCTCAGCGTCTACGCCACACTTAGATACATCCTCGAAGGAAAGTCCGTTTATGCCGCGCTCGCCGTTGGATCTGGGTTCTATGCCGGTATGACAAGAGAAATCGCGCTAATGACACTTCTCTTCGCGTGGCTTGTGCTTTGGATAAAATACCGTGACCGACACAGAAAGCTGCTCCAGTTAATTATCCCAATTGTTCTCCTCACTGGTCTAGGTTATTATTCGGTTAATTCTGTAATGCGGGGAGAATCCCTCCTTTACCCCCTCCAGGGGGCGACAGACCCACAGGCGTACCAGTGGTATTCCAGCCACGTCTCCTTCTGGACCGTTTTGGTGAACGGATATTGGTTGCAAGCGCTAGGGGCAGTCATCGTCGCCTTCTCGGTCTTCATCCCCCTGTTCTTGATAAAGCCGCAAGATCGGATTCTAGCGTTAGTGTTTGGGTGCCAAATCGTCCTCATCTTCGTCCTAGTACCAAGCACAGCGGGACTGGATCGGTATGTAATGTTCACCTTGCCATTCTTAGCCATCGCCTACGGAAACGTCTTCAAGAACTTTAGACGATGGTTGCCAATTCTACTTGTAGGGATAATGATTATCTATCCTGCCCAGGGGTACCTTATAGAAAAAGAAGTCCCCGACGATTTTAATGATATTATCCACCATATCGGCGAAAATGATTTTGTGTTAGCCAGGGAGCAAGGACAACTTGCCTACAGGGTTGGGTGCCGCGCAGGTTGGACATCGCTGTTCTGGGGTGGGGACTTGTATGATACCTTCGATAATGTCGAACTACTCGAAAACTTCATCATGGAGCACGGAGTGACACACGTTTTGGTCGACAAGAGACTGATCATCGCCGCGGACAGCCAGATGATAGGAGATGATGCCGTGGGATATCCTCGAGATTGGGTGAACAAAGTCGAAAATATCGGTTCAAAGATCGAGACCGAGCACTACATCCTGTACGAAATGTAACAGATGAGGAAGATTAGCGTGATTAACTACTGTAGGAGAGAAGAGTAGAACCTGATCCACTGCTCCCCGACCCTCTTCGAGGAGAACTTCTCCGCCTTCTCGCGCGCCTTCTTCCCCATCTTCTGCCAGCGCCGCTCGTCCGCCAACAGCCCGAGCACATAATTGGCGAGCTCATCCGAACTGCTCGGTCGAAACAGGTAGCCGTCAACGCCGTGGGTTATCACATCCTTCAGCCCCAAGGCATCAGCTCCCACGACCGGTCTCCCGCACGCCATCGCCTCGAGGGCGACCAGCCCCTGAGTTTCCGTTTCAGAGGGCATGACAAAGACATCGCAGGCCCTGTACGCATCTATCAGGTCCGACAGATCTAGGTAACCTTCGAAAACGAAGCTATCAGTTAGCCCCTTCTTCCCGACCAGCTTTTTGTACCGCGCCTCATAGATACCCGTGCCAATGATCCTGAACCTAGCCTTGGGGTATTCCTTCAAAATCTTGGGCGCTGCGTCTATCAACACCTCTATTTTCTTTTCTTTGCCCAACCTCCCGACAAATAAGACGCAGGGATCTTTGTTCCGTGGCCTTTCCCCCGGACGAAAGAGGCCCACATCGACGGAGTTTGGAATCACGTACACGTTTTTCAAACCTCTCTCAACAAGGCGCTCCCTCATCGGGTTGGAGGGGGTTGTCACGACGTTGCAGCGCTTGTAAAACATAGTGACGTATTTCCAAGTGAGCCTGCTCAGCAGGGGGCCCAAAGTCTCAGAGATGTAGTGAGTGTACTCGGGGATGAGCGTGTGAAAAGTCCCTACAGCAGGGAGGGTGAGTTCTCTCGCGGCTTTTATCCCCGCCGCCCCTAAAGAGAAGGGCGTGTGAACGTGGACTATGTCTATGTCTTCCTTCCTTAAAATCTTGGCTACCATCTTCGGTCTGAAGAAGGCTATCTTATAGTCTGGGGAGATGCAAAACGCGAAGGAGCGAAAGCTGTGTACGTGTTTTACCTTGGTCGGGGCAAAGATATGAACTTCGTGCTTCTTCCCGACCTCCCCCGCGATCGAGTCGATGGAGCTCACCACACCGTTGACCTGTGGGTGGTAAGTATCCGTCATCAGGGCTATTTTCAACCTACTACGCTCCAGACCCTTGTCTCACGTGCTTAGCCATCGCCGGTTGGTTTCCAACCCCGCGAAGCGATGCTATTTCCCTCATCAATCTAAACCTCACCTTTTTTGCGAGCAGGTAATCTAGCACTTTATCCAGCCGCTGCAATGCGACCTCGCCAGTTGCAAATCTGCAATCAAATCTAACCCCAGTCACTTTAACAAGCTCCCAAGGGTGGTAGTCCAAAACCGTCAGCGGTAGCGTGGCCAAACATAAACGCAGCACGCGTGTGGAAAATCCCGGTGGTAAACGGAGAAAACTCGAGGGCCATGTGTTGCGAATTTCGACCAACCCAAAACGAGTGGGATCTGGACCGATTCTGTAGCATGCATTTGATGCGTCGTAAAGGTAACCCACTCGCTTAAGAGCTGCGAAGGTGTGGATGTTCGGTCTGAAGTTTGGTGCCCTGAATCCCAATATCCTTCGGCCAGTGACCTTGGTCAGGATCTTCGTTGCCAGCTCAATCCTCCGAAGTTGCTCTTTGGCGCTCATTTTATCGAATCTTTCATGCTCATAACCATGACAACCAACTTCATGCTCACGTGAAACCTTGCGAATCAATTTTGGAAACTTCTCGGCTGCTTGACCTGTCACGAAAAATGTGGCGGGAACCTCATGCTTCGAAAGTAAATCCAAAAGGGATGGCAATCCTTCCTCCAAGCCTCGCCACGTATTTAAAGATGGGGGGACATCCTGCTCGACATCAATGCTGAGTACGACGTTTCGCATGTTATTCACACACCTTCTCATAGAGTTCAAGAGTTTGTCTGGCCGCCCTTTCCCAGCTGAACTTCTCGCGTACAATTTTTAAACCGCTCTGCCGAAGACGCTTTGCCAGCTGCTTGTCATTCAGGATGCGTGTAATCGCGTCAGCCAATGCATCGATGTCCGCGGGGGAAACCATTAGCCCGTTTATCCCATCTTCGATAATTTCAGAAACACCGCCTGCTCTGGGGCACACGACAGGCACCCCCACTGCCATAGCCTCCAGCAGCGTGAAGGGAGATGACTCGACTATTGAAGGTAAAACAAATACATTTGCTGCCGCCATCAGTTCTGCCACTTGCTCATGCGGCAACGCCCCAAGCATAAATGTCGAATCCTCAATGCCTAGTTCTCTAATCTGGGCGCGCAAATTCGCGGCCTCCGGACCCTTGCCCGCTATTGCCAATTTCGCGTCCGGTAAGCTCTTGCGCACTTTCAAGAACGCAGCCACGAGGTAGTGCATCCCCTTCCGCCTGACCAACCGAGTTGCGCTCACGACAAGCGACTCTGACCCAAGTCCCAAACGGGTGCGCATTCGTGAACCGTCAACGGCTGAGTTGAATTTTGATAGATCGACACCATTCGGGATGACCTCCATCTTGTGGTCTGGAACGCCCAGCACGCGACAAAATTCTCTCGTCGCGTTGCTGACAACTATCACGCGATTTGCGCGGCACATCATGAGCACCAACGGTCGGTAGATGAGTTTCCAGAGGCCTGCCGTTTTATGAATCGAGTGGCAGGTCAGCACAGATGGTATTCGGCGCCTGCGGGCGGAGTATATGGATTGTAATGCCATCGGTGAATATATGTCCTGACCGTGAACCACATCAAACCCACCAAACTTGATGCATTCGTGGAGACGCTTGGCAAGGCTAGCCGAGATAGCGCGATCGAAACGTGGTATGATGAAGCCCTTTAGGCGCTTGACCGTTAACCCGTCGAACTCCTCTCCCTCGGCTTGCCCCGGATGAGTATGGGTAAAAAGGGTTGGTTCCGTATCCGGCCTAGCCAACGCCATGCCTAACCCCATGGTATAGGCGGGTGCTCCGCCAATGGCTGGGTAAAATTCATCGCCGACCATTGCGATACGCATGGTGCCACCGATTCCAGAAAGATTTGCTTGTGATAGATATTAACCTGTTCAGTTCAACTTTCGGGTGTTGGGTTGAAAACGACCTCTTTTTCATGAAACTCTAAAAGCTTTTAAATTTGGATATTAAAATGAGTTGAAAACGAGGGTTAAAGATGTCTTCCGTGCTCTTCATCTACCCCCCAATTAGCTTTAGCGAAAAGAGTGCGCTGTCCGCCTACTCCCCTCCTCTGGGGGCACTTTATCTGGCAACCATTCTCAAAAATGGCGGGCATGAAGTGCATGTCATAGATGTCGAGGCGGAACGACTATCGCTAAAACAGGTAATCGAGAGAGTAAAATCGATTGACCCTGAGGTCGTTGGATTGACTTGTCTCACATACACGCTTGATCCCTGCAAAACCATAATAAAAGAAGTCAGGGGGGTTACGGATGCTCACATCGTCGTCGGGGGGCCCCATATCG
>DAOVGS010000005.1 GCA_030672285.1 Hadesarchaea archaeon | reverse complement strand
CGTGAGCTCCGGGTGAAAAGCTACGGCGAGCAAGCTGCCCTGCTGCACTGCGACGATCTTTCCCTGAAACTCGGCCAGGGTTTTGGCATCACCCCAAACTTCCTCGACCGCTGGCGCGCGGATGAAGACTGCGCTGAACGGCTCCTCACCCAAGGCTGGAATCTCCAAGTTCACCTCGAACGACTCGCGCTGCCTGCCGAAAGCGTTCCGAATCACGGATATGTCCATCAGCCCGAGCAATGGCTGCCTGGTTCGCATGACCTGCTCGTCCCCGCGCTTGGCCAATACGATAAGGCCGGCGCAAGTGCCTAAAATCGGCTTACCACCGGTCGCGAGTTGCTTGACCTGCTCGAAAAGCCCGGTCGTCCGCATGAGCTTGCCGATCGTCGTTGACTCGCCGCCTGGAATGATGATGCCGTCCACACCCTCGAGCTGCGCAGGCCTGCCGACCCAGACCGCCTCTCCCTTGATGCCGAGCTTTTGTATCGCCCGCTCCGTCGCCTCGAGGTGCTCGCTAACCGCGCCCTGAAGTCCGACGACACCTATCTTCACACTAACCGCCATCTTTATCTAAAGTTTTTGAACGTTTGTATGTTTTCTATTTACTTAGCGTCCCGCCCTTGACCAGTGCCATCCAGCTGTTAGGAGAACGATGCCTGCCAATACCCCCAGTACAGAAAATGCGAACGTTAAGTCATCTGTGGGTCTGGGGGGTACGTACGTCGAGGATTCAAAAGAGATTTCGACCGGTAGCCTTTGGGACAATATCACCTGCAGATTCCTAGCCTCGGTCATCGCCTCTTCTAAGGACGGCCTAGTAATCGTGATCATCAAGTCCTTTGTAATTTTTCCGTCAGCGAGGTCGGCAGCCAAGCTGGGGCTGATGGTCACCACGCTTTTGACCCCGCAGGCCCTCTTGACCCACTCCTCAGCATTTTCCTCGCTCAGCCGGGAGATGGATTCAACCGTGTAAAGCGTGGAGAGGTTTTCGATGATGTCAGATGAGAAATCTCCGAGTAAGAGAACTCTGAGCTTTAAACCTGCCTGTTCTTCCAAAAATTGTTGTGCTTGGGGTGAAAGCTCATCCTTTGCGCTTCCGATGGCCGAGACATGCAGGAGGTATTCCATCCCTTCTATTGTCCCCCCCTTGAACATTTTCTCATCTGGGTCGTATTCGAGCGAAGCTGGGAGCTCGCCCAAAATTTCGTTGTCGAAAACCACTATGGCGCCGGTGGGGCGGTCAACGTAAATTATGGTGGGATAATTGGCTTTGCCCGCGGCAGCAGCGCTAAACCGCGCGGCACCGTCATCAGTCAGTCTAAAAGGCAGATTAGCGGTCTGAGCCCACTCACCACTGGGATAAGGTGCGTCGACGCTCACGATATCCTCGCCGCGGAGCAAGATTTCGTTCTCGAAAAAAAGTTCAAACCGTCCAGATTGGCTGAGGAGGATTTCAGCTTGTTCGGGGGATAAGCCAGCAACCTCGAATAAAACTAGATTCACTCCGAGGGGCCTGAATTGTGCGTCAAGCGTGCCGTAGAGATCAACCCGCGCTTGAAGCATTGAGATGACATCGTCGCGTGTTTCATCGCTTATCGCTTTTTCTATCTTCACCACGCTGCCGAGGTCTCCAGTAATTGCTTCGAGCAGATTTTCAGTGATAGGTCTTCCAATCTCAGCTACGGCTTGTCTTGTGGTTGGGTCAAGGCTGATAGTCTTGATACTTACGCAAAGGTTATCCTCAAGCTTGGGCACTATCGCCCCCCACCACGTGTTCTCCACATTGTCTTGGGTGATCTCAAACGTGACGTGAGAAGCTTCGAGTTCTAAAATAAACCTATAACCGCCTTGTTGCTCTAGAATGGTTCTTGCCCTCGAGAAGATTGGAGATATCAAAGAGATTACAATAATTACAATTGCCACTATCCACAAGACGATTACCCGCGAGGAGAAACCTTTTTTATGCATTTTAATGAAGGACGGAGATTTTCTCTCTTTTACAACTTTTAGCCTTGTGCCCTGAGGCCCAATGACATCGAGTTTCATGATCTCACTAGTCTGAACTTTGTTTTCCCCTAGTTTATGGGGGCTCGGGTCAGACGCCTCTAGCTTGGAGCTTCTCTTCAGCCTTAAGGGTCTTGATGTCGATCCCGTGCATAGCCTGCGGTAGGTCCTTGCTGACCTTGAGCAAAACTCCCGGGTCGTCGTAATAACGGGTCGCCTCGACGATTGCCCGAGCCATCCGCGCTGGGTCGCTCGATTTGAATATACCAGACCCAACGAAGACCCCGTCAACACCCATCTGCATGACCATCGCAGAATCGGCTGGGGTTGCAATTCCACCGGCGCAGAACCAAACGACCGGCAGGCGCTGCAGCTTCGCCGTTTCCTCGGCGAGCCCGACAGACACCCGGTACTCTTGCGCCTTTGCCCCGAGCCCATCGTGCTTGAGCCCTGCGAGCTCGGCTATCTGCCGCTCCGTCAGTCGAATATGTTTCATCGCCTCGACGATGTTTCCGGTACCCGCCTCACCCTTCGTCCGGATCATGGCAGCACCCTCGTTTATCCTTCGCAAAGCTTCACCCAAATCGCGAGAGCCGCAGACGAAAGGAACTTTAAACTTGCTCTTATCTACGTGGAACTCTTCATCGGCGGGCGTGAGCACCTCGCTCTCATCTATCATATCCACGCCCAAAGCCTCGAGCACCTGGGCCTCCCCGAAATGGCCTATCCGACACTTCGCCATGACGGGGATCGTGACAGCGTTCATAATCGCCTCGACAACCGCCGGGTCCGCCATGCGAGCGACACCGCCAGCTGCCCGAATGTCGGATGGTATCGCATGGAGCGCCATCACCGCTACCGCTCCGGCTTCCTCCGCTATGATCGCCTGCTCCGGATTCGTCACGTCCATGATCACACCGCCCTTCTGCATCTTGGCGAACCCGCGCTTCAGGCGCTCGGTGCCGAACGCGACGATTTTTTCCTCGGTTCTCCTTTGCAATCTCCCACCAACCCATCTTTAATCGTCCAGCCTAAAAAGGAAAATGGTGGCGCTGTGTTCTTGCGGCACGCGAAGGGCTGGCAGGCAAAATGCGAGGTCTGCGGCAGGGAAGCGGAGGATATCTCAGCCACGCTCAAGGTCTGCGCGCCTTGCGTCCGGGAGCGCTTCGACGATGCTCGACCTCACCTCGAAGCGGCGCACGCAAAAGTGAGGAGACAATACAATCTACCCGCAAAGGCCCCAAAGGATTCGAAGGGTGTACACTGCGGGGCCTGCGGGAACGACTGCCGCATCCCTGAGGGTGGAAAGGGGTTCTGCGGCATCATCGAGAACGTCGGGGGCAAGCTCGTTCGAAAGTTCGGCGCCCCCGAGCGAGGCCTGCTGACATGGTACTACGACCCCCTTCCCACGAACTGCGTCCCCGCCGAATTCTGCGCTGGGTCGGGCGGTGCAGGGTACCCACGCTGGTGCCGGACCTCCCGCGGCGACATCGGTTATTACAACCTCTCAATTTTTTCGGGGAGTTGTACCTACAGCTGCCTCTTCTGCCAGAACTTCAGCTTTCGAGAGCTCACGGTCGGGGGGAAGCCCGCGATGACCGCCGCCGAGTTGGCCGGAAAAGCGAACAAGAGCGTGGGCTGTGCCTGCTACTTCGGAGGCGACCCTGCGAGCCAGATGCCATTCGTGATAGAATCGGCGCGATTGATGCGTGAAGCCGCAGAACGAGAAAAACGTATCTTTCGTGTTTGTCTCGAAACAAACCTGAGCATGGACCTTCAGAGCCTAAAGCAGTTCGGTGAGTTATCGATGGAGAGTGGCGGAGGGATCAAAGCAGACCTGAAGTGCTGGTCCTCGGAAATCCTCTACGCCCTGTCTGGGGTCGAGCACCGCGCGGCATACGAGAATTTTAAGTGGTTGGGCAAGTGCCACCCCGAGCGACCGGAGGTGCCGTTCGCCCGAGCGAGCACGCTGTTGGTGCCCGGTTATGTCGATGATGAGGAAATCCGCTCAATCGCTTCATTCATCGCCAGTCTCGACCCAACTATCCCATATTCCCTGCTTGCCTTCCACCCGCTCTACCATATGGATGACATGCCGTACACCAAGCGCGAGGACGCCGAACGATTTCTGCGAATTTGTAAGGAGGAAGGACTTCAGCGCGTCAGGATAGGTAACCCTTGGCTGCTGTGTTAGATTTTTTACTTTTCAAAATCGTCAACCTAATTGTCAATCGCATCGTCAATTCATACGAACACATACCTCGTGGCACGAGCCTTTCCCACAGATTTGATTACCCCAAGCTTTACGAGTTTGGAAATTTCTTTATGGGTGGCCTGACGGGAGATGTGGAAAAGCTGTTGTAGTTCTTTGCTGGATATCGCCCCCCTCCCGTGTATTAACTCAACAATACGCATCTGACGATCAGTCAGGGAAATCTGGCCTTTGATATCTCTCCTCAACCTATCGCTGCTCAGTCGCAGGACGCGCTCTTTCACCCTTAAAACACTTATCGCCACCCCGTCCGTGAAATATTCTAACCAGAACGTGAGATCTAAATCATTCGGATCAACGCTCTGGAGCGCGCGATAGTAAGCCGCGCGATCGCCATTGTAGTAATCGTCTAGCGCGAAAAAACGCTTGATATCAAACCCGCGTGCATACAAAATCAACGTGGCGAGTGCTCTAGCAGTCCTTCCGTTTCCGTCTACGAAAGGGTGGATCCTCACGAATTCGTAGTGGGCGATGCCCGCCTCGAGTACCGCATCGATGCTTTGGGCGGGCGCTGAGCCCAACCACACCACAAACCCTTTCATCAACCTAGGCACTTCGGCGGGGGGTGGGGGCGTGTAAACGATTCTGCCCAGTCTGTTCCCGACAACCACTCTCTTTTTTCTGTATCTGCCGCTCTCTCGGGGGTCTTCAATTACGTCTTTGGTTATCCGCTTGTGAATGTCAAGAACGGTTTTTTCGGTGCTTTCTTTTTCAGCGAATTTGGGGATGTCTTCCAAAACTTTAAGGTAGTTTAGTACCTCTAGGCGGCTCTTTCTCATGGCTGTTATTTTTCTTCCCTCTGCCAACGCGCTGACTTCTTCGATGCTGAGCGGATTGCCCTCGATGCTTGTGGATGCATGAGCGTTGCGAATCAACGCCTCTCTTCTCATACTCACTTCCCACTTGGGAACGAGATACGCGTTTGCGATAAGCTCTCGCGAGGCGGCAATTTTTGTGAGGTTATCCAGTATCTTATGTGTTATTTTATAACGCGGCTTGAACGTTTTTATCCCTCAGATCGTCAACCTTATCGTCAATGATATTGTCAACCGGCTTTTTAACCCTTTCTACGGTGAACGACGGGGTGCAGCAACCTCAGAACAAACCACCGAAAAACTCCCCGAATTTCGCCCCTTTCGCCGAGGGGTTATGGCGGAGATTACTTAGCTGTGGGTGTCGCTCACGACCACGAAATCAGGAACAGCCAAAAATTCTTTACGGACAGGGCAGAGGTCATAGTCGAGGAGTTAGGTGAGGCTTGAATTCAGACGGTGCAGACAAACTCTCTCAAAATAAAATAAAAAATAGGGGGCTTGCGTTGCCCCCGCTCCTTCTTACAGTTCTTCGCGGCCGCGTCTAGCCATGAGTGAATACCTCGTCGCCGAGCGTTGGGTTCACTTGGATGTCGTAGATCCTGTATGTGATGCCGGCGACTGTCCCCTGCCACTCTCCCGATGTCCAGTCAGCCAACCAGCCTGTATATGATTCGAAGCCGCCGTAGTAATCACTCCAATACGTGCTGAAATCGTAGCCGAGGCTCGAAAAAGACAGCCAATAGCCCGCTGTCCCGTACCATCCTTCCTGTTGGCTTCCGCTCAGGATGTATGACATAGTCGTTGTGTCTAAAGTCATGTCCACCCTCAGGTCCATGTTGGCTGTTCCAATGTTCCTCGCTCGTTCCCAGTATGTGTATGTTTGTCCCCCGTAAGTATAGTCTATTTTAAAGCTCAAGCTCGTTGCCGATGCAATGATGCCTTCTCCCGCTGCTTCCACGTGAATGCTGAGTGCTTTGGTGTCCGTATTTGCAGCGCTGTCGGTTACCTTCACGGTGAAGCTGAAGTCCCCAGCAGTCGTCGGGGTTCCAGATATCACCCCTCCCGTGGATGGGCTCAGCCCATCTGGCAGGCTCCCGCTATCTATGGACCTTGTATAAGGAGACGTCCCACCGCTGGCACTAAGGGTTGCGCTGTAGGCCACATCAACCGTACCGCCTGATAGGCTCGTTGTGGTAATTCCGAGTGCGACCGACTTTGTGCCGCTAAACGTGCCGGAGTAAACACCAACGCACTCCCAGCTTCCTGAGACCGAGGACCCATCCGAAGAAATGTTGCCCGACCAAGTTATCGCGCCACCCCATGCAGTTCCGCTAGCGCTTATTGCTCCCGCGGAGACAGAACCAGTCACAGTTCCTGAAGCACTACCAGAGAACGATCCGCTCACCGTACCAGCATCAAAATTAACCGCAAACTCCCAGGTACCGCTTAACCCGGTGTCCGACCAATTTCCAGAGTACGTGACGGTTCCAGTTCCAATATACCCTCCTTCCTCTTCAGGTCCCTTAGTGAGGATGAGAGCGCCGGCAGCTGCTGCAGCGACAACGATAATCACTATTATCGCAATCACGGTCGTGGTTACTCCCTTTTGTTTCATTTTCATTTATTTACCTCCGGGAGTGCCTTTATTTTTGTACTTTAAAAAACTAATACCTCTCCCAAATTCACTGACCCGTGCGTCAAAATTCGTTCTCAGTGCAATATCGCCATAATCAACCCGGCCACTCTGTTAACGTCTTATAGAAGTTTAATGAAAGTTAGTTCGGTGACCGCGTGGTCGTGCATATCGCCGAGTGTGTGCTAGGGGTGTTCGCGTTCGACGACGATGGGCGGATGCTGGCGTCGAAGCAGTT
>DAOVGS010000026.1 GCA_030672285.1 Hadesarchaea archaeon | reverse complement strand
ATCGCCCGCAGCGACGCGCGCTCTGCGGAGGAGCGGGATCTGACCTTTGCCGAAACCGGTAGCCGCCTTACCCTCGCCGGAGGAACGCTCGACAGCAAATGCTCGAGCTCCCCCTCGCGCTGGAATGCAACCACGATATTTGGATCAACCGTCTCCAAGGTGTAAAGCTGAAGGGACCGCCCGGGGCCGCCGAAAATCCAGCCGGGGGTGTTCACGATCACCATGTCCGCCTTCTTCAACCCGTGCTCGACCAACCACTTCACCCCCACGACGAACTCGAGCATGTGCTCTGAGGGAGACATCGAGCCCACAAAGTAAGCGCTCGAGAGCGGGACCTCGTAAAGCAAGGCGACAGGACGCTCGAAAATCCCCAACCCCATCGTCGTCGGGGGACCGATATCAGATTGCCCCACGTCGCTGTCGATCGCCCCCGCCCGGAGCCCGTGCCTAAGCATAGTGTTTGCCAGGTAGGTTGTGAAGAAGCTCTTGCCGACATCGACGTTTCCCATCACCAGTATCACCTTGGGCCTTCGCTGGATGATCTCTGAAATGAGCGCGTCCCATTCGCGAGGGATAGTCCGCTCCGATAGCTGCTCGACCTTCCCGTCCTGCCCAAGCGTGTACGTGACGAGCGCGTCCTCCTCGACCTCAAGGGGCACCGACTTCGCGCGAGGGATGACGACCTTGCTCCCCTTCCCATGCAGGCCACCGCTTATCAGCACCTCACCCCCTTTCACTTCGAGGCTGAGCTGCCCCTCGAGCATCGCCACATCGCCGTGTTTGAGTTTGAGCTCGGGCAAGCTGACACCTCACTCCTCTTCGAAATTCAAGGTCGGCCATTCCTTCTCGAGCACGACGCGCGTGACGAGCTTTGCCTCCCGTACGTCTCCTCTTCGCACCGAAACCTTCTCGGCCGGGCTGCTGATATCCAACTGCTTGCACTCGGCGAGCTTTATCTCGGTCGGACTTATCTCCGCTACCTTGCCCGATACCATGCGCCCATCATTTAAGACGAGCACCGTTTCCTCACCCTCCTTCAGCTTGTCCATCTCGATCGGTTGGACGACTTTCGGCAACAGCATGGTGATGATTCCGGGATAAATCGGGATTTTTTTGTAGAGGGTCCTCAGCTCCGAGAGAATGGCCTCACGCGCGTTCGGGTCGCCGCGGTAACGCTCGGAGAGCTCGATTATTATCTCCACCAGCCTCTGATATTCGCTCTGCTCCAATGTCATTTTGTCCCTCAAATCATCTTTTACCCGGGCTCTTAAAACTTGGTCAATTGGTGAAGAAATTAAGTTTAGTTATAATACTGACGCCAACGTTCAAAAATTGCGGTCCAGCCCAAGGGATTTCGCCCTTTCTGCATCCTCTTGCGTCACCTCGCCGCTTTCGAGCGCCTTCGCCAGCCTGCCCATCTCTTGCACGAGCGCCAACAGCTCATGCATCACCGCGTACATCGGCACGGGTTTGTCGACAATGCACTCGGCAGCGCGGTCGTGCCCCCCGCCCCCGATGCCCTCCCGCTCGGGGTACAGCTCCTGCAGATGACCCGCTACTTGGGAGCACATCGCACCACAGTCGAGCGCCCCGCCGCCCCCGCGCATCGAAATGTGGACCCCTCGTTCCTTTGGACAGAAGATGATCATTATCACGTGGGAGTGGCCACCCGTCAGCTTCAGCCCGTCCAAGCGCGTTGAGGCGACGAAGGGGAGAATGGCCGGGAACTGCGCTACCCGCATCGCCGGCGCCTCCTCGGCGAACAGCATATAGATTCCCACGCCACGAACCTCATCCAAAAACACCGTATTTTCAGCTCTCTTGCTGAGCAGCTTCCAATCCGACTTGTATTGTTCGAACACGCGGGATAGCATTTGGCCCTTCAACATGCGCCCCAGCACATCCGCGATCGTGCGAAATTCGGCCGGCTGATCTCCCCGCTTCGCGGCCTCGAGCAGAAAATCGAAGACGAGTTCTGGACCGTACGATATATCGATGCCCAGGGTTTGGTTGTAGAGGTGCGCCAAACAGCCCGCGTGCAACACTTCCCCGATTTGGTTTATGAGCACGGTGCGATCACTCCCGACCAGATCGAACATCGTCGGGTGCTCCAGCCTGATCTCGAACGCGCGCGCGAACTTCTCCCTCGCTCGTTCGATAAACGGCCTAACGAATTCCACGGAGGTCTTTTGCACGGGGTCAAACGTGAAATCTCCCCGACAGCCGATGAGCGCTGCGAAGTCATCGTAATCGTCGGTCGGGCCAAGCTTGGTGGCGAGCATATGACAGACCAAGGACGCGGCGGCGGGCACCGAACGATCGGCCGATGGATTGACCACGGTGCATCGCTTGGGCCTGCCATCGGGTGGGTGATGGTCGATGATCAAAACTCGCTCGATGTACTTCAGAAAATCATCATAGTATCCAAACATCCCCTTGTCCGTGAGCAAAAGTAAATCGAAGCTGCCCTCGCCCTCCAAAGTTTCCCCGAGTGCCCCCTCCCACAACTTGAAGTACGGGGGGAGTTTTGTCACGACTTCCGCGTCCAGATAACGCTCGAGCAGCCGTCGGACGATGAAGGCGCTTGTGATGCCATCGAGGTCGTGATGCGAGAAATTGAGCACGCGGGGGCGCTTGAGCTCGTTCAGCTTCTCGAGCAGCTCCACGGCGCTCGCGAAGCCGGGGTCCGTCTCGAAGAACCGCTGGACCTGCTCCTCGTAGTTCATCCGCTATCTCCTGGGAGCACTTGGTCTAGCTTGGCTAAAAATTCATTCATCCGTTCCCGCGGTATTCGGGCCGCAGCCGCCACATCGTGACCCCCTCCTTCGCCCCCAACTGCTCTCGCAGCACTCGCCAAAGCCCGCCCGACATTTATCCCCTGCATCGCCAGGCCGGGTGTACTTCGGGCCGAGACCTTGAGTTCCCCCGTGCCGGTGTCGGCGAGCCCGACGATTGGGCGCTCCGTGGTGATGAGCCCAGACTCCATCGCGAGCGAGAGCACCTCACCCACCATGGTCGAACCCACCGCATCACCAAAGTAGATGTGCCTCAACCTCGGCGTGAGCTTGAAGGTATCGAGGTGGGAGACGAGCCATCCCAGCGCCTCCAGCATCCGTTCCTGACTGCTGTTCAGAAGGGCCAGCGCCTCGGCCTGCGCCGCCCGGTCGCCCACCGCCAAGGCGAAGCCGAACTCCAACTTTTGGAGGTCGCTGCACGCGTCGAGCACCGCCACGTACTCCCCGAGATCGCGGGGGCCGACAAGGTCTTCCGTGGCCAAGGTATAGGTTGTCCCCCAGAGCGTGTGACAGAACTCCTCGCTGGTCGCCAAGGGGCCAACTCGGGCGAATATCGCGTCCCGCAGCCTCCGCTCCGCCTCCGAGCCGAGCTCTACCAAGGTGCTGGAGGGTGAGATGCCGAGGGTGTCGACGAGGGAGCGGCAGGCCGATGAATTTCCGGAAAGGCCGGAGATGTAGGGCCTCGTCGTCGACCTGAGACATTCCACAACCGGGCTCAGGGTGCGCCCAATGAGCCTCAGCCCCTCGCCAACGTGGAGAAAACCCAAATCGATCGCCCGCTTCACTAGGGTGTCGTTGACCCCCGTGAACCCCGAGAAGAACTCCTGTCTATCCCCGATCGCACCAGCCACCGCGAGCCCGACGAGAGGCCTGAAGCTACGGTCGATATGCTCGACAACCGAGTAAACCCCACCACTAGCGCTCACATCCTTCGCGCCGTTGAGCCCGCACGTGTGAGGGTTTAGGTAAGCTAAGTTGGGGTGCTCCGGGAACTCCCCCGGGTGGTGGTCAATCACGACGACATCGCGCTTTTGGCTGAGGATGAACTTGTGGATCGCCTCA
>DAOVGS010000028.1 GCA_030672285.1 Hadesarchaea archaeon | reverse complement strand
AGTATCCTAACATTACAAAAAAGCTTGTGATAGGATTCGGGTTCCTCTCCATCCCGCCCCCGGGCATCGCCCCACCGAACGCCGCGAAAGAAGCCCCGTACACGCTACCGACCGAATCGCCCGCATATCCGTGCATGAACCACGGTTCAATGTTTGCAAATATCAAACTGATTTCGATGACACCAAAAACTAGCATTATTGTTAAAAGTGTGGCTATCGTGGCACCCATGCTTCCCTTGAGCACTGAGCTGTAGAGAAATGCGATACCCAGCACACTGTTCGCATAAACCAATGCGAGGGCAAGCGAACCAAATACCTCGATTGGCAACTGTTGATATATCCCGACTAACGCTATCATCGTGGCGACGTAGGCCAAAATGACAATAAGCGCTGTGACAGCAAGGCATGCGATATATTTCCCGACGACAAGGGTGCTTCGCTTTACCGGATTTGGGAAAAGGATGTAACCAGTTTTATGTTCGAATTCTGAAGCGATGGAGTCCCCAGCGAAGAACACAGCTGCAAAAATTGGTATGGTTGCACCTGCCGACGTTACGAATAACGCAAAAAGTTCAGGGGAATCCTCGGTGATGAAGGGAGATAACTTCCCAGGGATATCCAACCCTTTGTAGAGCACTATGACCAAAATCACGGCGAGGAGGGTAAGCACCAAAGCTCCGTAAAATCTCTTCCTCCGGAACTGCTTCAGCAACTCGTATTTCGTCACTATCTTCAGCTTTTCGAACTCGCTCAAATGGTCGCCTCCGTGAGCTTGAGGTAAACACCCTCCAATGACGTTCGATACTTTCGCTTTAGGCGAGGGATACTGTCATAGACGAGCAAGTGACCGTGATCAATCAGCGCCACTTTGTCGCACACTTGAACGACTTCTGTAATGAGGTGTGAGGACAAGAAGACCGTTTTCTCTTTTCTCGCCTTCTTTAGGATTTCCCGCACCTCCATCATGCCCCTGGGATCAAGGCCTAACGCCGGCTCGTCAAGGATCAAGATCGGCGGATAGTGGAGCAATGCCTGCGCAAGGGCTAGGCGCTGTTTCATCCCGCGCGAGAATTTTTCTATTTTGACTTTGGCCCATTCTTCAAGCCTGACAAGTTTGATGACCTCCTCTATCCTACTTTCCAACCCCTGCCCGCTCATTCCCCGGAGCCTCCCCAAGTAGCTGAGGGTTTCCACTGGGGTTAGGAAGGGATAAAATTCAGGTGTCTCCAAGATGGCCCCCACCATCGAAATCGCTCGTTCGCGCTCTTCCATGACGTTGACGCCGTTGATGTAGGCCGTGCCCGAGGAAGGGCGGAGGAGCCCGCACAGGAGCTTGAGGGTGGTGGTCTTCCCCGCGCCATTAGGGCCGAGAAGTGCAACGTCCTCATTCTTCTTAATTTTCAGCGAGAGTTTGTCGAGGGCTAGGAAGCCGTCGTAGTACTTGCTCAGCCCCTCGATGACGATGGATTCGCGCATGGTTAGCAATTTAGTTATATATATAAAAATATTCTGAAAAATTTGGTTGACCGATGTGGCACGAGATCTGGCGAAGCGCCGAATGCCAGCGAAAGGCTAAAACGTCGCCGCGGATTATGATAAATAGTGGTCAAATGGTCGAGCTCTATGGCCGTGATCTGATAACGACGCAGGAGTGGTCGCGCGAGGAACTCGACGCGACGTTCGAGCTCGCGAAGGATTTGAAGCGCAAATACTACGTCCGCCAGCTTCAGCCTCTCCTTAAGGACAAGACGTTTTTCATGCTCTTCTATAATACTTCCACCCGCACCCGCGCATCGTTCGAGGCGGCGATGACAGCTCTGGGGGGTCATGCGCAGTTCGTGGATGTCACTACGACAAGGGCTGGCGAGGGGGAGCAACCCAAGGATATGGCACGAATGTACGAGCGCTATGGGCATGGCCTCGGCATTCGCATCTTGGAGTCTGCAGTCAACTACGTTTACGGCAATGGTAATGCGATGATTCGTGAGTACGCGAAGCACTGCGAGGTTCCGGTGATCGATATGGCAGATGATATTTATCACCCCTGTCAAGGGCTCGCGGACATGCTCACCGTTCAAGAAAAAATTCCGAAGCCCGAAGGGAAGCGCTATGTTATCATGTGGGCCTACTCGGACAAGGTGCGCTCATGGGGGAGCGTTCAGGAGGAGGCGCTGATAATGAGCCGCTACGGGGTCGATGTTTCGGTCGCGGCTCCCAAGGGGTTCGAGCTCGACCCGAATATCATGGACCTCTGCCGCAAGAACGCGAAGGGGAGCGGTGCGGACTTCGAGGTCACCGATGATCTCAAGGGTGCACTCAAGGGCGCCCACATCGTCTTCCCCCGCAGCTGGGCGTCCCACGCGTGCGTGATGCAGGGGATGGACAAGTTCGGCAAGGCAAACGAGGTCAAGCTGCATGAGAAGCACCGCGACTGGATTTTGAATCGAGAACTGGTCGACCTGATGGACCCGAAGTCGATCATCATGCACGTGCTGCCTGTGTTCAGGGAGCAGGAGGCAACCGACGAAGTCATGGATGGCCCCCACTCGGTAATCTACGACCAGGCGGAGAACCGGTTGCACGCTCAGATGGCGGTGCTGGCGCTGACGATGGGTAGGTAGGTTTAGAATAGTAAAAGTAGCTTTAGCATATTCATCATTTAGAACGATTGTGGCTGTGACCCCAAGCCGAATTACCTGGTTCGGTTCTGTCCGTTCCTCCTTTGCCTGATGTGTCACTCATATCATCCGTGCTATCCACTGATCCGTCCGCTCCAGATGTGTTGCCAGAAGGAGTATCATCCCCACGAGAATCATCAATTTCATGAGGCACTTCCGGTCGTCCCTCGCCCGGATCGATTACTCTGATGACATCGCTGCCCTCGAAGGGCACCTCACCAACCTTTCCAGTAACCGTCAGCTCCACGTCGCCAACGCTTACGAGGTCCTGCAAGGCCGAGCAGTCGAACTTGATCATCAGGTCCGGAATTCCGTCGCCATCGTGATCTCCGATTTCAGTTGGCCACGGTTCTGCAGGCACGGTACTTTCAAGAAGAATTGTGTCGATATCGATGTCCGCGACATCGTACCGGACAGCTGAAAGAGGTGCAAGCGTATAAACTCTGATGTCATCGAAAGCGACTTTAGACACGTCAGCTCTTAACCCGATGCGACCATTCGGAAACATTGAATCATGCACGTCTATTTTCAATTCATCGTTGACGTAGCACTTTATGCGGTCGCCTGACAACTCAACCCTTACGTCATACCATTCACCAGATGTGATTGAAGAGGGGTTGGGCTCCCTTGATATTATGGAACACCATGGCCATCCTTTTTCAATTTCCCACCTCAACAAGGACCATCTGTCTGGCCAGTATTGAAAACTGTATCCATTATATCTCTCGTATGTCACGTAATCGGTGAACCTGAACAAAACGTATATCTCCGGATCTCCTTCGATTAATTTGAACCTCGATTCGAAGGTATAGTTTTCCCAACTCACATCTCCAGCAACCGTTACCCCATCCACGTAGGTAATACCATTTGCGCCATACACATATTCGCCATTGATTACTTGCCAGTTGCCTTGAAATACCGTCCATCCCTCATCGTTTCCATCGTTGAAATCATCTTCGAGTAAAACGAGAGGGGTTGGTGATTCGATACCAGTTGGCAACTCGATGTAAGCGGTTATCCACCTGCCCTCGCTCTTCAGGTTGAGCGTGTCCGGGTCGATGTCAATCGTTGCAGGTACCACGACAGACACCGCAACGCCACATGCGGCATCTGCGACATCAGGTGGTTCCTCGACGTTTCCTGCTACGTCGCGGGCTATGGAATAAAACTCATAAAAGCCGTGGCCGACGGGTGCGGTGAACGACCACTCCCAAGGCGCGGCAGTATCGACCCCAAAAGATGTCCACGGGCTGAATGTAACATTGTCGCTCGAGTAGCGGTAGAATAGCTCGACGCTTGCCACGCCGCTTAGATCGTCCAAGGCAGTCGCGGTTATGGTGAACGGAACCATGTCAGCATTCTGCCAATAGGGCTCGATCGGGTCGACCGCTGAGGTTGGTAGCGTCGTGTCCATCGCGTCCCGCGCAATGTAGACGAGGCTCACGTCGTCGAAGCTGACATCGTAGTCCCAGCCGTTAGCATCTGGGAGCACTCTCGTTATGGTCGCTGGCTTTGGTGAAAGTGATGCCAAATCATACGAGCGGGAGACCCATGTGCTTTGAGGTATCGTCTCAGCGTTCGGATAGGTGCTCGGGCCAACGTATGAGAAACCGCGCGTGAAAACACCCGGATTCCCATTCACATCTATGTAGCGAACTATTACATCCGCAGCGAATTCACTGTTGGAATCGCCGGGGCGGGCAAGGCTTTGGTAGTCAACTTTAACCCTGAATGAGAGGATCAGCTTACTCGCATCGCCAACGTATGCGTTCGGCTCTTGGTACAACCAAGCCCCTCTCCCCGTGCTCCCCGCCCCGGTGCGGTAAATCCGTGCCGTCTGGTCCACGATCTCGTAAGTCGGTTCTGAACCATACCATGGCTCGGTTGCACATCCAAACGTCCAGCCGGTAGCGTCACCTGTGGAGAAATCTCCATTCACGATTAGTTCTTGCCCAGCGAAAGATGCTGACTCTTTGTTTGTCGTTTCGATGGTCAACACAGGATTTTTTACTGCAATACATAATTCCCCGCCCTCTGCGGAAAAATCCGAAATCTCATGAGAGCCAAACGTAGGTGTGGTCACCAAATGAGTTCCAAATGCAACAGGAGCAACGCTGATCAAGGTGATCGCCACCACGACCATTACAACGAGCGAGGTGACCTTCACTTTCATCGCCTTGATAAAGTAGTGTAAACGAGGGCTTATTAAGGTTGCGACATTCACAACGATTTTTGCGAACATCGCAGTAAGCCAAACCCCTTATAAACCCCGGCTCGGCTCGTTGCGAACCTCGCAGATAATTTAATATGCGCCCAAAACCCACCTGAAACGCGATTATATGCCACTTGACAGGATCGATTTCGGGATCCTCGAGCGATTGCTGCACGACGGGCGGGTGTCTTTCCTCAAGCTGGCGCGCGAGCTCAAGGTCCCCGACACCACCATTCACTTCCGCATCAAGCGCCTCCAACAGCTCGGGGTGCTCAAGGGGTTCACCGCTCGGGTCGATCCCCGTGAATTTGGGCTTCCCGATGTCGCCCTCATCAAGCTGAAGATAGAGAGCGAGGTGATGCCCCACCTGACGAGCGAGCGACTCGAGGAGCTAGCGGACGACTTCGGAAAACTCGAGGAGGTAAAATTCATCGCGACCTCGGTCGAATCCGCAGAGCTGATCGCGATGACGGCGACCAACGACCGGAGACGGACGAACGAGATAGCGAAGCAAATGCAAAAAAGCGGAGGGATTGAATCTATCGAGGTGGTGAGGCTCTCCGATGTCCTCAAGGGGCACTTTCCGCTCTAAGGAGGTGACAGGTATACGAAGATCGCGCTTCGTCGTCGGCATGCTCTTGGCCCTAGCGCTGCTTGTGATCATTAATTTATCTGCGTCTGCACAGCCGGGCCAGCCGACACTCGTCTCACCAGAGAACAACGAGAACACAAAAGACAATACACCCCTCATGGATTGGGGGGACGTTACTGGAGCGGACAATTATCACATACAAATCGACAACGACAGCGATTATTCCTCACCCAACGTGGATAACGATAACGTGGGGAGTGTAAGCCAATATACGGTTCCGGACGAGAACGCGCTACCCGATGGAGCATACTATTGGCACGTTCGGGCGGAGAATACTGACGGCCTAGGCTCTTGGTCCGAGAACTGGATTTTCAGGGTCGACACTCTAGCACCGGCTGCGTCTGACCTAACCTCGCCTGAGAACAACGAGAACGTGAACGATAACACTCCTAACCTACGCTGGGCCACCGTAGAGGAGAACAGCAAGCCCGTGCTCTATTACGTCGCCGTGAGCGACAATTCGGAGTTCCCATACGAGAATGACAACTCGGGCTGGATCGAAGACGATAACTATCAGCTCACGACTGAACTAACCGACGGCACCTGGTACTGGCATGTCCGGGCGAAGGACAACGCGGGCAACATCGGTGATAACTCCCCCTGGTGGAAGTTCCAGGTCGACAAGCTCATGCCGGAACTGATTTCCCCGGATGATGGAGTGAATACGAAGGACAATACTCCAACCTTCAGTTGGGAGAACAAAGTTGTAGCCGACAACTGGGAGATATGGATCGACAACAAGAGTGACTGGTCGACCGCAATCGTTGACAACACTACCAGTAATTCTTACACTCCGACTCAGCTCGCTGACAACTTATTTTACTGGCGCGTTCGCGGCTATCGGGGGGCGGATGAAAGCATATTCTCCTCCGTCCGATCCTTCCGCGTTGACACCGTGGCGCCTCCGGCACCATCCCTCAGCTCGCCGAATAACAACGAGAATATGAACGACAATACCCCGAACCTCACTTGGGAGAACCTCGACCCAATTGAGAACTCCACCCCTGTCCGTTATTATGTTGCGGTGAGCGATAATTCTGAGTTCCCATATGAGAACGAGAACTCTGATGGCTGGACCCTAAGCGATAACTACCAGCTCACGACCGAGCTCGCTGAGGGTGTGTGGTACTGGAGAGTTCAGGCGAAGGACAACGCTGGCAACATCGGGGGAAACTCGCAGCGCTCCTTCCGAGTCGATGTCACGGCGCCCACGATCTCAGGGTTAACAGAGTTGAACGTCAGTCAGAACTCAATCACAATCGAGTGGACCACCGATGAGCCTGCCGACAGCGTCGTGGAGTACGGGACGACTACCACTTATGAGTTGCCCCCCCAATCGGACAACTCTCTAGTCACGAACCACTCCATAACTTTGACAAATCTGTTGGCGGGCACGACTTATCACTACAGGGTGAAGTCAGGCGATGCGACGAAAAATACTGAGGTTTCAGGCGACGAAGAGTTCACCACCTCCCCTTCGATGCTGGCCCCCTTATCCCCCTACATCGTCTTTCTGGCGGGAGTCGCTACGTCCTTGGCAGCTGTTGGAGCGTTTTTAAAAATCAAATCGATGAGGAAGCCCAAAGAAAAAATACCTAAAAAAGTGGAGCTTCCCCCAGCACTCTCTAGGGAGGATGTTGGAAAAATATTGGGGATGCTGACAGCTCACGAGAGAAAAATCGTAGAGGAACTGATTAGAAAAGACGACTTGACCCAGAAGGCATTATGTGACAAAACGGGCATCCCCAAGGCGACCATGTCACGCATCTTGCAAAGGCTCGAGGACAAGGGGATAATCAGTAGGATGGGCTATGGTGTGAGCAAAAGGGTATCGCTCACGAAATGGGCGAGGGGATGGAGGAGCAAATAGTTTAGGCAGGTTATCATCGCCTTGTTTTATCAACTCCCTCAATGATGGGAATTTCACGTCCGCAGCTCGGGCACCGTCCATTTACCAATCTGGCCTCGACGAGTTCCAGCCCACGACGTTCAATCAGTAGCTCCCCGCACCCCGGGCAATAAGTGTTCTCGTACCGATGTCCGGGGACGTTGCCGAGGTAGACAAACTCGATGCCCTCTGACACGGCCATGTCGCGTGCCCGCTCAAGTGTTGCCACCGGCGTGGGCGGAGCATCGAATTTGTAAGCAGGGTAATAAGCGGTGAAGTGGAGCGGCGTTTGCTTGCCCGCCTCACGAAGGTGACGCTTGGCCAGCTCGCGCAATTGCTCATCTCGATCGTTGATGCCGGGGATGATGAGGTTCACGACTTCTACGTGCATCCCGAGCTTTTTCGCCTCACGCACGTTCCGCCACACGACTTCGATGTCCCCGCCACAATATTTGCGAACCACCGCCGCATCGCCCTTGGCATCTATGCACATCGCATCCAGCCCAGCACCGTGGAGCATTCGAAGCGCCTCGAGCGTCATATGACCATTCGTGACGTAGGTGTTGTAGAACTCCTGCTTCCTCGCCAGCCTGAAAACGTCGAGCGAGTACTCGAAGAGCAGGGTTGGCTCGTTAAACGAAATCGAAGTACCTTGACAACGCTCGCGAAGCGCTTGGGCGACGAACTCCTCTGGGCTGAGATAGTTTGCTAGCTTCGGGTTGGGTGGTGATTTCGAAATGTGCCAATTTTGACACCAAGGACACGTAAGATCGCACGACCACGTACCGATCGTAAGCGCAACGCTGCCGGGCCAAAAATGATAGAGGGGTTTCTTCTCGATGGGATTCGCAGAGATTGAGCTTATGTCACCATAGACGAGCGTGTAGAGCTTGCCGCCAATGTTCTTACGCGTCTTACAGAAGCCGAGCGCGCCAGGGGCGAGCTTGCATCGCCGTTCGCAGAGGTTGCATTGCACTCGTTTATCGGGCAACTCCTCCCAAAGCAGTGCTCTCCTGACTGTGGGCTGGCCGTTTGAGGGTTCCCTTCCGCCTTCTGCCATGTTCGACCCTACGACAATTTGCACGACAAAAACTTAAGTTGAAGTGTAGTGCTTTTTCCGCCGAATTGGTTTTTTGTCAATCCCAGAAAGGTCGATATCGGCATACTTTCCCTCTAAGCCTTCCAACGGCGCTCACCTCGTTTATCTGCCTAGGCCAAGCACGACCGGCTTTTTACCCAAGTACTCTGCAACTGTCAAGACCTTCTTCCGTCGGCGCTTACCCTCTTCCCATACCTCCCGCGTCCACTCTTTGAACTTCGGCTCGCGTGGCAAGTGGTGATCGTAAATCATCAGCTTTACGTCGCTTTTCTCTAGAATCCGCACGGCGTTTGCTACCACGCGTCTCATGGTGGTTTTCGTGAGCAAATAACCCCTCATATAAGTCATGGGGCCGTCTAGAATCAGCACATCAGGATTTTCTCGGATGATCCAGTCTGCATAATCCTCGATGATTGGACCATCGAGGTCGGAGGAATAAATCAGTTTCTCCCCATCCCGCTCTATGATTGTCGCGAACACCCAACCCACGCGTGAGAACTCGATACCGTGGAAAAGCGCGGGAGTGAACCTGAGTTTGGTGCGCCCAAATTTGAATTCCTTGCCCTCCGGAAACTTCACTTCAATATTTTTGAACTTCAGTTCGGGGATCAACTTTGCTGATTTCCAATTCTTTACCCGATTCTGGAACCACTTGCGCCCTTTTCTGAAAAGCTCCCTCCGACGCCGATTATAGTCGCCGAAGTCCTTGTCGCGAGCGCGGGGGATGTCCTTGAGCGGGTCGCCGTAGGTTTTTGGCTCACGCTCTCGCAGTACCTCCTCGAGCCCGCCCCCGCCAAACGCACGGCAGAGGTTATCGAAGAAGTGCTCGGCCCGTCCCCGCTGGGAGTCGTTGATGTACTCGTTCGGGTTCTTCGTTAACAGGAGCTTTCCCTTGTAAAGCCCGCGGTCGAAGTCTGTGAAGTGGTCGTAGTGGTAGTGGGAAATCACAATCGCATCTGCTTTGCGGCTCGCCTTCCCGATTGCGCGCCTCCCTTGAGCCTCCCAGTAGAGCTTTTTCGCCCAAGATGCCGGAAAACTCGGTTGCATCACCGCGACCCCTGGATCAATAAGGACCGAAACATCAGGTGTTTTGACTAAGGTGCATGATGACTTCGCCCCGAGCGAGTCAAACCACACCGGCTCAAATGCAAGCTTGTTCATTAATCCCAATTTAGATATGACGATGTAAATAGCTGGCTTGCTCAAAAAAAACACTTAAAAGGAGCCGAATAAGAGCCATAAGGGGTGTGAGTATCAAAAGGGTTTGGGCATTTGCAATCGTGCTCTTGGTTTTCTTCTGGCTCGCAACATTTTCGGGGAAAGCTAGCGCGGACCCCGGCCCTGGGGCGCAGCCCACGTGGGCAAAAGTAAGTGATGGATTTGAAGATCCTCACAATCTTTCAATCGAGTCCCTAATAACGTTCGGGGACTACCTGTATGCAGGAACTTATAAAGACCCTTTCCAATTTGAGGGGTGCGAGCTCTGGAGAAGTGACGATGGAACGACATGGGAACAGGTTAATTCAGATGGATTTGGTAATGAGAATAACATAAGAATTGCTTCGATGGCTGTATTCGACGGCTATCTCTATGTGGGAACTAGTGGTGGGAAAATTTGGCGTTCTTCAAACGGCACGAATTGGAGTCAGGCAAATGAAAATGGGTTTGGCAATGAGAATAATATTTACATAACCTCGATGGCGGTATTTGATGGATATCTTTACGCAGGAACTAGCAATTATGGCACTGGCGCGGAAATCTGGCGAACTTCCGATGGCACAACTTGGAATCAAGTGCTCTATTACGGATTCGCTAATGAGAATAATACTAGAGTGGACTCAATGGTGGCCTTTAATGGCTATCTCTACGCAGGGGTCGCTAACTCTAATACTGGGGCAAGGATCTGGCGAACTCCTGGAGGAGATGCACCAGGATGGTCCGTGGACGTTTATCCCTATGGATTTGGCGACGAAAATAATTACACAATTGGATGGCTAGGGACATTTTTGGGTCCATTCGCTTCTGAGAGACTATATGCTGGCGTATGTAACCCTCACAGTGGCTGTCAAGTGAGGTGGAGATCCGGAGGTAGTTGGACCCAGATAAACGATAATGGTTTTGGGGATGGAAACAATACCCTTACAGAATCATTTGCGATTTTAAACGACGAACTATACGTCGGGACCAAAAATTTATCTGATGGGGCCGAACTGTGGAAGTACGATGGGTCAACATGGGAACAGGTTAACTCCAATGGTTTTGGAGATGTAAATAATAAAGAAATATCATCAATGGCCACTTTTGGTCCTATTCCTACTACTAAATTGTACGTGGGGACCTACAATACTCAACTGGACACTGCCCAGCTTTGGATGACACCTTTAGATATTCCAACTCTAGTCCCCATGACCGATCCAACCGACAGTGATACCTTCAATTTTGACTGGTCTGACGTTACGGGGGCCGATAGATACCACATTCAGCTGGATGACAACCCAGAGTTTAGCAGCCCATTCGAAGCGTATCCGTCGGGGTCATATTATAATTATGGCCCTACTGGTTATGATGACGGAACATACTTCTGGCGAGTAAGTGCGAGAGATGTATTTGAAAACGAAACTGACTTCTCGGCCACCGACAACTTCACACTTGACACCCAGTCACCCTCTATACCTGATCTAATTTCCCCTCCCAATGATAGCGCCACAACCGATCATACCCCAACATTCGATTGGACGGACTCAACCGACTTGTCAAACTTCACGTATCAGTTAGTAGTTGATGATGACCCCGACTGCTTATCTCCCGTAATAGATAACTCTGAATTGACCGCATCCACATACACGCCGGGAAGCAATTTATCTGATGACAATTACTACTGGAAAGTCCGTGCCGAGGATGAACTCGGACACCAGAGCGATTGGTCCTCCACATGGCACTTCGAGGTCTATACTGCTCCGGGAGTTAATCAGCCCCCGACTGCTAATTTTTCGTACTCTCCGAGTTCTCCGAATGTTGGGCAAACAATCCAGTTTACGGATGAGTCAACGGACCCGGATGGGACCATTGAGAATTGGTCTTGGAACTTTGGGGATGAAACGACAAGCGCCTTACAGAACCCGACTCACTCCTACACTCACTCCGAAACCTATACCGTAACTCTAACGGTTACGGATAACGGTGGCGCTACAGACACAATCTCTCACAGTGTAGAGGTGAGCCCAGTCACGCTCTCAGCACCATCCTTGATATCGCCCCCTAACGACACGATCACAAACGACAACACGCCAACCTTTGATTGGTCCGACGTCACAAACGCTGAGAACTACTGGTTGCAGATCGATAATAACACTGACTTCTCATCACCTATAATCGATTACCCGGGGCTATTAGCGTCTATCTACGTGGCAGGAGATGGGTTACCGGACGACGACTATTACTGGCGTGCCCTAGCAGAGGGTGGAGGAATAAAGAGCGATTGGTCCCCCATATGGCATTTAGAGATAAATTCGAGCGCGCTCTCAGCCCCTGCTCTAATATCGCCCTCGGATGGCACAGCTACGAACGATAATTCACCCACTTTCAGCTGGGAGAGTGTTCTGGGTGCAGAGGGGTACACCCTTCAACTCGATAACGAAAACGCCTTCACACTTCCGCTGATTTATGAGAATATGGGACTAACCAATACCACGTTGGTGCTCCCAGATGAAAACCAACTCCCAGACGGTATCTACTACTGGCGAGTTCGAGGAGAGAACTCAGAAGTGCCAGCTATTTGGTCCGCATTTTGGTCGCTCACTGTGGATACTGTTGCTCCAGCCGTCCCATCACTAACTGAATACACGCCGGACCCGACCGAAGACCCGACTCCAACCCTTGATTGGTCGGATGTGCCGGATGCTACGGGATATCACATCTTGATAGACGACAACCCTGACTTCAGTAGCCCGATTGTAGACGACACCATAACTGAAAACACATACACGCCCGCAAGTGACCTTCCCGAGGGAAAGATCTATTGGAAGGTTAGCGCAATTGACGAGGCTAGTAATGAAAGCAGCTTCTCTACCGCTGACGATTTCACCCTGACCAAGCCCGCAGAAGAGGAGTTAAACATTCTTCTTATAGTTGCGGCGATCGTCGCGGTGTGTGTTGTTGCCGGTGTTATAATTTGGATTAGTCATCGACCAAAGCGCGCTCGAGGAATTCAACGTAAGTCATTCCCGGGAGCATGACGACGCTTATTGAGAGTCATCCAAGTTAATCGAGTGTAACTACCTTATGTAATACTTGGCATTCTCGGTGAAATCTGGGTCGGAGCTAGCTTGCACGCCCTCTATTGTATCCACTTTTATTCTGTTAGTATCCACCACTTGGGCGATGAGAACTCCCTCTTGCTGTCCGCCCCCTGACTCCATGGGTGTCCCTTGGAGTTGATAACAGACTTTTCCAGTCTCGATAGAAACATCGGCTGGGTCGGGAAAGTTCCCCACAACAGAGTATAGCCCAGTTATCGAGAGATTTCCCCCAATGGAGATTTTTATCTGAGTTGGATCATACAGATTATAAACAAAAGCCAAGTGATTAGACCAATCCCCTAGCGGGTCGGATTCGTCAATTCCCTCCGCGAACCAGTTACCTACGAGTTTGCCCGGCTGATCAAAATCAATTTTGCCTCCCCTCGGTTCGGCCGTTCGACCAACTTTCTCGTAAAGGGAAGTTTTCAGGGGTTCTGCACAGTAGTCAAGTGGACAAACAGAATGAAGTGGGGGATGGCACGGGTCTTCATATCTGTCTGAATTTGTGAACCCTAGCGTAACATCATAATCTATTACTCCCCAATCCATACCGTACCCATATGGCTGGATCCACTCGATTTTTCCCAAAACATCCCCCGCCTCGACGGGGATGTGAACATCAGTGTAACCATCCGTGTTTAGTGTGCCTGCCTCTTGCAAAATTGACTGGTCAAGCCCGTTTAGGTGGTAGAAGTAACCCTTGAACGTTGAGGTATAGGTGAAATCTAGTGCGTAATCTTCGTATGTGCCACCACCATCTGGCCGGTCATAGACCCCCAACTCAATCCCTGTTATAATCCCATCTGCGGGAGCTCTGATCATAGCGTATGGAGGAGCATCCTGGCCCTCACTAAGATTAAGATAGATATGGTCAGTGGGAAAGGTATGGCCAGGAGGATTGAGGTTTCCTAGGGGGGTTATACTGTCGATCAAATTTTCTTCCAGTGGGGAATACGTGAAAGTGATTGGGCCTGATCCCAGATTGTCGCCGCCAAAGTTGCTCAAAAAGTAAAGACTAACTCCCACTACAACTACAGCCACAACAACTACCGCAATAATCACTGAAGTGGTGCTTCCTCTCTCATCCATGTAAATCTCAAAAACTACTTCTTTATCGCCTCCTTAAGCTTTTCAATGACTTTCCGGAGTTCCCCTCGCAACTTCTCGAGGTCGTCCGAATCGTTCCTTACCACGAGCACGGGCGCCCCGATGTGTTTTGAGAGCTCCCCGTGATCATCGTATTTGTAAGTAATCTCCATTTCCTCCCTTGAAACTAAGTGTGCATCCAGTCCTTTCTCTAGCTTGGCCCGCCGAACATTCCGTTCCCAGCACATGTCCCATGAACAGTCGACGTAAACGATGAGCGAGCCGCGTATCAACTCGGGATCAAAGTGTTTGAATGCCCGTCGATAATTATCACGCGAAAACTCGATAAACAACAATCGGCTCGGTGACTGCAGCTTAAGCGCCTCTTGGTTCAGCGCTCGCGCGAGGTCGTCCCAAACCGTATCATCGATGATCTTTACCCCTCCCCCTGGGGCTGGGCGGTGCCTTTTATACTCAACATCCGTGTCGAAGATGTGTTTCAAAAACGGAAAATCGTCGATGCGCTTGAGCTCGCCCCCATAGCCTCGCGCTCGAAGTTCCTCCTCGAGTACATGATAGGCCGCAGACTTCCCGCAGCCCGGCCTGCCGATCAAAAAAACGTTAGGCAAGGGCTCACCCGAAAATCGTTCTTAAAAACCCGTTCTCCCCCTGCATGATCTCGTTGCGGCGCATCACTTGCTCTTTTGTCTTGATTGCCGTCTCGACCACGATTAGCTCGGCGCCCTTGTCGCGAACGAGCTGCGCATAACGCACTAGATTCTCTCGCTTGAACAGGCCCAGGCCCTCCTGTAGCGGCGGGTGGAAGATGCGCTTGCCCGGCACGTAGTCGTTCAGGTGCACTTCCTTGAACATGCCATCGGGGATTTCCTCGATGATTTTTTCCGGCGGGTCCGGCACCGGCTTACCGACATCCGCGCGGGTGAACCAGTGCCCAATATCGAAGTTGAAGTAGACCTCTACCCCCTGCCCTCGAACTTCCTCGATCACGCTAGAAATTTCCTCGGGCTCTACGAACACAGCGTCAAAGGCCGTGTTGTTCTCGAGGTGGAGCACGACTTTCCGAGCAGCCGCGAACTCGCCCAGCTCGAGCATGCTGCGGACCAAGCTAGCCCGAATTAGATCGAAGTACTTGCCGCTCGCATGATAAAACGGCACTACTCCGGGATGTATGTTGCAGTACTCGCAACCTATGCTGGAGGCGAACTCGAGGTAACGCTTGTGGAGCTTAACTGCTGCCCGACGGTCGATCTCATCGGGTGCGCAGACACCAGCGCCGACGTAGGTGTATGGTAGATGAAGCGAGAGGGATATGCCGGCTCGCTCGGCCGCGCTTTTAGCTTCCCGCTTGGCTTCCCCGGTGAAGGTGAGGTAAGGGTTCGGTACCGCGCCATCTAGCTCTACGTGATCAAGACCCATCGCCTTAGCCACTTGGACCTGTCGCGCGATATCTCCTTTCGCCGTTACCTGAACGGTGGCATCCATGTCCGCGACGCTTAGCTCACCTAACTCGAGCCTGCGCTTGTCCGCCTCACTCAGGTACTCGAAGTAGAGCAAATTCGTGAAGTTCCTGCCTAGCCGCATTCGACCACGAAGTTGGTTAGGGGACGGTTAAATTAACCTTTGCGCGTGCAGGCTTTCAACAAAATAAAAAAGTTGGGGGCCACGAGCTGCGTTAGAGCCCCCTTTGCCTTTTGTTCATGTACTAGCAGTAACTGTGCCGCCACCGGTGCCCGTCATCGACAGCGTCGCGACATGCCAGTCATAACCAGAAGTAGTGCTGTAGCCGGTCTCTGTTGTAACGTCATCAGGAGTGAAAGTGTGTGTGTATGTGTGGTATGCCCCCCCTGCGATGCTTATCCTGACCGTTGCAGTGGTATTTGCAGTAACACCATGAGCGCTGTAATATCTTACTTTAACGACATAGTCGCCAACCTGGGCGCTCTGCATCGTGAAGTGCTCTGGACCATAACCATTTACATCATCGACATCCAGTTCCGCGCCCGATATTCCACCTGCGGCTTCAGTTTTTTGTCCAAAGTAGGTATGCTCGTTACCTGGGTCCCATACGTGTAGATCGACATCCGTTCCGTCGGTGTCCCACGTGAGCTGTATCCAGATGTCCATCACCGGGATGTTAGCAGTCACTGTAAATTCATCGCTTTGGGCAACGGTGTTCCCTGCCTCATCCTTGACTATTATCAGGAACGTGTTTGCGCCGCTTATCAACACACGCGTCTCATAAAAGGCCCAGATGTCATCTCCCGCCGTTTCGTCGCCGTGTGTGCCATCATTGTATGCGGGAATTTCTTCATCTGCACCGTTGAAGTTCAGATAGACCTTGCCCTTAAATGTCGTTTCATCTGGTTGGGGGTTCTTCACCGTCCCCTTGATGTGCTGCACTTTTTGGTCGGTTGTGCCACCGCTAACTATTGTGTTCCCGTTCTCGTCCACGAGCCCCGTGATGTATGCTTCGCCAAAGTCGCCCGGTCCTTTTAGCACTAAGAAGTATGTGCCCGCGCCCGCTGCAACTACGATTACAATAATCACTATCACGATGCCCATTGCGGAGATTCCTTTTTGCTTCAATTATTTACCTCCAAAGACGGTTGTTTTTGCTCTTTTAAATGTTTTCTAGGCTTTTATCCTTTGGTTCTAGAACTTTGGCGGGTATACGTTCTAGCACTCCCCGTAATTTAAACACGTCATGAAGGGGGGATCCTTTGTCCATGCCGGAAAGCGTTTACGCTTTGGATGGTTCCACTTTGCGTCCACAATTTGGGCAGAATTTTGCACCCGGTTCCAGTTTTACACTGCAGTTAGAACAGATGTTTGCCTTCTCCGCCGGTTTACTCGGCACGACCTCTGCTGGGCGCTCTGATGGGTGGGTAAAGAAGCCCAGTATTTTTTCTGGATTGGTAATGCCTTTATGAAAATGTACATCCCACTCCCGAGTCTTCAGTTTAAAGCGGGCACGATCGTTCGTGCCATCCCTATATCTCTTGATGAGGGTGGCACCATCGGAAAACTCGCTGATCGGCAACCAGTCTATCAGAAAAGCGATTCTTCGCGCCCCATACTCGGCGTGCACAAAACCTCTGGCACGTTTACCACGTGGGCCTAACGCAAGCAATGAACGATTTTTGTGAATCGAGTGCGCGGCCAACACTGTAGCTTTACATCCCTTGCACCCGTCTAGTTCAGGTGGCCACTCCCCACCGCATACGGGACACTTCCCCCATGGAGTTTTCCCAGGTTTCGGTGCTGGTTTTTCCGGAGGCTTTTCCACCGCAGGCGCAGGCGCTGTGGGCTTTTCTGCCACGGCAATTTTCGGTGCGGCTGGTTTTTCTGCAATCTCCTCCAATCCGGCGCTATACTTCGCTTTGAGTTCCTTGTACGTGGGCTCGGAGATTTCACCGCGGATGAGCCTCTCATCTAGCATTTTAAGCATTTCTTCCAATTTTTTTCTTCGCCGCGATTTTTTCTTCTTCGCCAAAGTTTCACCCCAACTTTCCCCAATCTGATTTAGCATTTGTCTGGATTTAAACACTTGCCACACGTTTTTCTTTTATGAATCGTGCCACTTGACTACCTCACGTAATCCAGCCAAGCCTCGTACTTCAGCTCCTTCCCCCGAACCGCTTCGAAAAATATGTGCTGGAGTTCCTCGGTGATTTTCCCTCGCTTCCCGCTCCCTATGCAGTTGCCATCCACTTCCCGGATGGGTGTTACCTCTGCCGCGGTTCCCGTGAAGAAAGCTTCGTCGGCGCGGTAAAGTCTGTCTTTCGAGATGTCTTCTTCTTTGAACGGAATTGCTTTATCACGGGCGATTTTTATAATCGAGTCCCGAGTGATGCCCCCGAGCGCACCGGAAGAGAGCGGCGGGGTCACGAGCTTGCCTTTTTCCACTATAAAGAGGTTCTCCCCTGGACCCTCCGCGACGAACCCATCTATGTTCAGGAGGATGGCCTCGTCGTACCCTGAGTTGAGCGCGTCCACCTTCGCGAGAATCGAGTTGGCGTAGTTTGCCACCAACTTCGCTTGAGGCGGGAGGATGCGAGGATGAATTCGAAGCCAAGGGGAGATCTTCGCCCGGATTCCGCGTTCGAGGCCCTCCTCACCCAGGTAGGTACCCCAAGGCCAGACCGCTATCGCCACGTTGACCCGAGAGCCCTCTGGGTTCAGCCCCATGACGCCGTAGCCGTAGAAGGCGATGGGACGGATGTAGCACTCCCCGATCTCGTTCGCCTTTATCGTTTCCTTGACCCCTTTTACCAGCTCCTTGACCGAGTACGGGAGTTTCATCCCAACGAGTTTTGCCGAATCCTCCAGCCTTTGGATGTGATCCTTGAGTCTGAAAACCGCTGGGCCCTTCTCGGTTTTGTAGCAGCGGATACCCTCGAAGACACCCAAACCATAGTGGAGGGTGTGGGTGAGCACGTGCACGTTTGCTTCTTCCCACGGAACGAGTTTTCCGTCCATCCAGATGAACTTCGTTGGTGTTAATCCCATCTGCCTCACAACACGATTTTCCCGCTTCTTTATAATGATAGTGTCATTCCCTGAAATTTTCCTATTAGAAGCATCACCCGTCGTGGGGTTGGAGGTTCCTTACTTCGCTGCCTCCGCAAGAGCCTGAAGCATCTCAGCCACATCCTCGAGGCGAATGTATCCCATGTTCCCTATCCTGAAGGTCCGCTCCTTCAGCTTCCCGTATCCCTTCGCCAGCTCAAATCCGCGCTCGCGCATCCGCTCGTACACCTCAAGTCCGCTTATCCCCTCGGGAGCGTTCACACAACCTACAGTTGGGCTTTCGTACCCAGGCTCGGGGAATAGGGAGAGACCCAGAGCTTTGATTCCTTGTTTAATTTTCTGCATTCGTTCGGAGTAAAGCTTAAAACGCTTTTGCTTGCCGCCCTCCTGCTCGATGATCTCGAGCTCCTTGTTAAGGGCGAGGATTTGTGGGATGGGAGGAGTCATGTGGGTACTACTCCCCTCCTGTTGATACTTCTCATAGAGTTTGAAATCGAAGTACCATCCTTTGTCCTTGGCTCGCTCCGATCGTTTCAAAGCTTCCTCGCTCACGCTCGCGAGAGCTAATCCGGGGGGAACCCCGAAGCACTTCTGTGAACTCGTGAAACCGACGTCTATCCCCCATTCGTCAACTTTCAGCTCGACCCCGCCCATCGCGCTCACCGCGTCGACAAACAGAAGCTTCCCGTGTTTTTTGACGACCTTAGCCAGCTCTGGGAGAGGGTTCAACAGTCCGACGCTTGTCTCGTTGTAGGTTATCGCGACTGCCTCAACATCCGGACTTGAGGAAAGCAACTCATCCAATGATTCAGGGGTGATAGATTTACCAAGCTCCACCTCGAGTCGCTCGACCTCTTTTCCATTGGATTCACCGACCCTTGCGTAGCGCTTTCCGAACTCTCCGTTTATACAGCACAGCATCTTTCGTTCGACGCAGTTTCGTACGGTGCCCTCCATCACACCCGACCCGGAGCTTGGAAAAAGGAAAACTTGGTTCTCAGTTTCAAGAAATCGCCGCAGCCGTTCGACCGTTTCACGATGAAGCTCCTTGTAATCCTCGCTCCGGTGACTGAACATCTGACTGCTCATCTCTTCAAGAACTTCTGGCCGGCAGGCGACTGGTCCAACGGTGAAAAGTTTCATGTGCATGCCTCTCTACTACTGTGATTCGGTTCTTAAAATACTGATTTAAAAAATAGTTCTTACGTCATTTCTTTAGATAAGTGTTGATCATTTTGATGGCACACCAACGTCCACACATGGTGCAGACTTTCGAGTCAAGCAGGGGTGGTCTCCGCTTTCTGAACTCTTGCGCCTTTTCAGAATCTATGGCCAGCCTGAACTGCTTAGCCCAATCCAACTCTTTTCGTGCTTTCGCCATCTCATCGTCACGCTTAGCCCCAATTCCCTTAACGAGATCCGCCACGTGAGCAGCGATTTTCGTTGCCACAACTCCATCCTTGACATCTTCGATTGAGGGTAGACAGAGGTGCTCGGCTGGGGTAAGGTAACAGAGAAAATCAGCCCCCGCCCACGCCGCAAGGGCTCCCCCGATGGCCCCAACCAAGTGATCATATCCTGGGGCGATGTCGGTAACCAAGGGGCCTAAAACGTAGAAAGGCGCCCCTTTGCACATTGCCTTCTCGATTTTGACGTTGGCCTCGATGTGGTCAAGTGGCAGGTGTCCGGGACCTTCCACCATCACTTGCACATCCTTGGCCCACGCCCGCTCAACCAGCTTTCCGAGCGTGAGCAGCTCCTGAAATTGCACCACATCGGAGGCGTCTGCCAAGCACCCCGGGCGCATCCCGTCCCCCAAGCTGAGCGTCAGATCGAACTCCCGCGCAAGCTCGAGTAGGTAATCGAACTCCTTGTAAAGGGGGTTCTCCTGTTCGTTGTGAAGGACCCAAGCCGCTAGGAAAGCTCCCCCCCGACTGACAACGTCGAGCAATCTTCCACTGCGCTTCAAAGTCTCAATCGCCGCGCGAGTCACGCCGCAGTGTACGGTTACGAAGTCCACACCATCCCGAGCATGCCTTCGAATCCCGTTGAAGAGGTCATCTGAAGTCATGCCCTCTGCGTCGCCTCTCGAGGCCGCCTTAATCCACGCTTGGTAAACTGGAACGGTCCCCACGGGTACGTTCACGGCGCGGAGGATCCGCCTTCTGACCTCATCGACGTCGCCGCCTATGCTGAGGTCCATCACCGTGTCGGCCCCATACCTGACCGCGACCTTTGCCTTCTCGACTTCCTCATCGATGTCCGCGTAGTCGGGCGAGGTACCGATGTTGGCGTTTATTTTCGTCCGCAATCCCTCGCCTATGCCCCGAACGCTGACATTTTCACGCCTCGCGTTGCGGGGGATGATCAGCCTGCCCGCCGCTAGCCCCCGTAATAAAAATTTAACTGGCTTTCCCTCGGCTTTCGCGACCGCCTCCGCCTCGGGCGTCACCGCGCCGCGCTTGGCCTCCTCCATCTGCATAATTTGACCTCGATACAAAGTGCTTGCTTGAGTTGAAAAAGGCTTTCATTTTTTAAGTCCGGAGGTTTAGTTATAAAACTGGAGGTGGCCGAATGGCAGTTCAAGTAGTTAAAAAAGATGGTAAGACCGAACCCTTTCAGCGCCAGAAAATAGTCAACGCGTGTACGGCCGTAGGGGCCCCCGCAGATGTCGCCGCCAGCATAGCCGACGAAATCGAGAAATCAGCGCGCGACCAGATGCCGACGAGCGAGATTCGAACCATGGTCTTGGACCGACTTGGCAAGATAAAGCAAGATTGGGCAAATAACTGGACGCAGTACGACCAGACCAAAGGGGAGAAGAAGTAGCATTCTCCCCTTGCGCCAAATCTGCGGCAGGCGATGGGGTAGAATGAGGTCCAGTGTTATTGCCCTCCTCACCGACTTGGGGGCTAAAGATTACTTCGTCGGGGCGATGAAGGGCACGATCCTCTCGGTGAATCCTGACGCCAAAATCGTGGACCTTACACATGAGGTGCCGAAGTACGATGTTCGGGGAGCAGCACTCATCCTCTTACAGGCCGCGAAGGCGTTTCCCGCCGGCACGATTTTCGTCACGGTTGTCGACCCCGGCGTTGGGACCGAGCGGAAGTGCGTGCTGCTCAAGACGAAGAACGGGTTATTTTTCATCGCCCCCGACAACGGAGTTCTGACGTTCGTGGCCGAGCAACTTGGAGTCGCCGAACTTTGCGAGATAACCAATCGAGAGCTGATGATGCCGGAGATCTCACCAACTTTTCACGGGCGCGACATCATGGCTCCCGTCGCCGCCCACCTGAGCCTCGACTTCAAATCCAGCGAAGTCGGGCCCAAACTGAAAAGGATCAAACGGCTCAAACTCCCGCGACCGGTGGCGACCAAAACAAAACTGCTTGGATCCGTCGTGAGCGTGGACGATTTTGGAAACTTGGCGACGAACATCGACGGCCCCACGATTTCGAAGTTTGCCAAGCTGGGCGAGCTCCTTGCCGTGAGGGTGGCGAAGAGGGTGTTGACCGCGAAGTTTGCTCGCACTTTCGGCGAAGTCGGGTTTGGTGAGTATCTTTGTTATGTCGGAAGTTCAGGAATGCTCGAGCTGGCAAAAAATATGGGCAATTTGGCCAATGAACTAAAAGTTAAAATTGGAAGCGAACTGAGCATACAGAAGGTGGTCTGATGGTCGAACGCGGGATAATAATCGGGCGTTTTCAGCCTCCGCACAAGGGGCACATCGAGGTCTCGAAGCAAATCCTGCGCGAGGTTGACGAGTTAATCGTGGGGATAGGGAGCGCCCAAGAGAGCCACACGCTCGAGAACCCATTCACCGCGGGCGAGCGGGTGCTCATGCTAACCCGTGCGCTGGCTGAGGCTAAGATCGACCTTTCGCGCGTGCACCTAATTCCCATCCCCGACGTGAACAACAATGCCGTCTGGGTCTCGCACGTGCTCTCACTCTCCCCGCCCTTCTCGACCGTCTACTCGGGCAACCCGCTTGTCCGACGCCTCTTCAAGGAGGCCGGGTTCAAGACGCGCGCGCCGCCGATGTTCAAGCGTAGGGAGTACTGGGGGACGGAGATTCGAGACCGGATGGCCAAGGGCGGGCGATGGGAGGAGCTCGTGCCGAAGGCGGTGGTCGGGGTGATGCGGGAGATAAAGGCGGTTGAGCGGCTAAAGGACTTGTCGAAGACGGACTACTTGCTTAGGTGAAGCTACAAAATTCTTTTTTTATAATTCTACTTCACTTATCTCGCTCAAGTCCTCCAGGTTGTTCATTTTCACCAGTTCATCCGAGATGGTGTAGAGCACGTTGTCTATGTAGAGGGATCTCTTGACGGAGCGGAATGAATAATACCAACCCCACCCTAGCTGGGCGTTGTCCTCCGAATGAGTTATTCCTCCCTTAAGCACCAAACCATCGGTCAAGGAGATGTCAAATACGTAGGCGCCCTGCCAAGTGTATTCCCCATAAGCGTTGGGCGGAACTCCTCCAAAGTATTGTTCCTCGTTTATCTCGGCAAGCAAGATGGGAATCACGAGGAGGTTCTTCGACCTGCTGAACAAAAATGCCCTGTGATCGCTCAAAGCGTAAGAATCGCTCAAAGCGTAAGAATCGGTCCCCCGGTCGCCTATCACATATTTTGATATTTCTATTGGGTTTTCTGGGTCGCTCACATCGAAGAGGACTATCTTTACGCCCTGATACCACGCGAAGTTTCCCCATTCCGACTCCACGGTGTCCTTGCCCACGCCTATCAGGTGAGTTTCATCGTAGGGGTGCAGGTAATCGGAGTACCCCGGTATTTTCAACTCTCCAAGAACTCTTGGGTTACGGGGATCACTTAAATCTAACACGAATAAAGGATCAATTTTTTTGAACGTCACGAGGTAAGCCCTGCCGCCCATAAATCTTGCGGAGTAAATTCTTTCTCCGGGGGCAAGGTCCTCTAATCTACCAACGATGTTAAGATCTTCATCGAGAACATAAACGTGATTCCGGGCTCCACCGCCCCAAACCTCCCCCGTTGTGGTCGCTATCCTGAAATATCCCTGGTATTCGTCCATGGAAAATTGGTTCAAGACGTGCCCCGGAACCTCCCCCTGCGATTTGTATTCGATTATCCCACCAGCTATGGATATTTTGTGAATAATTGTTTTCTCAGTCCACTGATCCTCATCCCTGTCAGTGTATGGAGTGTACCAGCTGTCGGTGTATGTTATGTAAATGTTGTTCGAGGAAACGAAGACGTTCTGGGTTATGCCGATGAGGAACGTTTCGCTTGTTATCTCCTCATCATCCTCTTGCGTGTTTATCGCCATGATGGTCGTGAACTCGTACGAATAATCTTGAATATTTTCAAAATAGTAAATTTCAGTCGCTGGAATTGTTTTGGTGTCGCCATTGGAGGAAATGTAGGGTAGATCTATTTCCTCCACCCGATAGTAAATTGGTGAATTTATTATCACGTAAACATAACTCCCCACCATTCTCGAATCGGAATAATAGCCATCGGAGGAAACGTCTCTTGTTAGGATGGGGTTCTCCCTGTCTGAAACATCGTAAACTTTGATGTACGCCCATCCGAGCACGACGAGTTTGTTTCCGTTTATAAATATCTCAACCGGATTTCCGTTCACTTCTATCTCGGAAAGAATTCTGGCATTTTCGGCTGGATATGCGTCGATGATGACTACCTTGCTTCCAGAAACGACATAAATGTATTTCCCGTCGCTCTTCACGATGTCCGCCTCATCGACGCCCTCAACTTGGATATTTGTCGTTGAATAATCTGTTTGGGTGTCCGTCGTTACGTTGATTTCATAAGTTACATAATCTGAATCTATTTGGGCGGCTGAACCTGCAACAAATCTTGTGCCTGTCCATGTGTTCGTCAACGAGTTGGAACTTGGAACCATTGGAACCGGCAGGATTGATTCAGGGTAATAAGCGTCGTCATAACCAACACTTCCCTTCACAAAATTTTTCAGCTCCTCGTAGGATGAGAATTTATTTAAGTAATTCTGCCCACCGTAGCTCAAATCTTCTTCAGCGTTCAGCCCCGCCGCGACGATGAGAATTGGAGTAGCCAAAGTTGTTACAGTGGCCACAATCAGAATGAGCGCCACAAACGATAATTTAGCCTCTATCAGATACCATGCCGACACGGGCGGAAGCCAGCGCCTCATTTTGTTTCACCAATTAAAGATGGTCAAACCTCGGATTTAAATTAAGTTTCATAAAAGAAACATAATTTATAAGTTTCATAAACGATACTTTATGCGGTGCTGGGCATGCGTCGTTGGTTTCTTGGTGCGATGATAGCTTTGGTGGTGCTGGGGGCGGCTGCTGTCACGTCCTACGTTGCTCTCGACCATTTTTACGGCGAAAGATATGTCATCACCTCAACCCAAACTGTAGTTATCGAGAACTTTGGACAACAGATATCCATAGACAATGTACAGTATGATGTGGAGAACGTGGAATTTGTTCTAAGCGCGGATAATGTAGGTTTTTACAACCTGTGGTACTACTCAGGTTATGAAGATTATGATGACGCCCCTGTCCTAACCCCGGCGCCAGCCGCTTTAGTAGGTGATGGGGGTAGGCTCGGGGTATCTCAGATAAACGTGCCAACAAACGCCTATGAACAAGCACAAGCAACTAGAGATCCTGTTACCGTTGCCAACACGACGACTACGGAGACAAAGCCGATCAATGCCCTGCCGATCGCCGCGAGCATCGGTATCGCGATGGGGGTCGTGGCTCTCGCCGTTTGGGCTGGGTATCGGCAGATGTGGGGCGGCGCGACATCGACGCTGCTCGAGCACGGGCTCCACGACATGACGGTGAGAGATGTGGAGATAGTGGGGCACATAATGGAGCTGAAGGAGTTCACCATCCCTGAGCTCATGAAACTGACAAAGACCTCCAAGGTCACGGTCTGGCGAACGGTCCAGAAGCTGGTCGAGCGGGGGCTTGTGAAACCGACCGAGCAAACGAAACTCGCGGCGAATGGGCTCGGCGGTAGGGGCAAGCCGAGCCACGTCTACAAATATGTTGGTAAGCGGGAATTGGTGTAGTGCCACTAAAATCCATAAATTCATTTTGGAATTTTTGTAGATTTAATTAAGTCTCACATTTGAAACTTTTTATAAATACTTCTACGCGCCATTCTTAACTCAGGGATAAGAGATGAAATGGTTTGGGGCCACCATCATCCTGATAGCAGCCATCACAGTTTCGGCCGGCACTGTTTGTGCTAGGTCAATGGAACACCAAAATTTGATGTTAAGCGGTGGGCATGAAAACAACGAGGGACAGCAGCAGAGAGCGCTAGAAGAGATAGAAGCAGCGGAGGCTGTGATAGAACGTGCAGAAAATCTGATCGACTCTTTGGAAAATGATATTCCTCAGAGCGCGACGGTGCTTTTTGAGGAAGCGAAAGAACATCTTGACAACGCGAAGGAAGCTTATGATGAAGGGAGATATGGTCGGGCTTACGGATTGGCGAATTCCGCGAAGAGGTTGGCCCAAAACGCGATTAGAATGATTGAAGAGAACCAGCCAGATGACCCCGATACTCCAAATCAACCAGATGTCCCTGACGAGCCAGACGATGATGATGACTCTGGTGATACTGATGATTCTGAAACAACGCCACCTCGAATCGATGTGCTATTCCTTTTAGACAGCACTGGTAGCATGGACGATGAAATACTGGTTGTAAAAGATAAGATAGAGGAAATCATATTTGGGGTACAGAACGGCACCCCAAAACCAGATGTGAGATATGCTATCGTTACCTACAGGGACAGAGGCGATACATACGTTACAATGCTCTTTGACTTTACAGAAGATGTAGAGGACATCAAAACATTTCTCAGGAGTATACAGGCCCAGGGAGGCGGTGATGGTCCTGAATCAGTGAATGAAGCTCTGCATGTGGCGATAAACGACTGCAATTGGGGTAATGACGATCATGTAAAGATGGTATTCCTCATAGGTGATGCGCCACCCCATATGGACTATGAGGACGATTATGATTATAGAAATGAAGTAGAGATTGCTAAGGAGAAGGGTATCAAAATTCATGTCATAGGCTGCAGTGGAATAACTGGTTATGTGAACGGGGTAAGTATCTTCAAAGAAATAGCAGAGAAAACGAACGGCACATACCAGGAACTAATCTACACCTCAAAAAGAGATTCTTATCCTGCCCATGACGGCTCGACATACGCTGTAGACAATATGATCCTGACTTGGGAGGCGAGCTCGGACAGTGGGGTGGACTTTTATTACGCTCCTCCCACAACCTCAACAGACTCAGTCTCAGCTGGATCTCCCCCACGCGGGAAGGATAGCAATTGTTACAGCAATATCTTGGATATCCAGCTCACATATGTAATTCAACAGGAAGCCATTCAACAGGGTGTAAGCTACAAGAATGCCGTCAGCGTTCATACGCAACTGGTCTATTTGGAATAAGCGGCTTTTGATAAATCTTTCAGCCGCTCAACGGCTTTGATCTCGCGCGTCGCTCGAGCACGGTATCAATTTTTAAATTCAACAAATATTTTTCAAGATCGATTTTTTCTCCCCTAATTTCAACGCCTTCCTCGATGAGCAACCTCGCCTTTCGTTGAACGCCTAACTTATAACCCCCAATTTTGCCATCCGACCTCACCACGCGATGGCAGGGTATTTTTATCGGGTTGGGGTTTCTAGCTAGAGCATTGGCGACAGCTCTCCACGCGCGAGGCCTACCCAGAGCTCGTGCAAGTTCCTTGTAAGTCGTCACCTTGCCCTTGAGAACCTTTGATACCAACCCCAAAACGCTCGCCTGAAATCTCGACATTTGACCCGTGAGGATATTCGCTTTCAACTCTTATATTTGAAGGACCTAACTTCTGCTGATGATCGAGGTAGATGGCTCGATGGGCGAGGGCGGCGGGGCGGTGCTCCGAACGGCACTAGGACTGAGCGCGGTCAGTTGGAAGCCCATCCACATTTACAACATCCGCGCGAAACGGACGAAACCCGGGCTCCAGCCCCAACACCTGCGAGGGGTCGAAGCACTCAGCAAGCTCACGAACGCCCGGGTTGAAGGGCTGGAGCTTCACTCGAAGGAGCTAAAGTTCGAGCCCAGCGCCATAGAGGGCGGCAGATATCGCGTCGACATAGGGACCGCGGGCAGTACCACGCTAATTCTACAGATCTTGATGCCGGCCGCGGCTTTCGCCGGCAAGCCCGTGGAGGTTGAAATCACAGGCGGGACCGACAACCCGTTCGCGCCCCCCATCGACTTTTTAAAAAACATCACCCTGCCCACGCTGCGCAAGATGGAATATCGGGGTGAGGTCGAGTGCGTCCAGCGGGGCCACTACCCGCGAGGCGGAGGGATCGTGCGCGCCCGAATCGAACCCGTCGAAAAACTGGGAGCGCTCAAGTTAACGGAGCCCGGGAGGGTGGTCCACATCGCGGGAGTAGCGCACTGCGTTCGCCTCCCCGCTCACATCGCGACCCGGATGGCCCACGCGGCGAGCATGGCGTTGATCAAGGCTGGCCAAGCCAAGGTCGACATCAAAGCCGAGTCCTACCCCCCAACCCGAGACCCCCACCTCGGCCCTGGGACCGGGATAACCCTCTGGGCCGAAACCGAGGGCGGCACAATCCTAGGGGCGAGCTCGCTGGGCAAACAGGGAAAGCCGGCCGAAGAAGTTGGGCGGGAAGCTGCCGAGAGCTTGCTCAAGCAACTTCAAACGGGCTGCGCGGTCGACAGCCACCTGACCGATCAACTCGTGCTCTACCTCGCGCTCGCCGAAGGCACATCTGAGATAACGAGCGCCGAACTCACCTCGCACGCGCTGACGAACATCGCGCTGGTTAAGCAAATCCTCGGCGTGAAATTTGAGGTCGAGGGGCAGCGAGGGCAACCTGGACGCATCCGGGTCGAGGGGCTGGGATTCGCTCGTAGGTAGCCACTCAGGTCAAGAAGCTGATCAACACCATTATGGAAAACACCGCGAACATCAAAATTGAAAGCTGTGCTGGCCGCCACCTGCGTTTGAAAACAAACTTGAGGTCCTTGTAAATCGCTCCCATATTCTTCCGCACACCCCTGATCCCCCATACGACCACTAAAAAGTAGAGAAATGCAACAACTGCTAAGAAAACCACCGCAAGTAGTGGCGTCGTCATGAAGTTCCAGAAGATCCCAGGTGAAACGTAAGCCTCAATCGGTGCCGCGAGGAAAATCAAAAACGCACCCACTCCGGCCACCAAGAGGAAATCCACCAAGAACTCCTTGACCTCACCCTTGTGCCTCCGAAGCTCCCGTTTTTCCTCCCTCGAGAAACCCCACGTCCATAGCTTTCCACCGCGCTTCGCCACCGCCGCCATGTGTCCCATTCCCTTCCAGAGAGCCCAAGCCGCCCGCAGTGCAATCGCCGCGACGATGAAGATGCCCGTGAGTTCAAGCACGCCATGAACAAAGATGCTTGCCACGAACGCTAGGAATACCTCCGCCCCTGCAAAGTGGTACCAGTAGGAGAGGTTCATCCCAGTAAAGTAACTGCCGAGTAGTAGCGACGGGAAGCTTAGGTAGGCTGGGGTTCCGGCCACGTACAGCCCGGCGACCCTCAAGTTGTGAGACCAATAGTACTGCGTCCGCGCCCACTCGTCCATCCGCCCGACGTTCTCGAGCGCGTTCTCATACTCCTGTGCCCCCGGTTGCTCCAAGAACTCGGATGGATTGTAAGCTAGGATACAGTAGGCAGAGCTCAGGACCATCACGAGCAGGCCCAAGACGATGACGAGAGATATCGCCGAGGAACTCCGCCTGAAAGCGTCGAGCGTCCTCCTCGCGGGGTTCACCATTCCACCTCGGCGCTTGCTAGCCGTAAACATCCTCAGGCTTGAACTTCCGCTTCAGCACCCGAGTTAGCCTGCCCCGCCTGACCTTACGGTAGAAGCAGGAACGATACCCCTCGTGGCACGCCGCACACACCTGCTCGACATCGAAGACCAAGGCATCGCCATCGCAATCGACCCACACATCACGAACTCGCTGGTAGTGCTTCGATTGCTCGCCCTTCAGCCATAGTTTGCGCCGCAATCGGCTCCAGTAGTGCATCATGCCTGTAGTCAGGGTCTTCAATACCGCCTGCTTGGTCTGGTGCGCTACCATGAGCACTTGTTTTGTTTTGAAGTCCCGTGCAACGGCTGTGACGAAGCCATCCCTGAAGTTGAGGGCTTTTACTACTTCTCTTGCCTTAAGGGGGGTCAACTTCAAATTATCGCCCTTTTAACCTTTCACGGATGCTTTGAGCGTGCCCCAGAAGACCCTCAGCCTTGGCAAGCCTTTCTGCGGTAGCCGCCACGCGCTTCAGGCCACGCTTGGTTAAAGTCTGGAAGGTGGGCAGCCTGACGAAATCGAGCACCGAGAGTCCCGAGCGTTTCTTAGCCCCACCACCCGTTGGCAAGATATGATTGGGTCCTACCGCGAAATCACCCGTTGCCACCGGCGAGTAAGGTCCAACAAAAATTGCACCCGCATTCTTCACTCGCCTCAAAACTTGCCTCGGGCGATTTACCATTAGCTCGAGGTGCTCGGGGGCGTAATCGTTCGCGAACTCCAACGCCTGCTCGAGGTTAGCCGTCACTATCACTCGTCCGTACTTCTCGAGGGCCCGTCTGACGATCGCTGACCGTGGATTTCCTTTAAGCATTTCCTTGATGGACTCACATACCTTGGACGCTAACCCTTGAGATGTCGTTACGAGAACCGCTGCTGCCGCTGGGTCATGCTCAGCCTGTGCCAACATGTCCGCCGCGACGTACGCTGAATTGGCCGAAGCATCCGCGATGATCAAAACCTCGCTCGGACCTGCGGCAAAATCTACATCGACATTTGGTGCGACAACTTGCTTAGCGGCTACCACATAGACGTTTCCCGGCCCGACTATCTTATCGACCTTTGGGATTGTCGCGGTGCCATATGCCATCGCCGCTATCGCCTGAGCGCCGCCGACCTTGAAGACAGCATCGATGCCAGCCACATCAGCAGCCACCAGCACGACCGCGTTAACCCTGCCATCCTTCTTGGGCGGAGTACATGCGATTATTTGCCCGACCCCGGCAATTCGCGCTGGGATTGCAGCCATGAGCGCGCTCGAAGGATAGCTCGCCAATCCGCCCGGGATGTAAATACCAACCCTCGCCAAGGGACGCACGAGTTGCCCTGCCCTGATGCCCGGCTGGAGCTTCATCGACCACTCACGGGGAAGCTGCCTGCGGTGAAATTTCTCGATCGCCGCCGCCGCACGCTTGATCGCTTTTACCGTCTTTCCGTCGACCTGCCTGTAAGCGGCATCGATCTCCCGCCCGCTAACGTGAAGCTGTTTTCGATCAAGCCTGACGCCATCGAGGCTTCTCGTGTACTCAAGTAGGGCTTCGTCCCCACGCTCCCGCACGTCGGCCACGATTTTGGCCGCTTTAGGCATGGCCGATGAGATATCAAGTTCAGAGCGTTTGAGCAGCTCTTCCCGTTCCGCCTGCGAGCACTTCCAAATGCAAATGATTTTCAACATCATGACCCCTCAGTTATACCCTCACCGCCACGCCACGCTCTTGCAGGTAGCGCTTGACCCCTTCGACCGTGTAGGTGCCGAAGTGAAAGATGCTTGCGGCTAGCGCGGCATCCGCCTTGCCATCGGTCAAAACCTCGTAGATGTGCTCGAGCTTGCCAGCACCCCCTGAGGCGATAATCGGTATGTCTACTGCCTCAGCGATCGCGCGCGTTCCTTCGATATCGTAACCCTCTTGCGTGCCATCGGTGTGCACACCCGTGTAGAGGATCTCACCAGCGCCCAGCGATTCGACCCGCCTCGCCCACTCTATCATGTCAATTCCAGTGGGTTTCATCCCGCCAGAGACGCACACCTCCCACTTTCCTTTTGCAATGACCTTTCCATCGATGGCGCTCACCACCCTCTCCCTACCAAACTCGCGAGAGAGTTCACGCAGGAGCTCTGGCCTTCTAACTGCGGCGGTGTTCACCGAGACCTTGCTAGCCCCGGCATCTAGGATAGCTCTAGCATCCTCAACGCTTCGTATGCCTCCACCGACGGCTAGCGGGATCGAAATCACACTTGCTACCTCTCGAACAACCTCGGGCAAAGTCGGTTTGTTCTCAGGGGTTGCCGTGATATCTAGAAGCACTAGCTCGTCCGCCCCATCTTTCTCGTAACGCTTGGCGAACTCAGCTGGGTCGCCGACCTCTTCCACGTCCCTGAAGCACACGCCCTTGACGAGTTTCCCGTGTCTCGTGTCGAGGCAGGGGACTATTCGCTTGTACAACTACAGTACCCCCTTGGTGCTCGGCACGCCTCGCCTCCGGGGCGCCCTGCTCACTGCTCGGGCTAACGCTACCCCCAGCGCCTTGAAGATTGCCTCTGCCTTGTGGTGGTCATTCTTGCCGCGAAGCACCTTTACGTGTAGGTTGAACCTCCCGTTCGTCGCGAGGGTTTCGAGCAGGTGCACGACCATATCGCTGCTCAAATCGTCCAGCTTTCGCTTCGTGAACTTTGCCTCGATGTCCGGATAAGCTCGCCCGCTGAGATCGACCGCGGCGAGCACCAGTGCGTCGTCCATCGGCACCGCCGCGTCGCCCATGCGCTGGATGCCTGCCTTTTTCCCCAGAGCCCGCTCGATAGCCTCACCCAGCGCAATCATGGCATCCTCGGCGATGTGGTGCTCGAAGTCGCCACGCGCCTTAAGCTCGAGGTCGAAACAGCCGTGCTTGGCGAAGCTCGCGAGCAGGTGGTCGAGGAATTTTATGCCAGTGTCAACCCTCGTCCTGCCCGAACCATCCAAGTTTATCCTAACCTCAACCCTCGTTTCCTTCGTCTTTCGCCTGCCCCTGCCAACCCTCATCGGATCACATCCATCGCCTGCCTTAAAGTGAACTTGCCCTTGTATAATGCCATCCCGACCACCAAGCCTGCTGCCCCAGCTTCCCGCGCGATGCGCACGTCGTCGAGCGCCCCAACTCCGCCCGATGCGAAGACCGGAATTTTGACCGCCCCCACGAGCTCCCTTATTTCTCGCGCTGCTACGCCTCGCATGCTTCCCTCGACATCGACGCTCGTGAAGAGCAGCGACCCCACGCCCATGCGCTCGAATTCCCGCGCGAGCTCGAGCACAGATTTTTCCGTCTGCTCTCGCCAGCCTTCGATCGCCACCTTGCCCGAACGCGCATCGAGCGCCACCATCACCCGCTTGCCCCCTGCAAGCTTGAGGAGCTCACGCACGAATTCTGGATTCTTTACCGCGGCCGTGCCTAATATCACGCGGCTCGCCCCTATTCCGAGGAGCTCGCACGCACGCTCGAGGGTCCGAACGCCGCCGCCAACTTGAACGCCAACGCGAACGCTCGCCAATACCTCTGCCACCTTTGTGAAATTGTCGCCCACGTCCATCGCGGCATCGAGGTCGACCACATGCAGGTGGGTCGCTCCCTCGGCCACCCAGCGCTGTGCTAGCTCGACGGGGTCGCCGTAAACCCGCTCGGTCTCAGGTCTGCCACCGACCAGCTGCACACATCGTCCGCGCCTGATGTCAACGCTCGGGATCACCAGCACGACTAAACACCCCTGTTAATCAACACCCCTGTTTATTTTTCACGACAACACCCGCTCGATGGGCAAGACGAGGATATCGCGTGCTCCCGCCTGCTTCGCCTGCCGCACGACCTCGTAGACCCTATCCGCCTCGACGACCGCCTGTACAGCAAGCATGGGCTCGGCAGCTTCAACCTTGGAAACGGTGGGTCCAGCCATCCCAGGCATTATTCGCCTTATCTCAGGCAGCTTGGCTTCGGGCACGTTCATGAGGATGAGCTTTCGACCCCTCGCCTGGACCACACTTTTCATCGCCATAACGATGCCCTCGATCTTCGACTTTTTCTCCTGCAGGCTTCGAGGGTTCGCAATTAGCTTGGCCGAGCTTTCAAGAATCGTGCCCACAATCCTCAACCCGTGCGTGCGTAAAGTCGTGCCCGTGCTCATTACGTCCACGATGAGGTCAGCAACCCCTATCAGAGGGGTTATTTCAGCTGCCCCCGTGACGCGCACGATTTCGACCTCGACGCCCTTTTCCGCGAAGTAGCGTTCCGCAAGCCTTGGGAACTCGGTCGCGACTCTCATGCCCGGCTTCACGTCCCCGCTCGTTTTTACGCCCGACTTCTCGTGGGTTGCAACTATTATCCGAGCGAGGCCATAGCCGAGGTCCAAGAGTTCGACCACATCACCCCCGCTCTCCTTTACCAAGTCGAGACCCGTGACGCCGAGATCCGTTGCTCCCTTCGCCACGAGGTCCGGTATGTCTTGGGCCCGAACGAACACGAGCTCTACCTCGGGATCACGGGTACGCGCGAAGAGCTGGCGAGCCTCCTTGTCGACGATCCCAATGCCCGAGTCCTCAAGCAAGCGAACCGTTGGCTCCTCCAAGTGCCCCTTTGGAACTGCAATTTTCACCACCACCTAACCACCTCCCTTGAACTGCTTTATCGTCTTCACGAGCCGCTCGTTCTGCCGCGGCGTGCCGACGGTTATCCTGATGTAATCCGAACCAGCGCCGCGAAAGTTCGAGAGATCCCGCACGAAAATTTTACGCTCGGCGAGAAAATCGAATACTTCGGACGCATCTAACCCCATTGGACTAACATCGACCATCAAAAAGTTCGCGTCAGATGGTAGGACCCGAAAATCGAGCTTCGTGAGCTCGCGGCGTATGTACGTCCTTCCCCGTCTCACTTTCCCCACGACCCTGCGCATGTATCGCTTGTCCCGTAGGGCCGCAATCGCCGCGGCTTGGGCTAGGCGGTTGACGTTGAAGGGGGCGCGGATTCCCTCAAGCGCCTCGATTAACTTGGGGTTGCCCACCGCGTAGCCGACCCTCAAACCCGCGAGCCCGAAAGCTTTGGAGAACGTGCGGAGCACCAGCAGGTTTCCCGTCTTGGTCGCGAGCTTTGCAACCGAGTCGTCCGCGAACTCGGCGTACGCCTCGTCGACGATGATCAGCCTTCCGCTCGCCAGCAGGCTCCTCAGGTCTCTCAAACTCATGCCGTTGCCGGTTGGGTTGTTCGGCCTGCCGATGAACGCCAATTTCGTCCCCTCCAAGGCGCGCTTGAGTTCGGTGACACGCCACTCCAAGTTCGACAGTTCGAAAAATTTGGGCACCCCTCCGTTGACGCGGCACGCGAGCTCGTACATCGCAAACGTGGGGAGGGGGATGAGCGCTCGCTCGCCGGGGTTAAGGAAAGCTTTGCATGCGAGGTCCACGAGTTCGTCTGAGCCGTTCCCGATCGCCACGCACTCGATCTCGACGCCGATGTAGCTACCTATCGCGCGCCTGAGTTCCGTGGCTCGGGGGTCGGGGTATGAACCAACGCGCGCCGCCTCCCGCTTGAGCGCTCGAAGCACGCGGGGGGATGGACCGTAGGGGCTCTCGTTGGAGGCGAGGTTGATGGTCCCCGCTGCCCTGACATCGTATTTGCGGGCAAGCGGATACGAAACCCGCAATCGCAGCATCTCGCTAACGCGTTTTGAAATCATTTTTTGCCTCCGGAGGGTCGGTCGCTGGCGCGGCGCTTCCACACGTATTTCCGCTCGTACGTCAGCTCGCTGGGCACCCCCAGGCGCTCGAGCACCCCTTGGGCCTCTTCCAAGCTGCGGGTGGGCACCAGCTCCTTCGCCACCCCGTTTATCCGATCGAATACCACCCGAGGGTCTAAGTAGAGCGTCATCGCCGACATAGGGGTCAGCATGGTTTTGCGACGGCCTTCGCGAATTTCGATTTCCCCTTGAAGCCCCCGGGCCGCCTTGACCGCCAGCGCGCTTGATTCAGTTTTAGTCTTGGGGATCACCTCATCGAGCACCTTCAAATCATCGGGGGTCAGGCCCCGGGCGCCCAAAAATCCACCGTAGCCGGCGATGCGAGCGACTTGTTGGTTGAACTGCTCGAAGCTGAGCTCGCCGTCGGTGCCGCAACCCAGCACCCCCAGCACCACGGGCACTTTCAAGTTGACCATCGAAGCCAGCACCATACTATCCGCCAACATACTGTGAACACCCACCTCCGAACCCTTGGCCAGGACGTCACCTCCAACGTCGACCCCCACAAACAGATCTACCCCCAGCTGCTCGATTGCCTCGTTCAGACCATCGATTGCCCCTTGCACCCCACGGTTGAGGTCCACGAGCACGGTCTCCTCGCCCAGCACCTCGGCCACGACCGACTCGGTAAAGCGGATTTCCTTGGTCGTTCGCGTTCGGGCGTTCGCGAGCCCTACCGTCGCTGAGAGCCGCTTAATCTCGACTATCTCTTCCATCTTGCGGGGGCCCGGCTCCGGGTCGTTCACGTAGCGCTCCCAGGTCAGCCCCCCGACCAGCGTTCGGATTCCCAGCAAGCGCAGGTAGCGTGAGGTCGGTAGAGTTCCCACTACATCGCCCCCTCCACCTATACCTAAGACCAGCGCGTAGCTCGACTCCTTCACGAGCACTTCGAGGGACTTCCCCATGGTATTCCCTGCCTGAATTGGTCATTTTCGTATATAAATTTTACTAGTTTCTTGATTTAGGACAAATTATTTCCTAAAAAGCGAAAAATTTAAATATTATCCACAATGATGGTATGATTGAGCCTCGTACGGGCTGGAAAAGTGGAAATCGTGGAACTGGACGAGACCGATCGAAAGCTGCTCAACCTCCTGCAGGGCGATGCGAAGGTGCCCTACGCCAAGCTCGCCAAGCGGCTGGGCATAAGCTCCTCGGGGATTCACAAGCGGGTGAAGCGGTTGGTGGATGCGGGGGTTATCAAGAAATTCGTCGTCGTGGTTGACCCTCAGGCGGTCGGGAAAAAGTTGAAGGCTTTTATCGGCGTTTCCACCTCACCCGGCACCTGCGGGGAGGTAATTGCACAACTCAACCGAAGGCCAGAGGTACTTGAGATCCATGAGGTGGTCGGGGAGCACGACCTCTTCCTCAAGCTGATCATCGACGACACGCTGGGGCTGAACAAGGTTCTGCACGAGATCGACCGAATTCCCGGGGTCAGCAGCACGCGAACGCTGGTCGTGCTCAAGACGGAGAAGGAGACGGGTTCAATTCCGGTTTGATTTTTTCGCAAAAAAATTGTTGTATTTAAGTTGAACGACGATGGCCGAACCGTACTGGGGAGTACGATCGGTATCTGAATTAATTTGCCATTCGTACCGGGGAGTACGAATCCGCTCGCCGATTGTGAAATCGTACTGGGGGGTACGGCTAAATCGTACCGGGGAGTACGAATTTCGAGCACCACGATGACGTTCGTACCGGGGAGTACGATTTTTCGCCTTATAAACAACCTCCCCGTAAATCCGTACCGGGGAGTACGAAAACAAACGGAGAGTGGCACGGCATATGCGAGTACCTAAGCAGGACCGCTAGGACCGAGCTCGTTGAACTTTTGCTCGAGGGACTCGGCTCCACGGGGGAACTCGCGAGGAAAATCGGCGTCACCGAGGGTGCTGTCCGCAAGTGGTTAAATTCGACACATCCCTCGAACCCTAACCTAGAACTCCTGCTGAAGCTCGCCATCGTGATCGACAAAGAACCATCACTGAAGATACTCAAGGAGGATCTCCGGACTCACCGGGCTTCGCTCGCGGCCCTCTTAGGGTGGGTCAATCGCCAAACTCACGTGCGATCTGCTCGAGCGTCGTCGTAAAGCGCTCGATCTCCCCTTCGAGGTTGTAATAGTGAACCGAAGCTCGCACGGTGCCCTCAACTCCCAGAAGGCGCATGGTCGGTTGTGCACAATGATGCCCCGAGCGAACCGCTATCTGAGCAAGCTCGTCCAGCATTGATGCCACATCGTGGTGCCCCAAACCGCTGATGTTGAAGCTCACGACACCTCCTCGTTGCTCGGTGCCACGGGGGCCGTAGACTTCGATGTGCTCGAGGTCCGCGATGCGCAGCATTTGCTCGGTCAGCTTTCGCTCGCGTTCGGCAATTCGCTCTATTCCGATTTCGAGCACGTACTCGCAGGCGCGGCCAAGCCCGATGATCCCCGGGATGTTGGGGGTCCCGGCGTCGAAGATTTGAGGCGGTTTGACCAAATCGTGCGTGTGTTCTTCAACTTGCTCCACAATGCCTCCACCGACCAAGAGGGGCTCGAGCCCCGTCAAGCGGTCCTCGCGCGCGTAGAGGAAGCCAGTACCTTGGGGTCCAAGTAGCCCCTTGTGCCCGGGGGCGGCTAGGAAATCACACCCGAGCTTTCGAACATCGATGGGCATGTGGCCGACCGCCTGAGCCGCGTCGATGAGGTAAAGCACGCCGCGATCCTGGGCGAGCTTGCCGATCTCCTCCACGGGCTGGATGCTCCCGATCGCGTTGGAGACGTGATGGGTTGCTATGAGCCGAGTTTTATCATCAATCGCAGCCTCGACTGCAGCCGGATCAATCAGGCACTCGCGCGGCACCCGGACGAGCTCGAGCTTCACGCCCCGCTCGCGCTCCAGCCGCTGCCATGGGAGGAGGTTCGAATGGTGCTCGAGCACCGTCGTCACGACCTTGTCCCCCTTCCGCAGCTTCAGGCCCTGGGCGACGATGTTGATGGCCTCAGTAGTATTTTTGGTGTAGGCTATTTCATCGGGCTTCGCGTTGATCACCCGAGCGAGCCTTTCACGGGTCGCCTCAAACGCTTCGGTCGCGCGTCGCGTCGCACGGTGTAGGCCCCGCCCAACGTTTGCACCGTACTCGCGGAAATACTCGAGCATCGCGTCGAGCACGGGCTGGGGCGTCGGCGTCGTCGCAGCGTTGTCCAAGTAGATGATGCCAGTACGCAAGAAGGGAATCTCAGCCCGAACTTCCTCAACGCTTTTTGCCATGTGCGCGCCCTCTAGCTGGTTCTATGTGCACGACCACCGAGGTTAAGTCGGCTGTTCGTGTTTTTAAATCGTGCTCAACTCGCGTCGCTACCTCGTGCGCTCTAGCTACGCTCATTTTTGGGTCAACGTAGATGTGCACGTCTGCAAATATGCGGGACCCCACCCTGCGGGCACGGCATCGGTGGCATCCCAGCACGCCCGGCACACCCATGACAACCCGATTTATCTCGGCCAAGACTTCCGCGCCTGGGCTCGCTTCCATCAAGATATTTAGCGCATC
>DAOVGS010000025.1 GCA_030672285.1 Hadesarchaea archaeon | reverse complement strand
GGCGCCTTCTACGCATTCCCCAGCATCAAAAAGCTTGGCGTTTCATCCTTGAGCCTTTGTGAGTTCCTGTTGCACGAGGCGGGCGTTGCCGCTGTGCAGGGTAGTGGATTTGGCCCGTATGGCGAGGGTCACGTGAGATTCAGCTACGCGACATCTATTGAAAACATTAAAAAAGCGATCGATCGGACAAAAGAATCGGTCAAGAAGCTTTAGCCTCATATTCCGCTCTCAAAACTCGCCTGATCTCCTTCGCTTTTTCAGGTCCGATGCCGTGCACCTGCTGCAGCTCGTCACCCGACGCACTAATCACCCGCTCGACCGTACTGAAACGTTCGAGCAACCGTTTTGCGAGCACGGCCGATACGCCGGGCAGCCCTTCGACCACAAACCGCTGTTGTTCGGGTAGGGTCAAACCCTTAGGTTCACCGCGTATCACGACTTCCCGAGCCTCCTTCACCTGTTCGCGCCTAGCGATGGCGACGAGGATTAGCGCCGTTTCTTTTTCATCCCGAGTCGGCAATATCGGGATGTTGAGATCCACAGCGAGTGCGGCAAGTGCACCGCGGATCGCATTCGGGTGAATCGCCCTCCGCGAGTACAAACTCTTGCCCTCCAAGATGAGCACCGGGCGCTCAAATGTCTCGCCCAATTGCTTGGCTTGGCTTAGGAGCCGTTTGTCGACGATTGACTGCAAAAAGTCGCCGACGGATTTTCGTTCGACTCCAACGCGGTCGCTGAGGATGAAATCGCCGACGCTAAGCTGGCGCGCTTCAACCTCGACCCCGAGCTGCGTGAGTTCGTGCACGACGCCTGATGGGATCTCGCGGTGGTCTGCTATGATTTTTATCCTTTTTTCAGCAGGTCCCTTGAGCGGTTTTTGCTCGGCCATCTCTCAGCCCCCTCTCAAGGTATGTGGCGAGAAGATAAAAACAGCAATTGGGATGGGTAAAAGTCGGGGCGGTCCTCAGGAAACCAGTATGGTATAAGTCATTATCCACAGGACCAACCACATGATGAAAAACCCCGAAAATCCTCTCTTGAACGCGGTCCATCCCGTCCACTTTCCACCCGGGAACTCCTCAGGGGAGAATTTTAGGATGTTTGGGGCCAGCTTATATGGAATGTAAAAGAGAAAGAAAAAGATTGCAAGGAGCGCTAAGCTGCCCTGATCCGTCGGCATACCTCGCAGAAATCCCGAGAGGACACCGGCTATCGCTCCCCAACCCGCAAACAGGAGGGTAATTTTAGCCACGAGTTCCATATCACACACCAGATGATGGTATGAAGTTATTCATGTCTAGCTTGGACATTATGGTCTGCGCTCGGGAGCTTAAAAACGCTATTGGTGCTCGAGTCGATGATGTACAAGTTGGACGGTGTTTTTCTCCTGCGGCCGCGCTCGCAAAAAGGGCGCCAAGATTTGCTCCTCGAGCCGGGCTGCAGGACAAGGGCAACATCGAGTGGGCGGCAAGCCGATGAACAAGCGAATTTTCGTGCTCGCAGTTTTTCTGATAATTCTCGGCTGCCTAGCGGCGACCCACACTGGCGAGGCCCAGCAGGATTCCGTCTATGTAATAGAGATAGACGGGACGATCGACGCTGGTATCTCAAACTTCATTAGGAAATCGATTGACCGGGCCGAGAGGGATAACGTTGTGTTGATAATGAAGATGAACACTCCGGGCGGGCTGCTCTCGGCGACCGAGGAAATCGTCGGTCGAATGATGAATGCAAAGATCAGGCTTGTAGTTTGGGTCACGCCCCCGGGGGCATGGGGTTTTTCTGCAGGCACCTTCATCCTTCTCGCATCTAACACCGCGGCTATGGACGAAGCCACGGCAATCGGCGCTGCACAGCCGAGGCCAAAGGACCCGAAGGTTACCGCAGCGATGGCCGAGTGGATAGGGTCGATAGCCGAGAATCGAGAGCGGCCCAAAGAGATCGCGGAGAAGTTCGTGACCCAAAATTGGACCATGAGTCCTAAGGAGGCTCTCGACAATGGGATAATAGAGTTGCGTACTAGCAGCATAGACGAAATACTGGACAACATCGGTCTCTCCGGTGCCAGGGTGGAAACCCTCGAGATGGGCGTCTTCGAAAAAGTGTTGAGGGTGCTCAGCGATCCAAACATAGTTGCCATTCTGTTTATCGCCGGCCTACTCGGCATCTTGGCTGAAATAACCACCCCGGGTATAGGGGTTCCCGGCATAGCTGGCGTGATCTGTTTGCTGTTGGCCCTCTGGGGCTTGGGGGTGCTTGAGATAAACTACGTCGGGGTCGCGCTTATTTTGCTGGGGGTGGTGTTGATTGCAGCTGAGTTCTTCACGCCTGGTTTCGGCGTCTTCGGAGTTGGGGGAGGAGTTGCCCTTATCCTAGGGTTGATGATGATCGACAAGGAGCCGTGGGTTGAGGTCGCTGGCGACGTGGCGAAGGGGGTGGCGATAGGTCTGCTCGCCGTCTTCGCCGTCTTCATCGTGTTGGCGAGACGTGCTATGAAGAGACCCATAGCTGTAGGTAGGGAAGCCATGTTGGGCCAAGTTGGTGTCGCCACCACCGACATCGCCCCGGATGGGATGGTCAGGCTGAAGGGCGAACTCTGGCGTGCGACCTCCGAGAAACGAATTCGAGAGGGTGAGGAGGTCGTGGTCAAGGATGTGAAGGGCTTAGTGCTAATCGTCGAAAAACGTGGCAAGAAATGACTACTCTTTCCCCTTCCCTTTTTTCCGGAGTGCTGTAGTTACACCGAGCACTTCTCCAAGCCGGGTGCCAAGCTGGGTCGGGCTGACGACAATCATGTTCTTCTCGCGGGCGATCTCGGTCAGGGTTTGGAGTTCCCGAAGTCTTATCGCAGACGGGTTCTCTTGGTACTGCTTCGCGGCCTCGGCCATCTTCTTCGCAGCCTCGAACTCGCCCTGGGCCATTATCACCCTAGATCTCCGCTCCCGCTCCGCTTCCGCCTGCTTCGCTATCGCGCGGAGCATCTCATCGGGCAGGCTCACGTCCCTCACCGTCACCGAACTCACCTTTATGCCCCAAGCGTCGGTCGCCTCATCGATGATCTTCTGGAGGCTCACATTCAGTTCATCACGCTTAGTCAGCAGTTCGTCTAGGTCCCTTTGCCCGAGCACATCCCGCAGCGTGGTCTGAGCGAGCAGGCTCGTGGCCATGATATAGTGCTCCACCTTCATGATGGCATCGCCCGGGTTTACCACCCGCATGTAAACGACGGCATCGACGTTGACGCTTACGTTATCCTTGGTGATAATATTCTGTTTGGGCACGTCGAGCGTTATCGTGCGCAGGTCGACTTTCTTTATCCTGTCGAGTATCGGATTGATTAGGAAGATTCCAGGACCCTTGATCCCAACGAACCTGCCCAACCTAAATCTCACCGCCCGCTCGTACTCCCGCAGGACCCTTATCGCGGCCATCAGAAATATGGCGACGAGAAAAACTATGAAAACTAATAACCCTTCCAACCACATCACGGACACGGATTCACCAAACTTCATTCTAGGTGCCAGTATTTAAAGCACGTTTGTTTCTTTTTACACAATTTGGAAAAAAGCCGCCGGCGAGGATTGAACTCGCGACCTCCACCTTTTTGTACGCATACCAAGGTGGCGCTCTACCAACTGAGCTACGGCGGCCCGATTAAAACTGGCACTTGAAATCTAAAAGGCTTCCGAGGTTAGCACTTTAATATCTTTGAACGATATGGATGCGGGAGCGAGATGAAGGTGGGTTTCATCGGGTGCGGCAATTTGGGGAGTTCCCTGATAAAGGGCATCCTAAACGCCGGCGCGCTTCAGGCGGAGGAGATCGTAGCCAGCGACGTGAGCGATGAGAAACTCAAGGAGCTTGGGAAGTTCGGGATCGAGACGACAACCGACAACAAAAAGTTGGTGGAACATTGTGATGTCATCTTCATCGCCGTGAAGCCGGACATCGTTGAATCCGTGTTGGAAGAGACCAAGGAGTTCTCGGAGGGCAAATTGTTCGTTTCGGTCGCGGCAGGGGTCTCGACAAAATTTATTGAAGCTAGGACGGGCGCGCGGGTGATAAGGGTAATGCCGAACATCTGTGGGCTCGTCGGGAGGATGGCCTCATGCTTCTCGCTCGGCACCAGAGCTTTGAGAGAAGACGGGAAATTAGTTGAGAAGCTCCTAGCTGGCATGGGCACGACGTTCAAAGTGGATGAAAAGTTGATGAATGCGGTCACGGGGCTGAGCGGGAGCGGCCCGGCATATTTTTACTTCATCGTACAAGCCCTACAAGAAGCTGGAGTCGAGCTCGGCTTATCGAGCGAGGTAGCGCTTAAGCTCGCCGCGCAAACCGCAAAGGGGGCTGGTGAAGTAATTTTGCGCGAGGGGAAGACGCTGGAGGAGTTAATAGAGATGGTGTGCACCCCAAAAGGGACGACGGTCGAGGGGCTCAAAGTGCTAGAAGAGCGAAAAGTAGCTGATGCGCTCAGAGATGCAGTGAAGGCTGCCGCGAGAAGAGCGAAGGAACTATCGAGGTAGCATCACCTTGCTGCTTGAGCCTCTTGGGCTTCCTTCAGACGTTTTTTTATCCGGGCTGGTAGCTCCTTTGTTTTTTCGCAAGCTGCGCGGAGCTCGGCGATGGCCTTCTCGGCCACGACTTGGGGGGGCACCGCTACCTTGCGCCTTCGCGTGCGATCCTTCTCGTAGATGACTTCCTCGAATCGGAGGGTGTGAAGATCCCAGAGGTAATCACCTATGAAGGCGACCGCGATGTAAATCCTCTTGCTTGCCGGGTCCTCGAAGTGCTTTTCGGCGAGCAACAGGGTGTAAGAAATAAACCAGTCAAATTCTTTTTCAAGCACCCCCAAGAATTTCGGCGCATTCATGCTTTTTCCCAATAACTCGATTTCCATAATCGTCCCCTTGAACCTCGCCGCATCATAATTTAAAGACTACGCGACCTAAAATAAGCGAAGCGTGATTTCATGGGGGCCAAAAGCCGAAAGGAGCTCATCACCGGCGTCGAGGGCGTGCTCAACGCGTTATTGGCTGGAAAACTCACCGTTGAGCAAGCCAAACGAAAGTTGGCAGCCCTTAACATAAAGCGGATCGGCGACCTAGCGAGGTTGGATGTCGAGCGAGTTCATCGAATCGGGATCCCAGAAGTGGTGCTGGCCGAAGGAAAGAGCCCCGAGACAGTTGCCAAAGCTGTGGTTGCCCTCGCGAGCACGAGCGGCTATGCTATAGTGACCCGAGTGAGTGAAAAACACCTCAAATTGGTTCAATCGAGGCTTCGGAGGGACTTCGAGATTGAGTACAATTCTAAGGCTAGGAACATCGTCATCAAAAAGAAGGGCCATCTTTTCCCAAAGATTGGGAAGATAGGGGTACTTGCGGCTGGTACAGCTGACGTGCCGGTCGCGGAGGAGGCGGTGGTCGCAGCCGAGGTGATGGGTTGTGAGGTGCTGAAAGCCTATGATGTTGGTGTTGCTGGGATCCACCGATTGTTCGAACCTCTTAAGCACATGGTCGAGCAGGGGGTGACGGCCATCGTGGCCGTCGCGGGAATGGAAGGAACCCTACCTTCTCTCGTCTCGAGTTTGGTTGACGTGCCTGTCGTAGGAGTGCCGACCTCAATCGGGTATGGAGTGGGGCTAAAGGGCGTGGGAGCCCTCATGACGATGCTTCAGACCTGCTCTCCCAAGCTCGCTGTCGTCAATATAGACAACGGTTTCGGAGCAGGGATCTTCGCGGCTTCAATCGCGAGGCAGTCAAAACGAAGGTAACATTATTTGAGAATTCTTGAGAGTTCTTTCTCCGATATTGGCCCTTCGCGGAGGATTCGTGGGGGGCCAGAGCTGAGGTCCAAAACGGTCGATGGC
>DAOVGS010000068.1 GCA_030672285.1 Hadesarchaea archaeon | reverse complement strand
CCCGCAATTTTTACGTGCTCGCATTCATCGGGGGATTTCACGGGCGGACGATGGGCTCCCTCCAGCTCACGACCACGAACGTTGCCGTGCGCCGCCACTTCAAGGGCATGATGCAGGGGGTTTTCCACGTGCCCTACGCTTACTGCTATCGCTGCCCCTTCAGGCAGACCTATCCCGATTGCGGGCTGTGGTGTGTCGACTACATCGAGGAAATAATGTTCAAGAAGGTGGTTCCGCCCGATGATGTGGCTTGTGCGATCGTCGAGCCGATTCAGGGTGCAGGCGGCTACATAGTTCCGCCCGATGGATACCTACAGGCCCTCGCGAAGCTCTGCAGGGAGAAAAACATAATTTTCGTAGCGGATGAGATCCAGTCGGGGCTCTGCCGCACGGGCAAGTGGTTCGCGTGCGAGCACTGGGGGGTCGAACCTGATATCATAACAGTTGGGAAGGGGATCGCCGGCGGCCTGCCGTTCGGCGCGACCATCTCGCGGGCAGAGCTCATGGACTGGGAGCCCGGGGCCCATGAGAACACGATGGGCGGTAGCCCGGTCGGATGTTCGGCTGCACTCGCCATGCTGGATATAATCAAAACTGAGCGACTTGCCAAAAATGCCGCCGAGGTTGGTGGGTACATGCTCAAGAGGCTCAAGGAGCTCGCCGATAAACACGAGCTGATCGGCGATGTCCGGGGCAAGGGCATGATGATCGGCGTCGAGTTAGTCAAGGACAGGGGAACGAAGGAGCCAGCCAAGGCCGAAAGGGATAAGCTCATGACCAAAGCCTTCGAACGCGGGCTCGTGCTCCTCGGCGCTGGGGTGTCCTCGCTACGGCTCGCCCCGCCGCTCATCCTAACGCGTGAACAAGCCGATGTCGGGCTGGAGATATTCGAGCGAGCTTTGAAGGAGATCAAGTAAACAGCTAGTTGGTGAGGCCCACGCCTGGAGATTACCTAACGCCCGCCTTCTACGCCATAGGGCTCATCGTCCTCGGGGTTGCCATAAGGGTTATCACGGGTCGCGTCAAAATTTTGGGAAGGTTCGCCAAGCCGGGCTTCCGCCTCCTCAACGTGGGCATCCTCTGGATAATGTTGCCGACCGTGGTCTTCGTCTCGATAGCCCGCTACAGCCTACGCGAAATATTAGGATTCGGCAACGCGGCAGTTTTTGCCTTCGTGGGGTTGGGCGTTTGTTTCGTGCTGGCGGTGGGGCTCTCGACCCTCATGCGCCACGACCGAAAGACGACCATCGCGCTCACCTTGAACTCATCATTCATGAACGTCACCTACCTCGGGCTGCCCCTTGTATACGCCATGGTCGGGATCGGGGGCTTGGGTCCCGCGAGCCTTTACGCGGTGGCGATAGGGATCCCGCACTTAGTCTTTGGGGTGGCGCTCGCGATATCCGCCAGCAAGCGACGCGTAAGCCTGCGCTTCGTGCTTGAAAACGTGCTGGTCTTCCCAGCGACCATAGCGTTAATAACAGCGATGCTCTTCGTCGGTTTTCAGGCTCACTTGTGGGGTGTAGTACAGGATACATTTGACGTTTATCTCGTCAAACCCTTCTTCGCCCTGATGCTCCTGTTCGTCGGCTACCAAATGCCCCTAGTCAACCCCCGCAAGTACGTATCGAAGCTGGCGACCGTGGGCGCGATAAGGTTCTTGGTCTGTCCGCTCGTGGTCTTCGCATTAATCGGGATGGCCGGGTTGAGCATAGCCGACGATATCTCGCCCAAGCCCGCGCTCATTCAGGCGATGATGCCGCCCGCCGTCTTCAACGTCTTCCTCGCCTACAATTTCAAGCTGGACCTCAAGCTCTACGGGGCGATGGTGTTCTACCTGACCCTTGTCTCCCTCTTCGTGGCGCTGCCCCTCATGATCTATCTCGTTTTCTGACGAGTTCCTCACCCAGCCGATTTTAAGGGTGTTGCAACTGGCACCGATTTCCGTATTATTTATGGAATACTTTCGGTGCCCTCTGTGGGAAAATCGCTTAAAAGCGCATGCCGGATTGCAGGTCGGGTTGAAAATGACTGAAAAAGGGGAAGAATTTATTTCGAAGTAGTTTCGATCGGTTTTCCAGCTTTATCAAATTCTATTTCATCGTTAAGCAATTTCTTAAGGACATCTGGTAATTTTTCAATGTCCACTCTAATTTGCTTCGTCGTGTCTCTATGACGGATGGTTACATCATTTTGTTTTAGAGTTTCGTGATCGATAGTAACACAGTAGGGGACACCTATCTCATCAGCTCTGGCATATCTCCTTCCTATTGATCCAGCATCGTCGTACTCTGCCATGAATCCCTTTAGCTTTAGATTCCCGTACACCTCTTGGGCCTTCTCAGGCATGCCCACGCGGTTGAGCAAGGGGAAGATGCCGACCTCGATTGGGGCCAGCTCCTTCCTCAGCCGGAAGTACTTGCGCTTCTTCTCCTGCACGTATGCATGTTCAAGCGCGCAATAAAGTGGACGATCGATGCCGTAGGAGGGCTCGACCACGTGGCAAAGCACCTTCCGCTTCTTGTCAGCTGAAAATATCGTCAAGTCCTCCCCGCTGAACTGGGCGTGGCGGGAGAGGTCGTAATCCGTGCGGTAGGCTAGCCCAGCGATTTCGACCCAGCCGAACCGCTCCGTCAAAACCTCGGCGTCCCAAGTTTCGCTCGAGTAATGAGCTCTTTGCCCGGGGGTCTGCTCCCTGAAGCGAATCACCTCGTTCGGAATGCCCAAGTCTAGCAAGAAGCGCTTGGTGAGCGCGAGGTAGTATGCCATGAGCTCGTTGCAGACCAGCTTCGCCTTGACCGCCTGCTCGACCGTCACCTCGGTCAACTGCTCCTTGCCCTCCTCTTGGTCTTTCGCCAACCAAAGCCTGAGTTGTTCACCCGCCAGCTCGGAAAACCTCGGGTGATGCGGGTCCCCGGGGTCGAAGAAGACCTCGGCCTCCGCCATCGTGAACTCCCGCAGTCTTATGATACCCTGGCGCGGGGAGATCTCGTTGCGGTAACCCTTGCCGATCTGCACCACCCCGAAAGGCAACTTACCCCGCGCGTGGCGCTGGAGCCGCTTGAAATCGATGAAAATTCCCTGTGCAGTTTCCGGCCTCAGGTAACCCACGCGCTGGCTTCCAGGCCCGATCGCCGTTCGAAACATCGCGTTGAAATCGAAAATTTTCCCCAGCTCGCCGCCGCAATCGGGGCAGCGCACCTTGTGTCCCTTAACGAACCGATCCATCTCCTCCTTCGTCATTCCCTCGATGTCCTTGCCCGCCTGTTCGCGCGCCAAGTCCGCGACCCTGAAAGCAGCCCCACACTTCTGACACTCGACCATCGCGTCAACGAAGTGCTCGACATGCCCGCTCGCCTTCAGGACCTCCTCGGGCACAATGCTCGGCGAATCTATCTCGAAGAACCCTTCCCGAACCACGTAAAATTCGCGCCACTTCTGGATGATCTTATTTTTCAGCAGTGCCCCGAGCGGCCCGAAATCGTAGAAACCTGCCACGCCTCCGTAAATTTCGAACGATGGCCAGATGAACCCACGCCGCTTAGCGAGCTCCATGACTTCCTCGTGCTTTTTGGACACTACTTCACCGCAATTGGAAGCGCGCTCAAACCCTAAAAAATTAAGTATTTATCACTACTCGACCAAAGTGCGGAGCAGATCGATATCCCGTACAATCCCAATGAGTTTGCCATCCGCAGATAGAACTGGGGTCTGCTCAATTCTGTGCTGCTTCATGAGCTGAGCTGCCCTACTAATGGGAGTCTTGCGTGTTATCGTCACGAGCTCCTTCGTCATCACGTCCCGCACGAGCTTATCCGGGACCTTCAGCTCCCGCTTGGTGATGTAGATCCGGTTTTCGCTGTCCCAAGTCCATTTATCGCCCTCGCTCCGCCCCGTCATCTGGCTCATCTTCGATTCGGTTTCGACCTCACTTATCTTGATGATATCCGAGTCATCGATGATCCCGACCAAGTTGCCACCCTCATCAATCGCGGGGAGGGTCCGAAAGCCAGAGAGGTCTATGATCTCCACCGCGGCTTTGAGCGGGGTCCCATCCCACACGGCGATGATGTGGGGGTGCATGAAATCCGATGCTGGGCGCTCCACGTCCATCTCGGCGAGCGCGCGATAAATGATATCTTGAACGGTGATGATCCCAGCGAGTTCTCCGTCCTTCAGCACGGGCAGTCTTCGGACGCGAGCCGTGAGCATACGATTCGCTGCATCCTCGAGCTTATCGCTCAGCGCAACCGTCAGAACATCTCGATCGACGAGCATCGCGAGCTGCTCCTCGTCGGATTTCTCGAACAACTTGCGAAGCGTCACCATTCCCACGAGCTCATCGGTGCCCCGCTTCACCACAGGAACCGCGCTTGCACCTATTTTTCTCAAGAGATCGAGAGCCTCCGCTCGAGTACCGGGCACCTCTACCCACTTGACCTCCTTGGTCATCACATCTTTGACTTGCATTTCCCTAATCCACCATCCGCTACGCTAAGTTAACTCCTTAAAACACAATTTTTTCTCGGTGTCCCAGCTTATAAAATTTTGCCGCGCGCGTAAATCGCTCGGATATTGTCCGCTCGCGCTCGATTGACCAATCCCGCATGCACGTTGGTGAGGTTTGCGAGATTATTTCCGGGGGTGAGCACCATAAATGTCGCGCTACCCCCCTCCTCAACGGGCCCCCACGGTAAATTGAAAAGTTTTTGGGGTTCAATCGTGGCTGCACGCAGGAGTTTACGTGCTTCCTCACTTCCCGCAGCAGCATCCGCACGACGCAGGCACGCCCAAGCGAAGGAAAGTTCCTCAAATATGTTTGGCTGGCATACCATCGCGTTGTCCGTTCCAAAGCAAAAACGAGCGTTAACTGCGAGCGCGAGGTGGATGGGGGGTACGCCGACGCCCAGCAAGCTGTTCGCCCTCGGGCAAAAAACAACGGGAACGTTATTCCTCTGTAGGGACACAAAATCTTCCTCGTTCGCGTGGGTCGCGTGAACGATAAAAGATGGGCTGAGTTCAAGTGCTCGCTCGACCTCATCTCGGGCAGACGTTAACTCGGCAACATGAACCGAGAGAAGTTTCTTTGCCCGCTTGGTTTGTTTGGAGATTGACCGAAGTCCCTCCTCATCGAAAGCCTCGAGCGAAGGCAAACCGATCCCATCTGATTTTTTTAAAACAATGTTCAGTTCTTCGAGCGCGAACGGGCGCCCCATGATAATTGATTTTACCGCTTTGTGTGATGCCCCTCGAAGGAGCTCGACCCCTTCCGCTCCACCCTCCCTGAAGTCGCAGTGGGATAGGGTGCCGGTGCAGAGCATGTCCTGAAGCGTCACGCGAACTGATGCAATCAACTCGCCACGTGAACGTGAGCCCAGGGCACGAAATTTCTCCCCGCCTGGGCCGACCACCTGGGGCTGTACCAAGCCGAGATAAAGCTCCTTGGAAACGGAATCGGCGACGTGGGTATGCGCGTTCACGAAGGGGGGCAGGATGAACCCTCGTTTTAGATCGATGGCCCGCCCCGAGGGGGAGCCTTCGGAAATTTTTTCAATTAAGCCATCACGGACCACGAGGTAGCCGCGCGTGAGCTCGAGCTCCTCGCCCTCGAGAATGGTCGCGTTGGAAAGTACTCGCTTGGCCATGGGGCGCCCAACCCGCCTTGTTCAATCATGACTTAAAGGTTTATCAAACTCAGTATGACCGAGGTCGATGGAACTAGTTGTCTTTAACGCCCGAGAGTGCGATCCCAAAAAGTGCACCACGATGCGCTTGCATCGATTTGGGAAAATTCAGATGGTTTTCCAACCCCGTGCTCTGCCGAACGGCGCGATTCTGCTCGACCCATTTGCAGAGAAGGCGCTTTCCAAGGGGGATGTAGAGGTTGCGAGCCAACGTGGGTTAGTGGCGCTCGATTGTTCATGGAAGCAGATCGGGCAAATTTCCCGCCTCCGAAAGCGGATGGTGCCACGAAGCCTAGCCTACTTGGTCGCTGCCAACCCCACGTACTATGGCCGCCCAACGATATTGAGCACCGCCGAGGCGCTTGCGGCGGCCCTATTCATTTTGGGTGAACGAAGCCGTGCGAGGGAGATCCTCAGTATTTTCAAGTGGGGCCCAACATTCCTCGAGCTGAATCACGAGCCGCTAGAAGCTTACGCCGACGCCGATGACAGCACGGAAGTCGTTGCCCTCCAGCGTCAATTCATGCCTTCCGCGAGGTAACAACTGAGGAGTTGTATTCCCAGAAAAACCCCAGCCGTTCAAAAAAAGGTTTAAACTTGCGGGTACCTAAATAAATTGGTGGCGAGATGAGCAGACGACGACGAGAGGAAACGATGCCCCCCACGGGCGCCGGACTGATACGCTATTTTAAAGAGGAGGGCCACGGCATCAAAATCTCGCCAAAGAGTATAGTAATTTTCACCATTGCCGTCATAATTTTCGAGATATTCCTGCGTTTTTACGGCAAAGCTTTGCTCGGGTTCTAGAACCGCCCAGTTCTGGCCATCTCCTCGAGCCGTCGAATCCGTTCCTCAGTCGGCGGGTGGGTCGAGAAAAGCCCCCTCATGCTGACCTTTGCGAATGGGTTAACGATGAACATGTGGGAGGTCGATGGGTTCCCCCCCTGCATGGGCCTGTTCCTGACAGCTGATTGAAGGCTGCGCAGGGCGCTCGCCAGCGCGAGCGGTTTGCGCGAGATGCTGGCCCCACCGTGGTCCGCCCCATATTCGCGCCCGCGGGATATCGAGAGCCTGACCAACATCGCGCAAAATGGTATCATGACCATCGCCAGGATTGCCAAGATCCCCCCTCCGCCGCGCCTGCGTCCACCACCCGCAAATATCGAGAACCACATCACATAGGTGATTACCGCCCCGATGATCGCCGCCATGGTGTTGATCAACATGTCGCGGTTCTTCACGTGGGCGAGCTCGTGTCCCAACACGCCCTCGAGCTCATCCTTGTTCAACAGGCGCATCGCCCCCTGCGTCACCGCGACCACCGAATGGGAGGGACTACGCCCGGTAGCGAATGCGTTTGGCGTGTCCGTGGGGATGATCGCCACCCGGGGTTTCGGCAGACGTGCACTCGAGGCCAGGCGTTCCACCGTGCGGTGCAGCTCAGGCTCCTCGGCCTCGCTCACGATTTTGGCCTTATATAGCCTAAGCACCCATCGGTCGGCGTACCAGTACATGGCGATGTTCAGTACCACGGCCATGATGAGGGCAAATGTGAAGGTGAAAACTAGATTGGTGCCGGTGAGGTATCCGGCCACGAGACCCATCGCCAGCAAAAGCCCCGTGAGCATAGCCATCAGCAATGCGACTCGCGCGGTTCCGCCCATGCCATCGCCAAAATTGATTATTCACCACTTGTTAAAAAAACTTCCTCTAACCAATCCACTTTACCGGGCCTGAGCGAAACTCTGCCATCCAGCGCATCCGAGAACAGTTTTACCGCAGCATCTGGGCTCAGTTTTGTCACGTCGATTTCGTAAACCCTATCCATACCGTGCGCTTGAACGGCTTCCCAGAGGATAATGCTCAGGGCCTCCGATTCGATGTTGTCGCGAATTTTGGCCTTCGAGTACTTGCGGGCACGAAGGCGCCGCTCGAGGACCTTTGGTCTGGTCCGGAGTATGATAACATGAGTGAGGTATTTTTTGGGTAGCAGGTGTGCCAGCAGCCCCTCGACGACGACCGGGCCGCGAGAAGCTCGAATTGTGCGGACGAATTCCTTCCGCATTTTTTGAAGGTTGGCAATCTTCGTGCCGTCGACATCGAGTCTGTAAATTTTCTTCCTTCGGATAAGCGCGTTGAGATCGATCACTTGAGCGTTGAGTTTTTTCGCGAGCGCCCGGGCAAAAATCGACTTTCCCGTGCCCGGGGTGCCGCTGACCGCAATCACCAAGCGCGCCATCAGAGTTTCTCCGAGCGCAGGTCGATGACGTTCTCGGGATCCTTGCCCGTCGAAATCAAGGTAACCGGCACCTTGAGCTCACCCTCGATGCGCTCGATGAACGCCTTCGCATCCGCGGGGAGCTGCCCATAACTCCGGAGCCCAGAACTACCCTTGAAGAGCCGATCCAAACAGGTTATGGTGATTTGGGTGGCACCGTTTATCATCACCGAGCGCTTCGCCAGCTCGAAGTCGAACGCCCCGATGCGCCTCCGCCGCCCGGTGACCGTGCCGTACTCCACAATTCCAAGTCGCTCGGCCTCCTCCACGACCATCTCGGTCGGGAATGGTCCCTCACCGACCCGGCTCACGTACGCCTTGAAGACGAGCATGACGTCATCGATCTTGGTTGGACCCACGCCCACATCGGCCGCAAGCGTACTCGCTGAAGTATCCTTGCTCGTGACATAGGGGTAGGTGCCGTGAATCAAAGAAAGGCCGAAACCCTGTGACCCCTCAATGAGCACGAGTTCATCCCTCCCCAGGGCATCGCCAACCTCTTGGGGGACATCGGTGAGAAAGCGTTCGAGTTCAGGAATTTCCTCCGCCAGCTTTGCAACGCGGTTCACCCTCGCAACGTTTGCCGGGCCGCAGCCCGTCCCCGTGGTGCCTATCTTGCCCTTCAGGTGCGCCGAGGTGCGATCCTGCTCGATGTGGAGGGACTCGATGACCGTGCAGCGCCGATCCACGCCGAGCCTATCGCCCGTGCCCGTCAGCTCGACCTCCTTCAGCACAATCTCGGGGTTGACGAGCACCCCGGGCCCGATGAGCAGGCGCGCCCCCTCGTAGGTGAATCCACATGGGATCTGGCGCAGCCCTAATTTCTTCCCCCGGGCGTACACCGTGTGACCGGCGTTCGGCCCTACTCCCGCGCGCGCGACGATTTTCGGTTTATCGTGGAGCGCAAGATATGCGATGATTTTTCCCTTGCCCTCATCGCCCCAGAATCCCCCAGCAACGATCATGCAAGGCAAACCTTTCACCTCTGCCCACTACGCGGCGCTCCTTTAAATTTTTATTGAACTTGGCCACGACCAACGTCACTTGATGGATAAAAGTTTTCCCAACTCATGCAAAGCCATTAAAAACTCGATTTTCACCAAAATTACCTATTTAAAAGCCCATTTGAGGAAAGGTTTAAATACTGCCTAAATAAATGGAAAATTTGCCCTATAAGTGGCTTGAAATACTCGAGGAGGCGGATAAATGGTTGAATTGCCTGTCGCGGCGATAGATCGCATCATCCGAAAATCAGGCGCCAAGCGGGTGAGTGAGAGCGCAGCCGTTGCACTGGCCGAGGTTCTCGAAGAGCGCGCCCTCGCAATTGCGAACGAAGCAGCTAAGCTCGCGGAGCACGCTGGACGAAGGACCGTTCGAGATGTCGATATCAGGCTGGCTGCCAAGAGGCTCTAATTTTAAATTCTCCTCGCCCTAATGATTTTGGGATTTGATTGAGCGAAGCCGAGCCGCGCGTAAGTGAGATGCCGCGCCTCTATAACGTCTTCGACATGCCTAAGCTCATGTCGGTGCGAACAACCACAACACTTCGTTCAAAAGTTGATCTCGAAGAAATCCTCAAGCGAATTCCCCGTGCGCGAAAGGTGAAAACATCGAACAAGGAGATCGTGAAATTCGAGCTAAGCCGGGGCACTTATCTCCTTCTCTTTCCCTCGCGCTACGTCGAGGTTCATGCTCCCGACGAAGGAAGCGTTCGCGAGACCCTGCTGGCCTTCAGGGACGAGCTCTTCAAAAATGGGTTGATCAAATAGCTGGTTCTAGCATGCGAGAGTTGTTAAAAGGTGCACGAATAGCCGTAGAAATCTGTATGAGCGTCAAATCTGGAGAACGCGTCTTGGTTGTTACAGACCCCCCGAGGCGAAAAATTGCCGAAGCCCTTCTCGAAGCCGCTCGCATCGTCGGGGCCAAAACAATGCTCATCTGCATGCCAACTGGTACCAGGCATGGGGGAGAACCGCCAAAAATCGTGGGACAAGCGATGCGCACCGCCGATGTCGTGTTCGCGCCCACCACCTACTCGCTTACCCACACCCAAGCCCGCCTTAAAGCGTGCGAAGCTGGCGCGAGAGTCGCGACGATGCCGATGATAACTGAGACCATAATGCAGCGCGGCGCAATGCTCGCTGACTACAAACAGGTAAGCAAGTTGACGAGGAAAGTTGTAAACCTATTTGATAAAGCATCCGAAGTTGAAGTTCGGACCAGAGCTGGAACTCATTTAACCTTCAGCATCGAGGGACGAAGATCGCACCCCGATACTGGAATCTTTCACAAACCGGGCGATTACGGGAACTTGCCAGCTGGCGAGGCTTTCATCGCGCCGATCGAGGGTACAGCTGAGGGGAAAGTGGTCGTCGACGGCTCGATGGTCGATACCTTACGTGGGGCAATTGAGATCTTAATCGAAAGGGGGATGGCGGTGAAAATTTCCGGTGGGCCTGCTCGAAAGCTCACCAAGATGCTGGAGGAAGCCGGGGCAAAAGCTAGAAATTTAGCTGAATTCGGCATGGGCACAAACCCGAAAGCACGCCTCATCGGAAATGTGCTCGAGGACGAGAAAGTTCTCGGCACCTGTCACATCGCGCTGGGGGACAACTCGACCTTCGGTGGGCGGGTTCGGGCTGGAATTCATGTGGATGGTATCTTCTTGAAGCCCACAGTCAAATTCGATGAAAAGATGATAATGGAACGCGGGAAACTCAAAGTTTAGTTTTATTCTACTATTACCGACTTAGCGAGCTTTGCGCACGAGCTTGGATGCAGCTTCTTCGTCAAGGATAAAAATACAGTTGGGATGCCTCTGGAGAATAGATGCAGGCACATCGGTAGTTATCGGACCTTCAACGGACTTGGCAGCGGCCTCCGCCTTTCCCACGCCGCTCGCTAGGAGTATAATCTTTCTCACCTCCATGATGGTCCCCATCCCCATGGAGAGGGCTTGGCGAGGCACCTCCTCGATGGATTTGAAGAATCGTGCATTGTCTTTTATCGTTCGCTCTGAAAGGTTCACAACCATCGTTCTGAAGTCGAATGATGAACCCGGCTCGTTGAAAGCTATGTGCCCGTTAGCCCCTATGCCTAGTAGCTGAAGGTCAATTCCGCCCGCCCTTTTGATGAGTTCCTCAAATTCTTTACAAGTCCTTTGGAGATCGGCTGATAAACCGTCGGGAACATACGTGTTTTCTATTTTGATATTCACATGGCGGAAGAGGTTTTCGTCCATAAAGTATCGATAGCTCTGGGGATGGGTTGGTGGTAACCTGATATATTCGTCGAGATTGAAGGTTATAACGCGGGAGAAGTCGAGCCCCTCCTCCTTGTGCATGCGGATAAGCTCCTGATAACAGCCCACGGGAGTACTGCCCGTCGCCAGACCGAGAACTAAGTTCGGCTTGTTCCTTATGGCATCAGCGATTATTCTCGCGGCCCTCCTGCTCATTTCATCATAATCTTTTACGATGGAGATATTGATTGACATATTTACTTGGCCCCTCTCTTCTTCAGTTCCCGCTCAAGCAGTTCGTGCACCAGCTTGCCATCGGCCCGCCCCCGTACCCGTTCCATGAGGATTCCCATGAGTGGGGCAATCGCCGCTCGGCCCCGCCGCTCGATAAGTTCGCGGTTGCCCGCAACGATTTTCCTCACGAGTTTTCTGAGCTCGGCCCCCCCCATCACGGCAAGCCCCAGCTTCTCGATCGCCGTTTGAACGCTCACGCCTCGCGCGGCCTCCCTCAAGACCTCTGATACCGCCTCCTTCGCGAGTTTTCCCTTCGCCACGCCCGCGAAGAGCTCCTCAAGCACCGCTTTTTGGATGACCTCTACTCGCACGCCCTCGCGCCTCAAGCTCACCAATGTCTCTTCGAGGGTCGTCGCAATCAGGGTCGGGTTGGCTTTGGACTTCCTGACGAGTTCCTCAAAAAGCTCTAGATTTTCCGACAAGCTCATCCGCTCGGCCAGTTCCTTCCCAAGCCCGTATTTCTCCACCAAGCGCGCGCGCCGCTTCTCGGGCAGCTCCGGCAACCGTGCCTTAATTTGCCTCAGCCTTAGGGGGGTAATCGCGATGGGGGGAATGTCCGTCTCGGGATACATCCGTCCGGCACCCGGTAACGGGCGCATGAACTCCGTGTTCCCATCAGGCAGGGCTCGGCGCGTCTCCTCGGGGACCCCCTCGAGCGCTTGGTTTGCTCTGTCAACGACCGCGCTGAGCGCGGCCTCCGCCTTCTCTTTGACGTCCGCTATGAACACGACCGCATCGCTTTCCGTAGCACCCGTTGCTTTCCTCAATCCATCGACCTCTTCCTGCGAGATCCCATAGGCCGGTAGCTCGTCCGTGTGGAAGAGGCCGCCGACCCCGCCGTAGAGCTTGGCACAATCCGCGAGCTCCGTGCCGAACCTCCGGCCGGGCTGTAACTCTTTGCCCAAGAACCCGGCGAATTTGGGCAGTTTGACGACGAGTACGGTGCCACCAGCTCGGAGCGCGCTACGGACGACCTCCGAACTCGTCTTGGAGAATACCCCCCTCACGTCGATGATTTTTTTCACAACCTTCCCGGCCCCGCGCCGCTTTATTTCATCGCGAATCTCCAAGAGAGCCCATTGTCTCTGAACTTCGCGTTCGATTACCGTCGAGATGAGCGCGAGCTCCTGTACCCCCTTGATCTCTTGGCGCGCGCCTCCAGCTATCGAGATGTTTACGTCCTGACGGATGGTGCCTATTCCCCGCTTGACCTTGCCGGTGGCGCGGAGGAGTTGTCCGATGTAGAGCGCGGCTTTGGCCGGCGTGTAAGGGTCGAAGAAATCTGGCCCCGTGGCGATCTCGACGAGCGGGATACCTAGCCGGTCCAAACGGTAATCGATGAGCTCGGCGCCCTCACCCATCTTTCGCGCCGCATCCTCCTCCAAGCAAATAGTTGGGACCCGAAAACTCTTCCCCTCGACCTCGACGCGGCCACCCGTGGCTATTAAGAGGGTCCGTTGGAAGCCGCACGTGTTGCTTCCGTCGATCACTATCTTCCGCATCGTGTGCACCTCATCGAGGGGCTTTGCGTTCAGTAAGAGGGCAGCCTCGAGCGTGATGTCCACAGCTTCCTCGTTGACGAGGTGCGGGGGTTCCTCATCCAGCTCGACCAAGCAAACGCTATCGGGATAAAGCTGGTACCTGAACCCTTTTCCCTTCAGCGCCTCCGCCAGCGCGGCGCGATCCACCTCCCCCAGCTCGCTCTGGGTCGGACGTAACCTTCGCTTCACCTCGAGTCGCGGCTCCTCATCGCGCAGCGCTGAAGGGCAGTTGCAAAACAACTTGTGAGTATCGAGCTCTTGGTGGATCTCAAATCCGACGCGCAGGCCAAGTTTCTCGTAATTCAACTCCATCTAAAACTCTCTCCAACCTCAGCCAGCCTAATCACTGGCTTTAAGGGAGAACACTGGCTTCAGGAATACGTCCGGCCTCGTCCGCGGGGTAATCTCGCCAGCCAGATTCGTGCGCATCAGCTTCGAAACCTCCTCGACTCCCTTAGCATGGGCGAGCACCCACATCAGTTTTACATAAGCGGTCTCGGGAAGCATGTCCTCAGCTGGAATCACGCCCAGCTGGAGCAAATCGCGACCCGTCGAGTAAACCTTCATGTCGATTCGCCCCCAAAGGCACTGCGAAGTCATCACCACGGGCACCCCTTTGCTCACAGCGAACTTGATCCCTTCAAACAACGACTCCGGCACGTGTCCCAGACCCGTTCCCTCTAGCACGATACCTTTATCCCTCGCCTTAAGCATGCCCTCGATGACACTCGAAGGCATCCCGGGCGTGACCTTCAGGAGCGCCACGCGCGACTCGAATTTTCCATCGACCTTTACCCTACCTTTCGGCTTCGCGCGGTTGTAGTCGTCACGGAAAAGTTTCAACTCACCGCCCCGAACCATGCCGATTGGAATATCGTTGATCGTCTGGAAGGTGTCGCGGCGGCTCGTGTGGCACTTGCGGACCTTGGTGCCCCTATGGATCAGGCAAAAATCATCCTCCGTCGACCCATGCATCACCACACACACCTCGGCGATGTCGGACTTGCCAGCCACCGTGACCGCCCCTATCAAGTTGAGCGCCGCATCGCTGCTGGGGCGGTCCGAGGAGCGTTGGGAGCCCACGAGCACGACCGGCCTGAAGAGATCTTTAAGCATGAAGCTCAGCGCGGCGGCGGTGTAGCCCATGGTGTCGGTGCCGTGTGCGACGACCACTCCCCTAGCACCCGCATTCAGCTCCTTTGCGATCGCCTTTCCGACCTTCACCCAGAGCTCAGGCGTCATGTGCTCGCTGAAAACGTTGCAGGCCTCGATGACACGTATGTTTGCTAGATTGGCTAATTCCGGCACGGCGCTGTAGATTTCCTCAGGCGTGAACGCTGGGTAAACGGCGCCCGTCCGATAATCGACGCGAGAGGCGATGGTGCCCCCCGTGCCAACGATGCTCACATCAGGTTTTGAGGGGTCTCGCTTGATTTTGAGGGGGGGTATGCCCAACCTCGGTGGCTTTCCCTTCTCGAGCTTCACCAGCTTTGCCCCCTTGCCGAGCTTGATGCCGAGGTTGTATCCGCTGGCGAGCTTGAGGACGATGTGATTCGGATCACCTAGTTCAGTTCGAGGCATGAGCACGCCCTCGTAAACTGAGCCGGCTTTTTCCACCCTAACCCGATCGCCGACCTCGACCGAAGCTGCCCTCAGAAGCTGCTGAACCTTCCCCCTGTAGCCGGACATCCGCACCAGCTTGCACTAATGCGCGCGGACTTAAATCGGTAGCCCCAGAGTTCTCGGGGGAGGACCAATCCCAACCGAGAAGTGGGTCTGTTTTGAAAAAGATCAGTCCGCTTCGGCTAACTTGAAGGGAGAAACGTAACTTCCATATTTTTTCGCAGCTTCTTGGAGCCTGCGCTTTTGCTCTCCCAGCACCTCAAACAGGACCTTCGGTGTGTTCGGAACTTCGGCCTCATAGATCCTCATTATCCTCTCGATCTTCGACAGGTTTTCGGGGATCCTCAAGGTAAATTGTTTGACGTAATCCTCCTTGGAGTAATCTTTGCCGAGCAATTCTTTGAACAGTCTTTTGAGGTCTTGGAATCTCGGTATGAAGCCTGTAGGTGTTTTTACTGCTTCAACTTCATTACGCGCTCGCAGTTCCATCCATTTGAGCCAAACTGCTTTATCTCTTACATCATTCATGAATTCACCATTTGAGTCTTTCAGAAAGTAATTAACAGAGAAGATGGGGAGCGGATTCTTCAGAGCACGGCCAAAGTTTAAGTGATTCTCTATATATTCACCTATAGTTATCGAGAGGAAAGGCAAGTTCGCCATGGGATTGAACTTTCTGACCTTTTTCTTTCCTAGGGCGGCGGCCGTAGTTTCCGACTCAAGTGATGCACCTTTTGTTATCACGCCATGTACCCAATCAAAGGATTCCTCCACTGGAACCCAAGTGTCCGGATCTCTTCCCCCATAAATTATTCCACTCACCACAACGCCCTGAGGATTATTCAGCTCAGGGTCGACATTCCCTAAAAGCTTCATGTCGAGGGTGAAACGGGCGTTTGGGTGTGAATGCGGTATCTCCTTACCTTCGGTATCTTTTTTCCCAAAGATCCATTCCCTCGAGTGGTTGATTCCCTTTTTGGGTACTTCTCCGTCCTTGCCAACCCAGTATACATCTTTGTCTTCAGTAACTAACACATTTGAGAATATGATCTCACCTGGACTATGAAGTACCTTCCATAGTATAGAATCATCTTTAGAGTTTATTCCCTGTATTACTCCGAATATCCCTTTCTCCACATTAACAGCGCACATCTTTCCGCCCTTTATCCTGAGATAGACTATATCGTCTCCCACTATGGTCTCCCCTTTTAGCATAGAGGTAGAAGTCTTACCACAAAGGGAAGGAAATGCTCCGGTGAAATAACTTACCCTCCCTCCTGGACCATGTATCCCCATAAGAAACATGTGCTCTGTTAACCAGCATTCTTTTGATGCTCTATGGATTGCCAGCCTCATCGCCAGCTTCTTGTGCCCAATTGTGTTGCCGCCATATTGGGTGTTCACGCTATATACTGTATCCTCATCGAGATCGATGTAGATCCTGCGCTTGTCAATATTTTTACTCGCTCCCCGCTCAAGCTCCCCTTCAGCATGCAGGAACTTGAAGAAAGCTTGGGAACCACCCAACCTTTTGAATTCCTCATACCCTAACCTGTAAAGTAGATCTGATGAGTGAGCCACATAACTAGAATCTGTAAGCTGAACGCAAGGTAAAGAGAATTTAGAATTCGTTGGTCCCAAGCAAAAGAAACATATGTATAGTTTGCGCCATTGCATAATATTTTTTAGTAGAGAGTGAATTTCTTTGAGTCCTTCTTCCTTATCTATTGCATTTATGTTAGAGCCTAAATCAACACCCTTAGGGAGAAGGAATTTGGTGTTTTTCTCATCCCTTGCCTGATCATAATAACCATCAAAATGAACTGTGTGGCTATCTGTGGCGAGTCTTCTCTCCTCCCCAGTTCTTATCGCCTCCTCCCTGATATGGCGGATATCCTCAGGTGAGTCGGTGCAGATAAACACCCCATCGGGATTACAGAGTTCCACGTAATCGGCAATGAATTGGTGAAGTTTGGGATTGTTTATCTTGATAAGTTTCTGATAATCTTCTTTCCCTAATCTGGTCTTGAGTATACTCATAGTTTTTGGTGGAACTTTGCCGCTTTTTGATATCTTCCCGAACGAGCGAATCTCCATGTCCTCACCCCCCAAAGTTAAAATAGTTAAGCTTTTAAGCATTTGTATTAACAAAATGTTAACAGCGATAAAATGAGAAAACTAGACAAAAAAATACTACTTCAACTCATTAGTAACTCCGACCAATCAATTTCAGAAATCGCAAAAAAAGTAGGTACTACGCGTCAAACTGTTGCGAAGAAAATCAAGCAGTACAAAGAGGCTGATGTAGTGCGCTCGTTCGTGGCAAGGTTGAATCCGGAGAAATTTGGTTTTGGTACGAGAGCCTACGTCTTTCTGCGAGAAGATCCACGAAGTGAACTTAGACGCAAAAATGAAAAAACGATCAAAAAATTTCATCAAATATCAGGGTTCCACCGTCTCTTCGGAGAGTACAGCGCGATCCTAGAGGTTTGGACTAGAGACAGTAGGGAGCTGACTGCACTCGTCAAAAAAATTCATAAACTAAAAGGGGTAAGGGAAACGAAAACATTCATAATTCATAGCACGGTGAAAGATCAGCCTGAGGAACCTTTTGCGCAAGTTCTAAAATCCTAAACAAATGCGCATGGTTAGCTCAGCCCCTTTACCATGTAGGGCCCCTCTCGCTCGTAGCCGAAGCGCCGGTAGTAGTTCCGCACCCCTATGCCAGAAAGCACGACGACTTTGCGCGCATCAAACTCCTCGCGGGAGATACGCTCCGCCTCCTTCATTAAACGCTCACCCCAGCCTCGGTGTTGCCACTCATTCACTCTGGCCGCTTCGCCGACCTGCACGAGCGGGCCGTAGACGTGCAACTCTCGCACGAGCATCGAGTGAGTGGCTTTGGCCTCGGGCCTGTGCGCCTTCGCGGAGGGCTCCCTCAACCTCAGGAGTCCAATCAGGATGTCGCGCTTCACGTCCTCAAACGACAGAAAGAGCTCCTCACCCTCGGAGGCGCGATATCGCTCGACCACGAACTTTACGTCATCCGGGTTGGGGTTTAGCCCGAGCTTGTAGCGCACGTGCCCGACCTCACGACACCTTATGCACCGACAGCGCGCGCCTTCTCTTCTCATTTTCTCCTGAATCAAAGCTCGCAGATCGCCTCGCTTGACACCCTCCGCTATCAAATTAACTGGGATGTCTCGCTGGATGCGCTGAATTCGCACCCACTTCGGCACCCGCCGCTTCACCTCGGAGATGAGTTCTACAATTTGCTCGAAAGGATATGGCTCGTACTCGCCCCGCAGCCATAGTTCGTGAAGCTTTGTGCCCGGCATGACGAGCGTCGGGTAAATCTTCATGGCATCGGGTTTGAACCGTTCGTCTTCGAAGAGGGTTTTGAATGTATCCAAGTCCCGCTCGTAACTGGAGCCGGGGAGGTTAGGCATGCAGTGATGTACTACTGCAAATCCAGCATCCTTCGCTATTCGTGTTGCCTCGGCCACATCCTCCACAGTATGGCCGCGATTGATGAGCTTGTAGATGTCATCGCAAAGTGTTTGTACTCCTAGCTCGACTCGCGTGGCACCAAGGCGAAGCATGAGGTCGACATGAGGCTTCTTGCAGTAGTCGGGACGGGTCTCGAGCGTGATATCGCTGTTTCGGACCGATGCGGTTTCGGCTGCTTTTTGTGCCTCCTCTATCGTTACAACATTCGCCCCAGACATCGCGTTCAGGCATTGCACGGTGAACCACTCTAAATAATCGGGAGGGTAAGCAGTTAGCGTACCACCAAACATTATCAACTCTACCTTGTCGACCACATGTCCTATCGCCCGAAGTTGCTCGATCCTGCCTTTCACTTGTTCATAGGGATCGTAGTTGTGCTGCAATGCTCTAGCGGAAGCAGGTTCTTTTCCCGTGTACGACTGAGGGGTGCCGACGCTAGGGCCACCTGGACAGTAAATGCAGGGCTCCTCCTTTGGGCAGGGATAAGGCTTTGGCATCACTGTGATGACCGAAACCCCAGAGATCGAGCGTACGGGCTTCAACCTGAGCAGTTGAATTACTCCGGCCTTCTGTTCACCGGTCGCTGCGGCCAAGAGTTCCGAGTTTCTGAACGGTTTCGATAATCCGAACTCACGACAAGCTTGGATTTTAGCCCTGGCCAGCCCTCGGGTATCGACGATCTTGCCGCCCAAAATCTTTTGTAAGATATCATGACAAGCAGCCGACTGAACATCCGCCATGTTTTCCCCTAAGTTAATTTGTGTTTAAGGTTATTTTCTTAGTGGTGTGTGAGTGAAGGTCGAAGAGCTGTGTGAGAAGTACGGGCTGCCGAAGCAAGTCGCTACAACGCTGGAAAAATCAGGCATAACCACACTTTACCCACCACAAGTGGATGCGGTGAAAAAGGGTGCCCTCGATGGGGAAAACCTCGTGTTGGCGATCCCGACCGCGAGCGGCAAGACGCTCATCGCCGAGTTCTGCATGCTCAAATCCGTGCTTGAACGAGGGGGCAAATGCCTTTACATCGTCCCGCTTCGAGCGCTGGCGAGTGAGAAGTATGAGGAGTTCAGGGAGAAGTACGGACCGCTTGGGGTGAAAGTTGGGATAAGTACCGGCGATTTCGATGTCGCTGACCCGAGGCTCGCTCGCTACGACATCCTCATCGCGACCTCCGAGAAAGTCGACTCCTTGCTCCGCCACCGCGCAAAATGGCTCGCCGACATCATCTCGGTTGTGGTGCTCGACGAAATTCATCTCATCGATGACCCCGGACGCGGCCCTACGCTCGAAGTTTTGACGGCCAGGCTCCGACAGGTCAACCCAGAGCTCCAGACACTCGCACTCAGCGCAACCATAAAAAACGCGGATGAGATGGCCGAGTGGCTCGACGCGAAGCTCGTCAAAAGCGAATGGCGTCCCGTCCCCCTGAAGAAGGGGGTGTACTATAGAGAAAAGATAAAGTTCGACGACGGGAGCAAGCGGGCGGTAGAAGTTGGGACCAAGAATGAGCTCGCGGCGCTCGCCATCGATACCGTGCGGGAGGGCGGGCAAGCGCTCGTTTTCGTCGGCACCCGCCGTTCGGCCCAAGCTGCGGCCGTGCTTGCAGCGAAACACGTGCGCGAGTTTCTTTCGGCCGAGGAACGGGAGGGGCTCGATGTCGTTGGGAATAAGGTTGAAAAGGCGCTCGGGGAATCCACGCGAACATGCCGTCAACTAGCCGAGTGCGTTAGACAGGGGGCAGCATTTCACCACGCCGGGCTCCACTACGCCCAGCGAAAAGCCGTCGAAGACGCGTTCAGGGGAAATTTGATAAAAGTGATATGTGCAACCCCGACGCTGGCCGCGGGTGTCAATCTTCCCTCGCGGCGGACGATCATCCGCGACTACCGCCGCTACGTAGAGCCCTATGGACTCCAGCTCATCCCCGTGCTAGAATTTCATCAAATGTCGGGAAGGGCAGGACGGCCGCAATACGATAAATATGGCGAGGCCGTGCTGATTGCCAAGGGGAGGGGCGAGGTGGAAGCGCTGTTCGAGGAGTTCATTCGTGCCGAGCCCGAGCGGATAACCTCGAAGCTCGCGACCGAACCGGCTCTCCGAACCCACGTGCTCGCCTCGATCGCCGCAGGGTACGTTAGCGATGCCGATGGGATGATGGAGTTCATGGAGCAGACCTTCTTCGCCCATCAATATGCTGTCAGCGATGTCGAGCGAGTCGTCGAGCGAGTGTTGGATTTCCTCGAGCGGGAGGGGATGATCCGCAGACAGGGAAAGCTGTTGCTCGCGACCCCCTTCGGAGAGCGCGTTTCCCGCCTCTACATCGATCCCCTATCGGCGGTCGTCCTGCGCGACGGGATCAAGGGAATCGCCGCTCGAGAGCCGACAGCCCTCAGCCTACTCCACCTCGTCTGCCACACCCCTGACATGGGGCGGCTCTACCTGAGGCGGCACGATTACCCCGACCTCGAGCAGTTCCTGATAGAGCATGCCGATGAACTCTTGACACCTATCCCAGACCAGCACGGCGAGCCCGACCGATACGAGTTCTTTCTCGCGGAGGTGAAGACGGCGCAGATGCTCCAAGCTTGGCTCGAGGAGGTGCGCGAGGATGACATCCACGAGCAGTTCGGCGTTGGGGCTGGAGACATCCGAAGGAACGTGGATACGGCTAGATGGTTGCTCTACGCTGCCCACGATCTCGCAAAGCTCTTCAAAGCCAAACCCGCGCTCACCCCGCTCCGAAAGCTACGCGGGCGGATTCGCTACGGCGTCAAGGATGAACTGCTCGAGCTCGTGCAACTCAGAGGCATTGGGCGTGTGCGAGCGCGAAGCCTTTTCAAAACGGGATATCGAGGGCTCGCGGACATCAAACGGGCGGATGAAAAGGAGCTAGCGCGGGTGCCCTACATCGGCGCTGAGATCGCGCGAAACATCAAGCGGCAGGTTGAAGAAGGCGGCGAGTTAGCGACCGAGATATAAATGCGCTGAATTTGAGAGGATATTCAGAGTACTCAATCAACCGCAAAGCTTTATTGCACGCCAAAACTTGTCGATTAGGGGTTGAGGTTGCCCGTCCACCCAATCGAGGAGCGCTACGGCAGCCGCGAGATGCGCTCGATCTTTGAGCTCGAAGCTCGTTTTCAGCGGATGCTCGATGTCGAGGCGGTTCTCGCAAAAGCCCTCGCAAACGTTGGCATGATCCCAAATGCGGACGCGAGCAAAATTGCCCGAAGCGCATCGATCAAGCACGTAGGTGTCGCGCGGATTCGAGAACTCGAGCGAGAGGTCCAACACGAGACGATGACCCTCGTTCTAGCATTGGCCAAGGTATCGGGCAAAGCTGGGCGATATGTGCACTTCGGCGCCACCAGCAACGACATCCTCGACACCGTCGCAGCTCTGCAAATCCGCGATGGTTTGACGATAGTTGAACGTGACCTTCGAAAGTTACTCAGGATAGTCCTCAAGCAAGCCGCCAAGTACAAAAACACGATCATGGTCGGGCGAACCCACGGGCAACACGCTGTGCCCACGACGCTTGGGCTGAAGTTCGCGATCTGGGCGTGCGAGCTCGGGCGGCACCTGGAACGACTCGAGCAAATCAAACCCCGTGTGATCGTCGGAAAAATGAGCGGGGCGGTCGGGGCCGGGGCCGCTTGGGGGGGCAAAGGTCCAAAAGTTCAAGAGCTAGTGATGCGGGAACTCAAGTTAGCAGCTGCCACGGCCTCCAACCAAATCCTTCAGCGCGATCGCTTCGCCGAACTTGTTTCATTTTTTGGGTTGCTCGGGAGCACCCTAGACAAAATCGCCCGCGAGATTCGGAACCTCCAGCGCACCGAAATCGGTGAGCTCGCGGAACCATTTGCCGCACGACAGATAGGGAGCAGCACCATGCCTCACAAGCACAACCCAATCCGATGCGAGAAAATATGTGGGCTCGCTAGGGTGTTACGTGCGAACGTGCAGGCTGGGCTCGAGAACATCGTCATCGAACACGAGCGGGACCTGACGAACTCTTCATGCGAACGGGTGCTTTTGCCCGAGTGCTTCCTGCTGGCCGATGAAATGCTCAAGACATCCCTCTACGTGCTCGACAACCTCCTTGTGTTCCCCAAACAAATGAAGCGCAACCTCGAACTGACCCGCGGGCTGAACATGGCCGAGGCGGTGATGATCGAGCTCACCCGGCGAGGGATGAACCGTCAGGAAGCCCACGCCTTGCTGAGGAGGTGCAGCTCGACCTCGGTGCGCAACAATATCCCGTTGGCCGCGGTGCTGCGCCGAGAGCGTAGGGTGACGCGATACATCCCGGAGGGGGAAATTGAAAAACTGGTAGACCCGCGGAAATATCTCGGGAGCGCCGCTGCAACCGTCGAGCGCGTGGTCAAGGAGCTCAGGCCCCTCGCAAGGAAGTAGGGGGCTCAACCGGCTCTTTTTATCGTCAGTTTTCTGAGCGCGAGCTTGACGAATTTGTTGAGATCCTCGAGCAAGTCGGGAGGCAACGGCCCTTTCCCGATGCCGTACTCGTCTAGGTAGATAACTTTCTTACCTTTCCTGCCGAAGTTTGATGGCTTTATATCGAGCACGTAACCTTTCTCACTTGCCTTTCCTATCAAGCTGAAAATCGCCCTCAGCGTCCGGATCGAATAGACAGGGAGGGGACCCACGTACTCGTGGAAAGTGATTATCACCCGAGAGGTGCTGCCATCCCTGACCTCGGCCAAAATCGTCCCGTAATATGCCGGCAGAAAGGTCAGCTCCCGCCTGATCTTCCGTTGGTGGGAATCCATCGCCGCCGCCCTTCTCTGCAGCTCCTTGATCCCCTTGCCACGACCTTTCTCAATTTTAAGCGCAAGATTTCTAACTTTAAACACCTGCCTGTAAATACCCTTTCCAACCAATTTTGGCCTACCCCTAACACAACTCACTCGCATGGGTGCCCCCGCCAACAAACATTATTAACCCAGTGCCTTAAAATCGGATAGCGCTCTAAGGCTATGGGGGCCGAGTGAGGTGAAGAAATTGTTGAAGAATGAGGCTGGAGTCGAGCCGACCGTAATGAAAATCATGGCCGGCATAATCTTGCTCGCGGTGGGACTCGGTATAGGGGTGGCGGTCTACCGCTCGGCTGGTAGAGGTATCGAGGAACAATTAAGCTTCAGCGTGGATGTGGATACAAACGAAGTTGTTATTGGAAAGCCGGCCACGGGCGACAACTCAACAACCGTTCAAGTAAACGTCGAGAAGATATTGGGCGGTTACAACGAGACCGTGACACTGAGTTCTAGCCCATCACACACCGGTGTAACCATAACCTTCAACCCTTCGAGTGGCGTCCCGAATTTCGGCTCAACGATGACGATAAAAGTCGATAGCACCGCAACCCCCGAGAATGTCACGATAACGGTCAAGGGCTCCGGCACGGATGGTTTGGAGAAGTCGGACACGTTCGTTCTGAGGATTCAATAGGTCGTGAGGATGCCAGCTCTCAGGACCCTCGCTCTAGTAATCCTCGCCGCCTTCGTGGTCTCAATATTTATCTTAGGCTAACAGTTTCTCCAAGCCCTCGACCGCGAGCGCAGGGCGAGGGACGCCGCGCTTGAGCTGAACCAAAGCATTTTGACCACAATTGCATTTGATGATAATCGAACGATCGAGATCACCATACCTCCCGGCTATGAGCTCAAATTCGAAAACCAACGCTTGAACATCAATGGTTTCACGCTCCCCGAAAATGGGTACTCTTTACCTATCGTCAGCCCCGTGCTGGGCGAGGGTTACCATCGATTAACCATAAAAATTGAAGATAACTCGGTGGTGGTGAGCGAGTGACGCTGACCCAGATCCTGAAGACGCTCATCACATGCATCCTCGTGATTTCCTTCTTACTCGTGACCGTCTCCGCTTACCAACAACACCGCGCGATTTCCAAGCTTGCGGAGCTGAGCGATGCTACCACGGCAATCGTTACCAGCCTATCCGTGGAGGAGTTGACATACGAAAACAACATGTACATAATCGATCCAGCGAAACTTGAAAGTCTCTCCACCAGACGGGAGTTAGCCGGGGAAAACTTCGATTTTCAGGTGACCGTGAGGTATGAAGCGGGGGGCGAGCGCGTTCTCGGGCCCTACGGTTCAACCCCGCCCGATGATAGGACAATAGGATCCTTGGCGGTGCCTTGCGTCCTTTACGAGAACGCCCGTTTCCTCCCAGCCAAGCTGAGCGTGATGGCATGGCGGGCCTGAACAATCGTGGCGTTGCCGACGTGCTGGCGATGGCATTCATGTTCGTGATGCTCGTCCTCGCGGCCGTATTCATGCACTCCTACAGCTTGAGGCCGCTGGAAGCGGCTACGGACCGCCAGCTCAAGCTCAAGAGCGAGCACCTGTACAAAACTCTGGAACTCGCTTGGGTCGACAACTACAGCGTGAGCTACCTGCGCGCGGCCGCCGAGAACCTCCTGCTGGAACAACCGACCGTGCCCGGACCCTACCTGCGCTCGGTCATGGAGAACGCCCTCGAATACCTTTGCCCATCCGGATACGCCGTGGCGGTTGGCCTAAGTTATGAAAATGACTCGTGGAAGCTTTCATGGCCCGAGGGTGCTGGGCTCGGCTTGGGCGCGGAAAAACCATTCGCTAGGGCGGGTGAGGTGCGTTTGACCATGGCCGGCGGGGAGAACATCGCTGTGACCGTGAGCGTGAGGATTTTCGAGATCGCTGAAACCTAAGTCAATCAAATCTCTCAGGCACCGTTACCCGCTGGGCCCTCGTCGGCTCATCCACGCCTTTGTTCCGGGAGAAACGATAGAGGTAACCGCTCACCGCTTCCTCCAGCCGCTGCTCGTGAGTTATGAGTATGATCTGCTGCACGACCTCGGGCAGGCGCTCCCTCAGGACCCGAGCGAGCTCTCGGATGCCCTCCTCATCGAGGTTGTGGGTCGGCTCATCGAGCACGATCCAGCTGAGCGAGGGCGTAAGTACAATCGCGAACGCTATCCGGAGCGCCAGGCAGGCATCGGTGCGCTCGCCCCCGCTCGCGACCCCCTCGACCGGAACCCAATTCCCCCCGCGATCCCTGAGCTGCAGCACGTAATCGCCTCCCCGTTCACCTCCCTCGACGGCGAGCTTGATGCCCGTGAAATCCCCATATGGGTAGACGCTCTCCCAGAGCTCGCTCATCGCTTCGTTGACCCCATCGATGAACTCCCTGCGCATTGCCGTCTGGGTTCGCGCGAGCGCGGCTTGAATCGTGGTTAGGGCCCTCACCGCATCCTCCAAGTGCTTTATCTCTGTCTCACATCGCGTGATCATCTCTCGCTTTTCCCTGATGCTCTCGATGAGCTTTCGTTTCTCCGAGATAAGCTGCTCCTTCCCGACGAGCTCGGTGCGTAAGTGCTCGTGGGTGCGGATGAGTTCCTCGTGGCGCTTCTCGAGCTCCTTCGCCCGTGCCTCATCGTAGGTGCTCTTCACCTGCCACAGCTCGTGCTGCACGCGCAATCGTTCGGCGAGCTTCTGCTTGTGTTCGAGCTCGAGCTGGTCCAAGTCGAGCCGCAGTTGGAGCGATTGCTTGGCCACGGTGAGCTGCTCGCGGAGCGCTTCCGCTTCCCTGCGTGCCCCCTCGACCTCAGCCGTGAGTTTCCTTGTTGCCTCCCGCACGCTCGGAAGTTCCCGTTCTGAATTCTGAAGTTGTTGAAGGAGCTGAGAACGCTCGGCCTCTCGCACGGGAAGCTCCTCGATCTCCTTCGCCAGTAACTGGGCTTTCCTCCGGAGTTCGAGCTTCTCGTCTAAATTTTTATTTAATTCTTTCACGCGCGCCTCGAGCTCGACCACGCGTTTGAGTTTCGCCTCGAGCTGGCCTCTGCGCTCCTCCAACAATTGCTGTTTTTTACCCTCCTCGAGCGGGCTTTCACAGACCGGACACGTTGAGCCTGCCGCTGCAAGCTCATCCATCGTCTGCCGAAGATCCTGCGCTCGGGCATGAGAAGCTGCAAGTTCATCGCCGGCGCTCCTAGACTCAAGCTGCAGCCCCTCGATCAGCTTCGCCAGCTCCTGTGGCCTCAGTTTTTCCAGTTCCTCACTTAACTTGTCTTTCCGCTCTATCTCGCTCACGAGCCTTTCCAAGCGTTCGCGAATCATTCCTATCCTAGTTTCCAATTCCCGCGCCCTTGAACTGCTAGTAGTTAAATTGGAGTTGAGCTCGCTCACTCGGGCTTCGGCCTCATGGCAGGTCCGCTCGAGATCCCCCACCCGTCGTTTGAGTTCTTCGTGAGCAATCCCGACCGCAGCTCCGAGCCTCCCTTTGATCTGCTCGAGTTGACGGCCCAACGCGTTTATCGCCCCCTCAAGTTCACGGGATGAGCTATCCAATCGCGCGAGTTCCTGTTCGGTCTTGCGCAACTGTTGAAGTTGGGAGGAGGCTGCCTCCAGCTCCGGCTGAATTTGCTGAAGCCTCATCTGGGTCTCCTGTTTCGAGAGCGCCATATCCCTCATCTCCTGCTCGTAGGTCGGCAAGAGAGCCAGCGAAACATCCTGTCCGAGCTGTCGCATGGTTCCCTTTCGTTCCTCCACGCGGTCCTTGACACGGTTCGCAAGCGAGCCGATTTCTTTGCGCGCCAGCTCGAGCTTGTTTATACCCAAGAGCTCATCGATACTCCCCATCCGTTTGCCGCGCGGTAGGGTCAAGAAATAATCCAAACGGTTTTGTTCCGAGTAAATCGCTCGCTCGAAAAGATCGTAATCGAGTTTGAGGAGGGAGCGGATGACCTCGCTCACGCGCGTTGAGCTTGGACTCTCGACCAACTCGCCTGTGCCCTTTCGGAGCTCCGAAAGCGTCGTCCCCTTGCCCCGCTCGATAACACGTTTGACCATAAATTCGTCGCCGTCGGGGGTTAGGAAGCCAACCTCGACCTCCGCTCGATCCATCGGGTCGGGTCTGTTCCTGATGAGGTCCTCGAGCTTGATGCGTCTGGTCTGCACCGCCGGCAGGACCCCGAAAAGAGCATAGGTTATCGCGTCCAGCACGGCACTCTTCCCCGCGCCCATCGTCCCCACGAGGACATTCGTGCCATCACCAAAACGCAGGTCGGTGTTGAGGTGTGATTTCCAATTTTTTAATTTAACTTGGGTTATCATCCGATTTCCTCTCCAAATCAGTTTTTATTTGATCCTCCACTACCCTGAGCACCTTCTGAAACGCTTCATCCCCCCTCTTCTCGACCAAGAGACCGTACAAGGGGCGAACATCGAGTGGGTGGTTATATTTTATATCGCGGAGGTTCCCCTCGAGCATGCTCATCGCCATCTCGTCTATGGGCAAGCGTCGCTCCCTCAACTCGCGCAGGAGCTGCACCTTCTCCTCGAACCCGGGGGATGTGAGGTCACCCTTGCTTATAGCGACCAAAGCCCTATCGGCGAACTCTTGGATAATCTCCCGCTCATCGAACTCGCTGCGCGACGCCTCCTTCGCGAGCGTTCCCATGAGCCTTAGCCTGATCAGGGGAAGCTTCTCCAAATTGCGCCTGGGGCGCTCCAGCAGCTCCCGTGCCTTCGCCCTGACGACCTCGTTCAGCTGGGGGATTCCGACGCCATCGAATTTCATCTCTTCGTAGTAAAAATCTCGCACGCTTGTGAGCTCGATGAATTTGTAGCTGAGCCCATCGCCGAGGTCGAGCATGTAGAACCCCTTGGGAACCTCGGCCTCGACCTGAAGCAGCTGGGTGCGCTCGGTGCTCCCCGTGAAAAGCAGTGGTTTGCCGTGCGCGACGGCCTCGGCGTGGTAGTGGATGTGCCCGCATAGGTAAAGGTCAAATCCCTGCGGCAGGTCCGCGAGGTCGATCGTGGGAAACTCCTCCTTTGAGTACACGTACTGCCCCACGGATTGGTGTAGCATCAGGATGTTGAACGCTCCCTCTACCGGCTTTGGGTTCCAAGCCGCGAGGACATTTTTCGCGTGCTGCTCGGGCACGTTGCTCATGCCGTGAATCGCTAGTTTTCCCCTCGGGGTATCGAAAATCAGCACGCTGTGGTGCAGGTGGATGAGGAGGCCGGCTGCTTCGAGCGCTTGTACGGGGTTAACGAATCCCCGGGTGCGCCGCTCATGATTTCCATGCAAAGCCACCACGGGCGCCCCGCGGAGCGCGACCGGGGAGAAATCATCCTCGTCTTTGTCTATGGTGCGGTCGAGCTTGATCTCGCTCCGGCCTCGGGCCAGCGGGATCGAGAGAATGCGCATGGCTTGGGCCCAGACCTCTTGGCGGGGGGTTCGGGTGTCGAATACGTCGCCGAGCTCGAGGATGAGTTCCGCGCCGAGCTCAAGCGCTCGTTCGATAGACTCCTTAGCCTGATCAAAAGAATCTCGTTCTCGTGCCGTGCCCCACTTCGTCCCCAAGTGATTATCACCGATGACAGCGATCTTCATCTAAAATCACCTTTTGGAAACCCTGCTCCAGCCGGGAAGAATTGGGAATATTTTTGTAATCGGACATTTTTAGTCTTCATCTTACCACTTCACGCTCGATTTGAAGGAACAAAGATAAAAACTTTCAGTGGAAATAGAGGTCGATTAAAAGTCGGTTTTCGGGAAAGAAACCGAACTCATTTCGTGGGGTTCTCGCTCCGAATTGTTTTAATCAAACCCGAACAAATGGTGCTTGGTGCCTCCTGTGTCCAAGTCTTGGGCCGATAAGTACCAACCCAGCAAACTCAAAGAAGTAGTTGGACAACCTCAAGCCCTCCAGGCAATGCTCGATTGGGCGGAAAGCTGGGAGAATGGCAAACCGAAGAAACCAGCCCTCCTGCTCTACGGGGCAGCGGGGACGGGGAAAACCATTGCCGCAGCTATTTTGGCTCAAGAGTTCGGGTGGGACCTGATCGCGCTCAACGCAAGCGACAAACGCACCTTTCAGGTGATTCAACAGGTCGCCGGCACGGCCGCGACGACGGGGACGCTCTTCGCGGGGGCCGGGGGCAAGCGGCTGATCGTGCTTGACGAAGCCGACAACGTCTACGGTGTCGCCGATCGAGGGGGGTATCGTGCGATCGCCCAGCTGCTCGAGGAAACCCGGAACCCACTCATGCTGATTGTCAACAACCAATACGCGATACCGTGGGAGATCCGGGGGGCTTGCTTAGCGATAAACTTCAGGCGCCTGACCCAGGACACCATCGCAAGCACGCTCGAGCGGATATGCCGCGCCGAGGGGATCGAGGCCGAGCCGCAGGCGCTGAAATCTATAGCCGATGGCGCACGGGGTGACCTGCGCTCGGCGATTAACGACCTTCAAACCATGGCGATGGGCAAGAAGCGCCTGAGCGCCAAGGATGTCGTGCTCTACCGGCGTGACCGGGAGGCGAACGTATTCGATGTGCTGAAGCAGCTCGTCTACGCCAAGGGGGTCAAGGAAGCCCGAGAGCTGCTCTGGGCGCTCGACAAGGCGCCAGACGATGCGCTCGCGTGGATAGATGAGAATATCCCCCGGATGCTGACCGAACCCGCCGATCGGGCCCGGGCCTACGACGCCATCTCGCGGGCGGATATATTCTTGGGCCGCGCCCGGAGGAGGCAAGCCTACGGGCTTTGGAGGTACGCGAGTGACCTCATGAGCGCCGGGGTAGCACTCTCCCGGGAAGGCACCCTCAAATTCGTCCGCTTCCAGCCGCCGAGCTCCGGGGTTTACTTCGGCAGGACGCGGGCGGCGCGGGCCCTGCGCGATGGCGTGGCGAAGAAAGTTGCCTCCCACTGTCACACCTCCTCCCGGGTCGCGCGGAAACACTTCCTGCCCTACTTGGGATTAATTTTCAACAACGACAGAAAGGCGGCTGCCCTGATAGCGGCTGAACTCGAACTGAGCGATGCCGAGGAGAAATACCTGAAATCGATGTGATGGGCCTGAGAGGATTGTCCCGTGAAGATAGTTGAAAAGCTTCGGCTCGGTAGGCTCGCGACTTTTATCCTGAACAAAAGGCTTCCAGTCCACAATTGGTTTTACTTCAAGGAGGCTTTCTCGCGGGACCTCGTGCTCCTGCTTGCTGAAACTTGGGGGCTCGGCGAAGGCGATCTCGTCTTAGACCCATTCGTCGGGTGCGGAACGACGCCGCTCGCGTGCAAGCAACTTGGGGTAGATAGTATTGGTTACGATATACATCCAATCATGTTGTTCGCCTCGCGCGTGAAGCTCAGGGATTACAACGCTGAAGAACTCGGGGAAGCAGTTCGGGGGCTGATAAAATCGAAGTTCGAGAGACCAGAGGTTGAGGTGCCGAGCTTCGTCGCGAGAGTTTTTCGGGAGCCCGTGCTCGAGGACATCGCCTTCTTCAAGCGAAAAATCCTAGAGGTTGAGGACGAGGGGATTCGCGAATTTCTGTTGCTGGGGTTGATGAACGCGGCGATGCGGTGCAGCTGGGCGCACAAGGATGGCGCAGCGATAAGAGTCGTCAAGAAGCCAGTGCCGCCCCTCCGAAAGGCTCTCAAAAGACAGCTCTTGAGGATGTGCGGCGATGTCGAGCGGTTCGAGGGGGAGGCCTCCAGGGTGACGATCGAGCACTGCGATGCGCGAAAGCTCAAGCTGGCCGACGAGAGCGTTGATGCCGTCGTGACCTCACCACCCTACCTGAACAAGCGGGAGTACATCCACGCCTACCGAATCGAGCAGCAGTTGCTGGACCTAGGTGCTCCGGCTCAGGAACAACTCATCGGTGTGCGGGAGGAGGGAGCGGTGGAGGATTTTTCCGAGGTTGGGGAATTCGTCGAAGGTAAACCGCTCGAAACGAAACTTTATTTCAATGACATGTTCGCAGCACTGCAGGAGCTTTACCGCGTCTGTAAGCCTGGAGCCAAAGTTGCCCTCGTCACGTCCGATGCCTGCTCCCGTGAGGGTGTGGTCGAGGTATGCGTTCCGCTGAGCGAGCTGGCGGAACGGGCGGGTTTCAAAGCGAAGCGCATACTGGTGGTGAACCGGCGTTTTTGTACGACGCCAGCGAGGAAGAAGGTTGGAGTAACTCGAGAAGGTTTATTGCTTTGGGAGAAGTGAAGTGAGTAGGATGAAAGAAAATGGAATAAGCTCTGTCGTTGTCCTAGTAGTTGTCGTCGTTGTCATCCTGATCGGAGTTGGTTACTTTTTCTTGATACAAAGCCCAAAGGAAAGGTTGCCAGTATATCCGGGAGCCACTCCCTCTGAAGTTCCTGAGCTTTGGTCCGAGCTGTTCGCCACCTTTGAATCTCACGGAATCTCGGCTTCGATGTATACAACGGAAGCGAGCTCTGATGAAGTTTTGGATTGGTATCGTTCCGAAATGTCAGAACGTGGATGGTCAAAGATATTGGATAATACTATTGACAATTCCCATATTCTATCCTTCCAAAAGGGGAACGAAGGAGCAGGTGTGATTGAAAATAGTGGCACCCTAATACTCGCGCACGGGACGGTTGAACAATTCCAAGCGATTGCGGAAGAGTGGTATCAGGAGTTGCAACCCTCTCCTTATCCAGCACTAGCTGCTAGTCCGGTGGTCAGCAACGGCACCATACGCATAAATGTGCTGACCGGATCCATACCCTCTGGCGATTGGGACTATTCGGTGAGCTCAACTGAGGGGATCTACAGCTGGACGACCGGGACTGAAGAACTTGATTCACCGTATGTCACTTTAGGAACTTTCGCGCAAGGAACCTATTACGTGAGTTTGAAATACAAACCAAGTGGGCACATTTACTTCGCCGACACACCGGTAACAATATCTGGGCCCGCACCAGAACCCGGGGTTCCGTACTTCGAGCTAGTTTCATCCGTGACTTGGATCTACGATGGTGATACCATTCAGGTATGGATAGAGAATATAGTGGTAGAACTGGACCCAAGCGGGGAGGTATATGAGAATACCTCAGAGTGTGTGAGATTTGGAGGGGGGGTAGACGCTCCAGAAATGAATTGGTATAACCCGCCGCCTGACCTCGGGGCTGTGGAAGCCATGGAATTAATAGAAAACCTTATTCCCATTGGGACTACGGTTTATTTGGACCTCAACGACCTCTCCGTGGGAGGGCAAACCGGCCGTCCGTACCGCGGTTACTGGGAGCGGTTGATTGCGGTAATTTATGTGGAGCTTGATGGACAGTGGGTCAATGTCAACGCCGAGTTGTTGCGGTGGGGTCAGGAGGCGTATCCATATCACAACTGGCTTAAGTACATTTATTTCCCCTCGGAGTGGGACCCCTACGAATGGCTCGAGGATGACTACCCGTACGTCCGAGATTAACCTTCAAATTTTGTGCGAGGGCCCACGAGCTGCCCTGAAACTGCGATGAAGAAAGTTGGGATTACGCAGGAGGGGCTGTTGCTTTGGGAAAAGCAAGCATCTAAATAACAATAGTTTTCAAATTATTGGGTACTTATGATAGGGGAGTCAACATGAACCAACAACCCGTCAGATATCACCTTGACTCACGGTATCGCTTCGTCGTGGAGAACTACAACTGGGCCAAAGCGTTCTCCAATTTTTTACCCGGGATCGGGGGCAAGTGGGGGATCCCAATGTGGGTCTACTATGTCAGCAGGGGGCAGGGTATCTGCAGCATGGGTGTGAGGGATAAAGATCATGCGATTCTTGAATTCTACTCTTTTAACAAGGCTCTTCAGCTCGTGGGGCAACAGGGTTTCCGAACCTTCATAAAAATTGACGGCCGCACGCTCTACGAACCCTTCCAAAGAAACGAGGGGAAAAGGATTAAACAGAAAATGATTGTCTCCTCCGAGGAGTTAGAAATCAACGAGCTCAACCCCGAACTCGGGATAGAGGTAAACGTGCTCTATTTTCCCCTAGTTAGCCAGCCGGTAGCAGCCCTCGTGAGGGAATTGAGGATAAAGAACCTCAAAGCCCACCCCATCAAACTAGAGTTGATCGATGGCCTCCCACGAATCTTGCCTTATGGCCTGAACCAGAGCCATGTCAAATTTATTGCTCGGCACATCGAGGCTATGATGAGCGTGGAGCAACTAAACGGCATCCCTCTTTTCCGCCTGAAACAGACGCCAGATGACATCTCCCAAATTGGAAAGATCTCCGGGGACAATTTTTATCTAACCCTTCTTGGTGAGGAAAGCAAAATCTTGAAGGGCCATTTCATCGTTGATCCGTGCATCGTCTTCGGTGAATCGGAGACCTATGGTCATCCTTGGGTGTTTGAAAAGAACTCCGTCCAAGAGCTTCTGGCGATGAAACAGATTCGGGAAAACAAAACTCCCTGCGCCTTCACTGCCATCTCCCTGAACTTGCCTGCAGGCGGGGAAATTACCCTGTACTCGCTGATTGGCAATGCTCCCGATAAGAAAAAATTGCGCGCCCTTTTAAGATCCCTCGGGACAAGAGATTTCCTCCACCACAAACGTGAGGAGAACATGGAGATCATCAAGAGGATAAAAAACCATGTCTTCACGGTCTCAAGCTCCCCGGAGTTCGACCAGTACTGCCAGCAGACATTCCTCGACAACGTACTAAGGGGTGGTATGCCCCTGGTGTTCAGTGCGGCTAGGGGAAAAAGTGTTTTTTACCTCTACTCCCGAGCGCACGGAGACTTAGAGAGGGACTACCACTACTTTATTCTGGAGCCCACATATCTCTCCCAAGGAAATAGCCTTTACCGAGACCCCCTCCAGAACCGCCGAACCGATGTCTGGTTTTTCCCAGAAGTGGAGGACTTTAACCTAATCACCTTCCTCAACCTGCTCCAAACCGACGGCTATAACCCCCAACTGGTCACGAGGCTAACTTATACTGTCGAGGATATCAGGAGGCTCAAAAAATGGCTGGGGGGTGTTGTCAAAGACAAAAGGCTAATCCGCGAGCTCTTGGAAATAGTCAGCCGCCCTTTTACTCCCGGCGAGTTCATCATGAAATTGGAGGAGGGCAAGGCCCGGGATCCACAGGAATACGAAAGAATCTTGGGGGAACTTTTGCTTTTCTGCCGACAAAATGATGTGGGCGACTTGGGCGAAGGGTTCTGGGTGGATCACTGGACCTACAACCTCGACCTAATCGACAATTTTCTAGCGATACATCCGGAAAGGCTTAAAGAGATTTTAATTGACCGCAAGATTTACACGTTCTATGATAACCCTGACATCGTCCTGCCTCGGGACAAAAAGTATGTCCTAGTGAATGAGCGGGCCCGACAATACAATGCAGTGATTCGCGACCCTGAAAAACTTCAGATGATCAAGAGCCGCCGGGAATATCCGACCCGAGTGCGGACCAAACACGGCCGCGGCCACATTTACCAAACAAACCTCACGGTGAAGCTCCTCTCCATTGTAGCTAACAGGATTGCCACGCTAGACCCGCAAGGAATTGGGATAGAAATGGAGGCAGATAAACCGGGCTGGTGCGATTCCGTAAACGGGCTGCCTGGGCTTCTGGGGTCATCTCTCTGCGAAACTATAGAATTGGGGAGGCTCTGCCGGTTTCTCCGAGAAAG
>DAOVGS010000039.1 GCA_030672285.1 Hadesarchaea archaeon | reverse complement strand
GGTGCTCGGACCGTCCCGGTCCATGATTCGATGAGGTTCCACACGGTTGGGGCACGGACCGTCCCTGTCCACGACTCGATCAAGTTCCATACAGTTGGGGCTCGAACGGTGCCAGTCCAGGATTCGATGAGGTTCCAAGTGGTAGGTGCTCTGACCGTTCCTGTCCATGATTCGATGAGGTTCCACGCGGCGGGTGCCCTGACGGTCCCTGTCCAGGACTCGATGAGGTTCCACACGGTTGGGGCTCGAACGGTGCCGGTCCACGACTCGATCAGGTTCCACTGAAGAGGGAGTATCTCAATCTTCCACGTGTTCTCCGACCAGTTCTCGACCCCGCCGTCGCCCGCGGCCACGTGCCACCAGTAGTTGTCGGGAGGCAGCTCGTTCTCAATCGTGCAGGTGTTGTCGTAGATGTTGGCGTTGTCATAAATGTTTTCCCCGTCTGAGAAGTCGGAGCTGTTGTCGATCACCAGCCTGTGGTAGGTCGCGCTTGCCCCGTTCTCCCACGTGAAGGTCGGGGTGTTGTCGGAGGTCGGATAGTTGTTTTCGGGCGAGACGAGCACGGGCTGCCCTGGCGCTGCCGGAGTATAATCGACCACCACCCAAACTTGGGTTACTAATACCTCTTTTGTTGTGCTGGTATCAGTTGCTCCAAATATTACACCTGCCTCAAGAGCATCAATTTCAGCTACGGTCCAAGGTTGGGTAGTACTAGGGTTGTTTTCATATAGGGTAGAAAAATCGGTCCAAACCGCGGGTGCTGCTATTTCAGTGCCTGCATAATCTGTGGTGTAAGTGCGAATGAAAGTGCAAGCCTTTGGATTTGCTGCAGCTTTCGTCAATCGCATATAAACTGTAACAGAGTTGATGGTAACCCCAGAGAGCCCGCTATCGGTTAAAGCGTGTAGATCTCTTTGACTACCGATAAAACTCTGTACATAAGTTACGTCATCGTCCGGAGTGACATCGTCGACAGATTCCCAATTGGTTAGTTCTGGGGTCGTTCCATCTATAGTCCATTCTGTATATGTTCCTATTCCCTCTGGTCTTAGTGTTACCGTGTCTGGTGGATCCGCGACAATCACCATCCATTCATCGCCGACCGCGCTCCCCCCCTGGTAGGTCAGCTCGGAGTGGAAGTAGTACTTGGTTGGTGGTGACGTTAGTTGTGGAGATCTGACCACATAAAACCTTGAAACCGAGTCGCTGACCACGCCAACGTCCCACTCTATCTTGCTGTAAATTTCATCGTATACACTTACGACTCCACCGTTTGCGTCGGTCACGGTCCAATCGCTCGGGAAGTAATCGGCCAAGGTCGTGTTTTCCACCTGACTTGAAACGGTCGCGGTGATCGTCATGTTCACGGGGGAGAGAGGTGGCGCCTTGTGCTGACCGACCCTGGCCCCAGACAATTGCCTATCAAATGTTATCTCAAGACCTGTCTGGGTTTGGGTCCCTGTGTCGGCGAGGACTATTGGCACGCCGAGAAGTGGCAGTAAGATCGCCAACGCAAGCGCTTGTTTTATCCTCGCCTTGCGCCCGAACTCGTCCCGCGTTAGATTGGTCCAACTATGACCCATGCTTCGGCACCTCCTCTTGGTCAAGCTGGAGGGCGAGGCTCCCGGCGTGGCCCTCATCGCTTACTCTCCTCGGCTGGCCACCAATCCGCCCGAAAAGTCTCCTTGGGCGGTTCGGGTTCGGGAAAACCTCGATGAGCGGAAAGATGCGAGTAACCTCCCGGGCGGGTAGTCCAATCGAAACGGGGCGGCGGCTTACGCTAACGCCACAAAGTAAAAGCTCTCCGATGGATTTCCCGGACCCAGAAGGTTCTCGCATGGCCATGACCCCTCTCGGGGTTCTTGCTAGCACTCAAACCTCTGCACGGGCCTTTTCGGGGGATTCGGGGAAGGGAATTGTTTCGACTACAAACGAAACAATAATAAGCCGTTTAATGACCTAGAAAACGCTCGAAATCCGGTAAAAATGGCATGCTCGAGTTTAATCGGTGAATTAATCGAAAAGATTATTTTTTTTATCCCTCTCTTTGAAAAGGAACGTCAAATTTATTGAAAACGTCTAATTTACTTCTCACTTTGAACTCTTTCTTTTAAAGCAAACGCGAAACTTTTCAAGGGAGGAGTCCTAAGGCTGAGTATTCTCTGGATCTACTGCACCAGCGAGGAGCGCGACCGCGGGCACCGCCAGCCTTTCGGGTGAAACAATAAAACTTAATCTTAGAAAGCCTACCCTCCGCCTTGAGCTCCCGCCCCACGGATTCGAACGGTCTTTGCATGGTAATCACGTGTCCTTCAACCAGACCTCTGTCCGGGGCTTTTTAGGGGGATTCGGGGAAGGGAGTTGTTTCGACTACAATCGAAACAATAATAAGCTATCTTAATGTCCCGAAAACGCTCGAAATCGGCAAAAATGGCATGCTCGAGAGAAATTAAGTTAATGTATGTATAAGCTCAGGAATCGATTTCCGTGGCCCTAGATGTTGCTACTCCTCAAACTAGTGGCGAACGTTCGCCATTGCCAAACCGTTTTTCTCTATCGCTCCCGCCTGGGCTTTGGGTGTGGGGGTTGTTTAAAGGGGGTAAATTTTGGGCTGTGTACAGCTGTGAAGTCCTCCGTTCCCAACCGACGCGACGATCAGCTAAATACACCCGTTGATAAATTAATCGAAAAGATTATTTTTTTATCCCTCTCTTTGAAAAGGAACGTCAAATTTATTGAAAACGTCTAATTTACTTCCACTTTGAACTCTTTCTTTTAAAACAAACGCGAAACTTTTCAAGGGAGGGGTCCTAAGGCTGAGTATTCTCTGGCTCTACTGCACCAGCGAGGAGCGCGACCGCGGGCACCGTCAGCTTTTCGGGTAAAACAATAAAACTTAATCTTAGAAAGCCTACCCTCCGCCTTGAGCTCCCGCCCCGCGGATTCAAACGGTCTTTGCATGAGTGATCCCGTTCCTTCAACCAAACCTCTGTCCGGGGCTTTTTAGGGGGATTCGGGGAAGGGAGTTGTTTCGACTACAAACGAAACAATAATAAGCCGCCTAAGTGTTTCGCAAATGCCCGAAACACTATTTAAGCACGCCATCCAAGTCGTTTTGGGGTTACCACGAGGAAGATCGACCGGGTCCTGCGCGAGGTCCTCCACCGATTCTACGGGAGCGGCGAGCGTTTCTTCAACCAGAAGGGGCTCGCCCAAACTTGTGGCCTCTCGCTCGGCACGGTAAACCCACTCATCGCGCGACTCGAGGGGCAGGGGGCCATCAAGCGCAAACCGCTTGGATTCCGCCTCATCGACCCGAAGCGGGCCCTGCTCTACTGGGCGGTCACCCGCGAGCTCGGGAAGGACGTCGCCTACACCACCTTCGTCCCGGGTACGGTGGAGGAGCTGGAAGCGGGGTTACCGCGCAGCGCCATCCTCACCGCTTACTCCGGCTTACGCGCAAAGCTTGGCTCGACGCCCGCTGATTATGAACAGGTATTCATCTACGCTGACCCCGACGAGATCAAGCGCGCTTTCAAGCCCACCTCGATGCAGGAGCGGAATTTATTCGTGCTGACCCCCGACGAGCACCTTCAGCGCCTGAGCGAGAAAAACGTCGCCCCACCAGTCCAAATCTATGTCGACCTCTGGCAGCTTGGGGCTCCCGCCAGCCGATTCGTGGAGAAACTCGAGCGGGAGTTCGCGCCCGCAGCCACCCGAGCGCTGGAGGGGGTCGCGAGGACCTTCGAGAAGAGGCGGCGGAAGAGGTAATCGGTCCTCGCTTTTTCAACTTCAGAGCACTTCTACCCTGCTTCCTATAACCCACCCGGGCAGACCGGATCGAAAACGGACGCGGTAGCACGCTTCACCGTGGGCAGCGACGACCTTCCCGACGACTCTGCTCCCCGCGCGAGGGTTGAGCCATACGACCTTTCGTCCGATGAGCGAGCCCTCAAACTTTTCTAATGGACGAATTATGACCTCGTCACCGCGGCGCGTGCGAAAGCCGCCCCGGAAGTTGACAATCACCGCCTTCACCCCAACGCCTCCACCTCCAGCCCGCACACTGTCGCTAAACCATCTCCAGCCTGACGATATCTCGGATGCCGTCAAAACCTTTATCGAATGAAACTATCTGTTGGATGCCCTGATCCATCATTATCGCCACGCTCGCAGCATCCGTAAAACTGAGTTCCGAGTATCTCTCGAACATGTGATATGCAGCATTGAGGATATGCTCGTCGATATAAACAATCTCGACATGCTTTGAATCAAGCAACATCCTCGCAGCTTCGATTGATTGTCTTCGTCCAACTTTTCGTCTGATGTAGGTGACCACTTCATCAAAGATGAGATCCGTGATAAGGACTTTCCCCAGTTCTCCCTTCAAGATTGCTTTCAGCACCGCCATGGCCTCTCGGTAGTGACCGTCCTTAGGATTAGAGGCCCCTATCCACACACCTGAGTCTATGAGATACATCATCGCTGCCCGTAAACGACTGCATCTATCTCCGCCGTCGCGTCGACCTTGGTTTTCGTTGGGAACGCACCAATGAGTTTCGACAGGGGGTCCTCCCCGCCCTTCTTCCTGACTCTCACAAAAATTTTATCTCCAACCACAGTCCACACCACTTCGTCACCTGGGCCCACATTGAACTTTTCCCTGATCTCAGCTGGCAAAACGGTTTGAAATCCACTTGACACCTTAGTTTTTATTTTCACCACCATACCCATCCCTCACAATGATTTGTTAATTCTCAAAGTATTTAAGTGTTTCTCAAAATTCAACTTTGTGATAATGCTTTTTGCACAGCTTCTGCAAGCCGGCTTGACAGCCCTGCTCGTGCGCCCGGCATCACCTCGAAAATCTTGATGTCGTCGCGGCCCTTGACCCCACCGATGAAACCCGCCCTCGTCCGTTGATGAATCACCGCCAGCAAGGGTTTGGGCGAGTCGAGCGCATCCAGCACCGAGCGCTTGAAGCCTTCGCTGTGCGTCTCCATGGGGGCAATCTCATCGATGACCACAAAATCCGCCTCTTGCAGCGCCCGCCCGATCGCCGCCTCGCTGAGCTCGTCCACGTTCACGACGTTGACCCGGTACTTGCTGACCTGGGGGCCCTCGCGCTGGTCGACGTGCGCGAGAATTCGACCCTCGCTCGTCATGAGGTCAATTATCTTAAAACCGAGCCTGATGCCGCCCTCGCGGATCTCGGGGCAGTAGATGCCGCCAGCCCTGAGCCCCCGCGTTCGCAAAATTGAAATCGCGCCCTCGATAACTGAGGTCTTGCCGCTTCCAGGACGGCCAGTAATCAGGAAATTGTTAGGTATACACCCACCCAAACCAATTGCGCCCGCAGGTCAAAAATTGATTTCTACTAGATGATTGCCATTAAGATAATCTCTTTAGTCGTGGGCTTGTTCGGCTCGTACTGCACGATTTCCTCGCCGATAGCCTCAGGTACATCCACCACATAAATCACCGACACGTCGTACTCCCCGATATTTGCGCTTAGGGCGCTATCCATGACATCTACACCGTAATTCTGCTGAGCGACGGCCACTGCCTCCGGGTCCCCGGCTGCAGCTGCCTTGATGGTCTCCCACATATTCACCGAATAGGACTGCGTGGTGGTCCCGTCCGTCAGGGTCCAAGCAATGGCGGCGATATCGGTTTGAAGGTAAATAACATTACGAACCGTGACGTTCGTCCATAACTCGCTCATGTTGTCGGTGGCTGTATCGTAGACGTAAATATTCACCTTCGAGTTGGGTCTGATTGTGGGCGTCCGTTTGAAGGTATCCTGAACAGGCACCTCAACCGAGCTGGCGTTTTCGAATTTTAGTTTGGACAGGGTCTCCCAAGTCCACCCTTGGATGGATGTGGATGCATTGTCCTTTGATACATAGCCTCCTGAAACAGGGGAGTTTCGAAACATCGCTAGGTTATCTCCCAAATTATTTTCGAGCATGTTTTCGAAGAAGGCTCGCCACGTGGTGGTCGCTTGGCTGTTAAGCTCTGACTCGTACGCTACGAGTTCCGACCTCGTTTGCTTAGAATCTATCGCGGCTTTGAGAGTTTCTGAGAGGTCGTCTAAGGCCGGCACCTGCGTTGTGCCCGAGGCACCTGTCGCTGAATAATAAGTGCCGTTCGTCGCGGCGTCGGCCTCGTCCAGCAACTCCTTGCGCTTTTGCTCGCGGTCAATGGCTATGTTCGCTTCGTTTCGTATGGACTCGACCTCACTTTCTGAGCCCGCGGCCTGTATCTGGGTGGAATAAGTCGAAGCATCAGAAATGGCTTGGGATGTGCCGATTGCCCTTAAATCGGCGACCTCAGATTGCAGGACCGAGAGCTTCGCGCTTTCGAGCGCATCTGCTGCCGGTTTAGCGACGCCAAAATAGTAAATCCCGAAAATGACCGCGCCTATGATCGTGAAAACGACTACCACACCGATGATCGGCCTTGCGTCGATTTCCCTTCGCGCGATCTCAATCACCCGACCAAAACTAGATGAAAGCTGGAGCCTATATTAATGCTTCGGGTTTCGATGGACAAGCAAGCGCTTCGCGAGCGGGTCTGGCGAGAACTCGAGGCGCGAGGCGTTGCCACTTTTCCCAAACCCGTGCGTGGGCGGATTCCGAACTTCGTGGGGAGCGGCGCGGCAGCTACCCTTCTTCGCTCGTTGCCGACCTACGCCCAAGTCCAAACGATCTTCGTGAACCCGGATGCCGCCCAGCTAGCCGTACGGGAGCTTGCGCTGCGCGATGGAAAGCGCCTAATCATGGCAACCCCGAAGCTGCGGGAAGGATTCATCCTACTCGATCCGGCGGAGATAAAAGATGCGAGGGGGGCGGCGAGCATCCGAGGTGCCTTCAAGCACGGTAAAAAAACAAGCGTTCATGGAATGAAGGTGGACTTGATCGTCGAGGGTTCCGTGGTCGTGGATAGGAAGGGTGGGAGGATTGGAAAGGGTGGCGGCTTCGGCGATCTGGAGTTCGCCATCCTGCGCGAAACCGGGGCCATCACGGACGCGACACCCATCGCGACAACGGTCCACCCCCTGCAGATCGTCGACGAGGTGCCGATGGGCGAACACGATGTTCCCGTCGACTTCATCGTTACGCCGGACCACATCATCGAAACCGCGCGCGCCCACCCGAAACCGCGGGGAGTCATTTGGGAACTCCTGCCCAGCGATGTGTTTAAGCGCATGCCAATCCTTGCAGAACTGAGGAGAAAATCATGATAGCGGGCGCGGACGAGGCTGGGAGGGGGCCGGTTTTTGGACCGATGGTGCTCTGCGGCGTGCTCATCGATGAGCGAATGCTTGAGGGACTAAAAGCCGCTGGGGTCAAAGACTCAAAACTCCTCACGCCGAGAAGACGCGAATCGCTCGCGGAGCTCATCGCTCAAAAGGCTGCAAGATACGAAATCATTGAGCTCGCACCGGCTGAAATAGATGAGTCGCGCCTCAACAAAAAAATCAACCTCAACGAGTTGGAGGCCATAAATTTCGCCCAAATCCTCGACCGCCTGGGGCCAAAGATCGCGTACGTTGACTCAACCGACCCCAACCCCGCGATGTTTAAAGAGAGAATCCAGCGGTACTTGCGAACGAAACCAAAACTCGTGGTTGAAAACTTCGCCGACCGCAAGTACGTTATTGTGGCTGCCGCTTCAATCATCGCTAAAGTTCGACGCGACCAGCGGATAGCGGAGCTGCGAGAGCGCTACGGGGACCTCGGTTCGGGGTACAGCTCGGACCCGCGAACGATCGCGTTTTTGAAGCGATGGGTGCGGGAACACGGTAAGCTTCCCGAGTTCGCCCGCCGCTCGTGGGAAACGGCGCAGCGCATCGAAGGCGAGGCAAAACAGAAAAAGCTCGTGTGACTCAATTCGTAAAATGGTGAAGATTTTCACCGTCGAGGGTGGGCTCGAAACTGTTTATTAAATTGGCCCCCGATGTTCCCTGGCACACTAACACCGGGGCTCATAGAGTGTCTTTCGACGTCCTCCTCCCAGGTAACCCTCATGGCAGGGACTGGCTCGGGGGCCTCTGCCGGTGTTGCGCGCCAGGGTTGTCTCGAAATCATTACTAGGTGTTCCCGCCAATTGTTCTCACGAGGACCCAATTTTGGCACGGCTTACCCGGCAGTTGCTCCAGTGTTCCCGCGATGATGCACCGGCGCTCA
>DAOVGS010000004.1 GCA_030672285.1 Hadesarchaea archaeon | reverse complement strand
TGGGCCCAGAACTTTTCCGGTCTTCTTTTCATAGACGATCACCAAAATCTCATTAGCGATTTGAACAATTTGATTAAAGGAGATTTTTTTCCAACCGTATAAAAATAATGCATGTGTAAGTGTTTCCATTGATTCAAGAATTTTAGGTTTTTTTGGTGGTTTCTGTTTCTTTGCTAGTTTTATATTTAAAAAAGGCAACCATAGCACGAGCTCAACAATTTCAGAGTGTTTGATTCCAAATTCCTTTTTTGTTAGCTCCAGTAGCGCTCTGGCGGCGATGTTTACAAAAAATTCTGTATGTGCAATATCTGGAACCTTCCCCTCATGTTGAATGAGATTTCTTTGGTCTCGCAAAGACCTTAATTTGGATTTTTCAGGTATGTAAATTTTATTCCTTTCACATTCTGACAACAAATTATCATAATTAAGATAAACTCCAGTAACTCTGACGCCCTTTTCCAACAGAACAGCTTTTAGAAGTAGTTCTATCGCTTGATCAATTTCAAACAGGCAGTAGCTTCTATCATCTTCGTGGTCTCGCTGTGAGTAGTGGTCCAGCCCATGATTAAACGACTTGATGGCTGAGACGAGAAGAGGATTGTGTCTCTTTGTAAATTTATCCCACGCCTCTTTATTAATCTTCAACTCATCTTCCACACACTTCACCTTGAATCATGGCTTGCTTCCTTTCTTAAATTGCCGACATTTTATATAACATGGCATGCTAAAATCTAGCTTTTTTTCTAGCTAGCTGATAGCTCCCGCTAGGACGCGTGGGCGGAGGGGGTATCCTAAAATAGTCCTGTGGTGCGGGGGAGGGGATTCGAACCCCATCCCTTTGCTTGTGATCCACTATTTGAACCTAATGAAACTAATTTTAGATCGCCAAAAAAGAAAAGAAATAAGTGGTATTGCCTATTCCTAACCTAATGGGGAGCCCGATGTTCGAGAAGCTGAAGAAGAAGCTCAAGCGGGTAGCGGAACGTGTAGGCAAGAAGGCTGCGCCCGAGGCCCCACCTGAAGCGCCTCCCGAAGTTCCTCCGGAGGCCCCACCCGAAACACCACCTGAAGCTCCAGTTGAAATCCCGCCGAAGGCTGCGCCCGAGGCCCCTCCTAAAGCTCCTCCAAAAGTTCTACCTCGCGAGAAACCCGTCAAGAAAGTCAAGCGAGCGGTGAAACGCATCCTCCGGAAGGAACTCACCCCCGCGGATGTGGACGACATCGTGTGGGAGCTTCAAGTCGGCCTGCTCGAGAGCGATGTCGCGGTGCCTGTGACCGACCACGTCATCGAGCGCGTGAAGGCCGGCCTGACGGGGCGGAAGCTCGGCCTGCGGGAGGATCCCAAGAAGCTCGCGGATAAAGTACTCCGTCAAGCAATTCAAGAAATTTTGACGACGGAACAAAAGGTTGACCTACTCAAGGTCATCGAGGCCAAGCGCGCCAAGGGTGAGCCCGCCGTGATAGTTTTCGTGGGGATCAACGGTCACGGTAAGACCACCAGCATAGCCAAGCTCACGAAATATCTGATGGATCGGGGTTACAAGCCGGTACTCGCAGCTGCAGATACCTTCCGCGCGGCCGGCATAGAGCAGCTCGAAATTCATGCCGAAAGACTTGGCGTGGGGGTGATCAAGCAAAAGCGGGGGGCTGATGCCGCAGCCGTCGCGTACGATGCGATAGCTCACGCAAAAGCCCGGGGACTCGATGTTGTCCTCGTCGACACCGCGGGGCGGATGCAGACCGACGTAAACCTCATGGATGAGATGCGGAAGATTTGCCGCGTGGCGAAGCCCGACCTCACGATTTTCGTTGGGGATGCCCTCACGGGAAACGATGCCGTCGAGCAGGCGCGAACGTTCGACCAAGCTGTTGGGATAAGTGGGTCGATTTTATGCAAGATGGACGCCGATTCTCGGGGAGGAGCTGCTTTATCTATAACTCAAGTGACTGGCAAGCCGATTTTGTTTTTGGGAACTGGGCAAGGGTATGATGACCTGGTCGAGTTCAAGCCCGAGATACTCTTGAACGCGCTGTTTGGCGATTGATTTGTCTAACGTTGGACAAGTTCTCAGGGGCAAATAATGAAACAAAAAGGAATGAATGCAGCGACCATAGTAATAGTGGTAACAGTAATTATCATCGCTGCGGTTGGTGTCGGTGCTTACTTCCTCCTGAAAGGAGGCGAGTTCTTTCCTAAGGATAACGAGGAGGCTGAACTCATAGCGCTTTGTCTATCAGGGGATCTAGTTGCCCCAGACAATCTATACAACCGAGTACTTGACGATTTGACAGTTATTCGTTCTGCCTTTGGTGACAATTTTGAACCCATTAACCGAATCACATTCGTGCCACCATGGGTTGTGGGCCGCCTTATTATTGGTTTTGACGATAATACAGCTCAAGAGGTTGCTAATGGTGAGTACCATGCTTGGGATGAGCTCAACAAAAGGTATGAGGTAACTGAAATAGACACACACCTTGTTGAGTCTATTGGGTTTGCTTGGCTGTATTTTAAAGGCAGGTTGCATCCCCGCCGTTTGGCAGAACTCTACGGAGTTCTCCCGGGTGTAAGTTATACTCAGCCAAGCAGTCGACTGGGCGATTCTCCTAACGTTTATCCAAGGCAAACAGGAGATGGAATCACATATTTATTTCGTGACGCTTGGGGCGATTGTCCTGCTGGATGCATTTATAGTGAATATTGGTATTTCATTTTCGAAGGGAATCAGCCTGTATTCATTGGTCACTGGGCTCCTCATGAAAACCCTGAAGAGCCAGCCTGGTGGGATGAGGCTAAACAAAATAAGGAACAATATAGGCAGTGGTAGTTTACATCGTTCAGTTTCAAAACGGGGCATTTTTCAAGCGCGCTTTTTCTTTCGCCTTTTACTACTCCTGAGCTTGGCCCGGAGGAGCTTGGTAATCCTTCTGGGGTCGGCCCGCCCCCGCGTGAGCTTCATCACCTTGCCGGCCAAGAAGTTCAGGGCCTCCTTCCGTCCCTTTAGGTAGTCCTTGACCGCCTTTGGGTTCTCCTTGATTGCTTTGACCACGGCGGCCTCGAGTTCGGCCCGCTTGAGCGGCGCGAGTCCCAGCTTCCGCAGCAGCTTCTCGGGCTCAGCTGGTTTCTTCACGAGTTCTCGCAGGACGAGCTCTCCCTGCTCGGGCGTCACCCGCTTTAGCTTGACCATCTGAAGCAGACCCGCAAATTGTTTGGGCGTGAACTTGATGTCGGCGGCTCGCAGCTTCATGTAATTCAGCACTTTCTTGAGTCTAGTCCTGAACCACGTCGCTGTGAGCTTCGGGTCGATTTGCTTCGCGACTGCTTCGAAGAGGTCGGCCAGCTCCCGCTCGCTGACGATTACCCCCGCCGCGGCCTGGGATATTTGATACTGTTTGACCAACCGCCTCTCGCGTAGGTGGGGGGTCTCGACCATGCGCTTTCGGATCGCCTCGACATGTGCGCGGTCGATGATGAATGGGAAAATGTCAGGATCGGGTATAACGTGAAAATCTACGACCTTCATTCGCATGGGTATCGTAATCATTTGACTTTCCAGATAGGCACGCGTTTCATAGAGAATTACCTCCCCGCGGTCGATCAAACCTTTCTGTCGCATGACCTCAAACTTGATTGCGTGGTAGGCTCCCTTGGTCGAATTGATATTTTTTATTTCGACGCGCGTTCCTCCTTCAATAGAGATGTTGGTGTCTGCGCGCAGCGTGCCCGCTTCCGGCCTAACTTTGCCAGAATAATCGAGCACAAGCATCAACTGTCTCATGAATCTACGGGCCTCCTCGGGCGAGTGCATATCTGGTTCCGTAACTATTTCCACGAGCGGTATCCCACTCCGGTTGAAATCCACGGTGCCTGCAACTGGGTCATATGCTCCAGGGTCTTCCTCGAGATGTACCTCGCGAATCTTGACGCCCACGAGCTCACCGTTTACGCCGATTGGTGTGCTCGAGTGTTGATAGCCAGCGGGTAGGTCGGGGTAATCGTAGTGCTTGCGTTGGATGTAAATCGGTTGGTCAATCACCACGTCGCAGCCAAGCATCAGCGCAATCTCGATTACTGCGTCAACCGCCCTTTCATTTGGTGGCATCGGCTTGGCACCGGGCATGGCCGTGCATATCGGGCATACATTTGTGTTTGGTGGGGCATCTCTGTAGTTGGTTGGGCAATCGCAGCAGAGTTTGCGTTTGGTTGCAAGTTGTTCGTGAACCTCAAACCCTATCTTCATTTTCATTTTACTGCCTCCAAGGCATGCATGACGCGCAACACTGTCCCTTCACCGAGCACCCTGCCTTGCACCTGCAGGCCAACTGGGATGCCATTGACCTCACCTGCCTTGATGACGCCGGCACAGGTGCCAGCGAGGCTGATTGGTGAAGTCAGGTAATCGTACGCGCGCATCTCGGCTGGGGACAGCTTCGTGCCCAACTCGTGGGGCAGCTTCGGCACGGTTGGCCCCACGATGACGTCAACTCTATCCAACGCCTCCTTGAACTCTCGTCTCAGAAGCGTGCGAACTTGTAGCGCGCGTTGGTAGTACTTGCCGCGCTGCTCCTTGCGGCTGATGTAGTCCCCGCACTTTATCCTACGAAGGACCTCATCACCACAGACTTCTTCGATGCGTCGTCCGTACTTGCGGCCGTCGAACTTGCGCGTTGCGGAGAAGAACTCGGCGGACATGATCACATAATATGCTGACAGGCCCTTTTCGAGGTGGGGGAGCTCGACTTCGACGACCTCTGCTCCAAGATCATGCAGTTTCTCGACCGCGCCATCGATGACCTTCATGACCGCGGGATCCGTTAGCTCGCTGAACTTGGGGCTCGTCCCTACACGAATAGATTCGATCTTGACGTCGAGCTTATCTAAATAATTGACGCTCGAGAGGTCTAGGGTTGTGCACTCGTCCGGGTTGCGTCCGGCAATGGTCTCTAGCATCAATGCTGTACCATAGACGTCCGGCGCCAGCGGTCCGATTTGGTCGAAGCTCACCGATAACTCGATTAAACCATGACTGGGTACCAAACCTTGGGTCGGTCTGATGCCCACAACTCCGCAGTGGCTCGCGGGATTCCGGATCGAACCACCCGTATCGCTGGCTAGGCAGAGATCGCACATCCCAGCCGCAATCGCTGCAGCACTGCCGCTACTTGAGCCCCCCGGTATACGACCTGGAGCTGCTGGGTTGTCGGTCGGACCAAATGCACTTGTCTCACCGCTCGAACCGCAGGCGAACTCGTCCATGTTGTTCATTCCGATGATTATACCTCCAGCCGCGCGAACGCGCTTAACGACCTCGGCATCGTAAGTCGCCACGTAGTTTCCAAGCGTTTTTGAAGCACATGTCGTCCGTAGATCCCCTACGTTAATGTTGGACTTTGCACCAATTGCGAGGCCCGCGAGCTTCCCAGCTCGTTCGCCCCGCTTGATTCTGCGGTCGACCGCCTCGGCCTCAGCCCGTGCGTTGGGGTTCAGCTCGATAAAAGCTTTTATCTGCTTATCCAGCTTCTCAATTTGCTCGAGCGCCCGCTGCACGTTTTCCACAGCGGAGAGCTCCCCGCGGTGAATTGCATCGAGCTTCTCTAGCGTTCCTCGGCCCATCGTGCAACCTCCACCTTGAGGTTTCCTTGGTCGTCGGAGGTCGGCATGTTCGAGATGAACCGTTTTCGGAACTTGGCTCGCTCCGCCGCGGGCGTCGGCTTTCCGTCGGGGCGGACGATGTTGTACGCTTCCTGGCTGTAATAGGTTTCTCTGAGCTCCGGAAGCTCTTTCGCGGACTCGACAAATGACTCGACGATCTCCTCGGCGCTGCGCTCGATTTCCTTCTCTCTCTCAGCCATTCAGACCCCACTTGATATCTCCGCCGCTATAAGAAAAGTTTGGGTGTCAAACGTTTGACATGTAACTTTAAGCTTAAACTGACTAATTTTCTTGGGTGGCGGCTTGAAAAAACCAGCCAAATTTTGGGAGAAATTACCGGACAAGAAAGTCCGTTGCTCGCTCTGCCCATGGAGGTGTGTGATAGCTCCTGGCAAGTTGGGCGTCTGTCGTTCCCGAAAGAACGAGGGCGGCGAGCTCTACACCCTGGTTTACGGCTCAATCGTTTCGATGGCGGCCGACCCCATCGAGAAAAAACCCCTTTATCACTTTTGGCCAGGGACCGATGTTTTTTCCCTCGCTGCCCCGGGTTGCAATTTCAAATGTCTGCACTGTCAGAATTGGGCCATCTCGCAGGTGAACGTCGAGGAGATCTCTCACGAGGACCTTCCACCCGAGCGAGCAATCGAACTGACCAAGCGCTACGGCTGCAAGGGCATAGCCCATACTTATTCGGAGCCGGCGATATGGATGGAATATGCTCATGATGTCGGGAAACTAGCGCACCGCGAGGATCTTTACAACGTATACGTGACCAACGGCTACATGACCCTCGACGCGTTGGAGGAGTTCAGCCCATATTTGGACGCGGCCAATGTTGACGTCAAGGCGTTTAACGATAATTTTTACAAGAAAATATGCGGGGTTCCGAGCATCAACCCAGTTCTGGAGACCTGTGAATGGATGGTCGAGCACGGCATTCATCTCGAGGTGACCTATCTGGTGATCCCCCGCGAGAACGACAGCCCTGAGGAAATCCGAAAGTTCTGTAAATGGGTTGTCGAAAAGCTCGGCCCTGAGGTTCCCACCCACTTCAGCCGCTTTTATCCCCACTATAAAATGACGGACCGATCGCAGACGCCGGTAGAGGCGCTTGAGCGAGCGGTGAAAATAGCCAAGGAGGAGGGGTTGCACCACGTTTATGTTGGGAACGTCCCTGGTCACGAGTTCGACAACACTTACTGCCCCAAGTGTGGCGAGCTGCTGATTGAGCGTTACGGGTTCAGCGTCACGCGCTACGAGCTAAAAGATAAGCAGTGCCCGAAGTGTGGAACCAAAAT
>DAOVGS010000061.1 GCA_030672285.1 Hadesarchaea archaeon | reverse complement strand
CCCTAAAGCTCGTCCTAGCCCTGAGGTTCGCCAAGATGATCTTTAAGCGGTACTTGCTGCACATCGTCTTTAACAGCTGCAGGGCCAAAAACGTCGGGCGCTTGATGAACTCCGCGTAAAAGCGGTCAATCATCCTGCCGAGCTCTTCCTCTTTTAGGTAGGACGGGTAAACGCTGACTGCCGCGAACGCCTCATCCCAACATTTTTCTTCGTCAAGATGGCCCTCGCGCGCCGCCGTGTCCCATAGGTCCATTCCGGGTGAGAGCATGAGGACGTTCATCTGTGGGAAGTCCATACCCTTCAGGTTTAAGGCGAAGACGAAGGTCCGCCTGACGTCCTCTCTAGTCTCGATAGGAGCACCAACGATGAAAGAACCTATAACATTCTCGATGCCTGCCTCTTTGCAGTTGCGCATGGCCTTTCGGCTGAGTTCGGGTGAAATATTTTTCCCGTAGTAATCTAAGACCTTCTGGCTGCTGCTCTCCACCCCGAAATAAATCGTCTTGCAGCCAACGCGTGCAAACTTGCGCAACATCTCGCGCGATGCCTGATCGACCCGCCCCTCCGCCCAGAGGTTGAGTTTAATTCCCTTCTCCCTCAGCAGGTCACAAATTTTTTCCATCCTGTGTCTGTCCAAGAGCAGATTATCGTCGACGAATCCAACTTCCTCGTAACCTTCCCCCTGCAGATGCTCCATCTCAGCGACAACAGCCTCCGGAGACCTGAACCTGACCTTTCGCTGCGAGAAGGCCGAGCAAGCGCAGTACCTGCAGTTGTAGGGGCAGCCCCGTGAAGTCAGCATGGTGGTGAACTTTCCGCTGCTCCCGAGTATCCCCACCAGCTCAGAATGATACACCTGCTCCAACAGCGTTCGATCGGGAGGGGGGAGTTCGTCGAGATTTTGGATGAACGGCTTTGGCGGCGTTTTGACGACCTCGCCATCGTGCCTGAAAGCTATTCCTTTCACCCTTTTTGCCTCCCCGTTCTTTTCCAGCACGTCGACGAGTTCTAGGAAGGTATATTCAGCTTCGCCCAGTACGACGTAGTCGACGATGGGGTACTTCGTCAGCAACCTTTCGTAGGTGAACGTGGCGTGATAATTTCCGAAAACAATTTTCACGTCGGGGATCTCGGTCTTGATGGCGCTCGCGATTTTTACACCCTGCTTGAAAGTTGGAGTTAGGGCGCTTATCCCGACTACCTCTGGGTCCTCTCGCTTCACCCCTTCGACGACTTTCTCGACTGGTAGCTGAACCCTCGCGTTATCGATAACTTTGACCTCGTGCCCTGCATTTTGCAACACGGCCCCAATGTACAGCAAGCCAAGAGGGGGCCACGCCGCCTCGTTCTCTATCCGCTCCGCCCGCCCGGTGTTCGAATTTATGAGGACAATTTTCAACCGTTCACCTGCCTTTCGCCGCGACTATCCGGATCACATCTCCTCCCTTGAGCGCGTAATCCTCCCCAAGCCTTCGCTTCGTCCGCGCATCGATGGCGTGGATGAAGGTTTCCCCTAGATCTGTATGGATGATGTACGCGAACTCGCGGGCGGTCGTGCCTTTAGGGACGAGGTAGACGTCGGGAAGCACGTTGCCCTTCTTGTCCGTAAGTTTGTGTTCATCATCGACGGGGTAAACCACAATCAAATTCAGCAGCTCATAAATCACCTTATCCACCACCTGTTGGACGCCCGTCGAGCCCCACTTCTTCAACAACGTTTGGATCATCCCGAGCGCCTTGCGCTGTTGCTCGTTTAGCGATTCCGGCTTGAGGATATCAAAAGTACCGCTGCCCAGCTCGTAACGCACGAGTCCCTTTTCGCCCGCGCGCCTCAGGATGAGCTCGGCCTCGGAACAGGTCGGGACCACCAGGTACCCCCGCTGGCGCAAACGCTCGAGGTTCGGCTCGGCCGCCGGCACGTCGGCTTTGTTCGCGGCGATCATGATGGGCTTGCTCGCCTTTCGAAGCTCCGCCACGAAGCGAAGCAAATCGTCATCGGACCATTTCTCCGGGTTGGACCGATCGACCCCAGCCTCCTGAAATGCCTGGGCAACGTGGCTCTCCTTTATGCCCAGCCCGCTCAAGCGCCCGCCTATCTCCTTGACCAAGTCGAGCTCCTCGTACTTCGCCCTGCGCGCGAACTTCGGCCAGTCCTTCACGAGCAGGCCCCGCAACCACGCCGCGATCTCGACCTCGAGGAAATCTATGTCCTGAACTGGGTCATGGGTGCCGGGTGGACAGGGCTTGCCCTCCGCATCGGTTGACCCAGCTGCGTCGATGATGTGGACGAGCGCGGCCGCCATCCGGAGGTTGTCTAGGAAGCGATTGCCCAGGCCCCGCCCCATGTGGGCTCCCTCGACCAAACCCGCGACATCTATCATACGGACGGGCACATATCGGACCCCATCGACGCACTTCGAGTTCTGGGGGTTGCAGGTCACCTTGAGCTCGCGACAGGGGCACGGGCTGCGCACGTAGGTGACGCCAACATTAGCATCGATTGTCGTGAATGGATAACCTGCCACCGGGGCATTCGCGAGCGTAGCCGCGTTGAAAAAGGTGGTCTTGCCGGTATTTGGTTTGCCTACGAGCCCCAACTCGAGCATGTTTAACCCTACTCGCCACGCTCGTAGTAGCCGGACTTCCTTCGCTTGCCGAAGCTCCTGAGCCCCCGCTCAACCAGCTGGACGCGCAACCGCTGAGCATAGCTCGACTCAATCTCGCTCCGCTCCTCTAGAAAGTTGATTATTTCGAGCGCTTGATCGTCGTTCTCGCAGCGTCGAATGAAGTCGATAGTGGTGGGCTCGTAATCCTGCACGCTGTGCGCTACCTTCTCCGCTTCCCTGTGGCTCGTCCGCACGGCATCTACCTTGACGGTTCCTATCCTGCCCAACTCTTCAGCTAGGTTTGGGTAATTCCTCCGAAGTTCTTTGCGGGCGCGTTCGCTCATGTCAAGACCTACTCGGTTTCCACTTTCTTTCCATCATGGTGGTCTTCGTAATTACCATCGTGTTGGGTGAAACGTCCTTGTAAACGACCGCCCCAGGTCCAACCGCTGAATCCGGACCGATCTTCACGCCGACGTTTATCGTGCAGTTGATGCCGGTCTTGACGTTGTCGGCGATTATCGTGCCCAACTTTCGCCTGCCGCTGCTAACCGCCTTGCCCCCGACCTCCATCTTGATGGGCTTCTCGTCTAGGCGCAGGTTCGCGATGGTCGTCCCCGCCCCGAGGTTGCAGTTGCTCCCGATGACGCTGTCACCCACGTACGAGAGGTGCCCGATGTTCGTGTGGTCCATTACGATGCTGTTCTTTACCTCAACCGCGTTGCCTATCCTGACCTCGTCGCCTATGCTCGTGCACGGCCTTATGAAACAATTTGGCCCGATGTCGCAACCCCTGCCGATGTAGGTTGGCCCTAAAATATAAGAGCCCGAGCGGATGCGCGAGTCCTCACCAACGTAAACATTATCCTCGATATAGGCGCCCACCTCGACCTTGCCACGAATCTCGCCGCGCTGCCCCCGTGAGAAGTACTCGTTAGCCACCAACAGGTCCCAGGGCCTGCCAATATCAGCCCATAAATTGAGCGGAGAGGTATAAATCCCCTTTCCGCTGTTGATCAAAATTTGTATCGATGCCGTCAGCTCGTACTCCCCGCGCTTGGACCGCTTCGTTCGCTTGATCGCCCCGAAAATTGTGGGGTCGAAGATGTATATGCCCGCGTTCGCCAGCCTGCTCTTGACCCGCTTCGGCTTCTCAACTATCTCGCTGACCTTTCCTCCCCTCAGAAAAACTATCCCGAACTGCTCCGGCTCCCCGACCTCGATCGTGGCCATGACGCCGCCGAAATTCTTGCCCGAGCCGACCACCTCGTAGCGCTTCAGGAGCGCGTTCAAAGACTCCTGATCGACGAGGGTGTCGCCGTTCATAACAAGAAATCGATCCTCACCGACGAAGTCCTCGGCGAGCGAGACGGCGTTCGCGGTGCCCAGCAACTTCTTTTGATGGAGATATCGCAGCTTTACACCGAGCCCAGAGCCATCGCCGTAGCGCTCGACGATCTGCTCCCTCCCATACCCCACGACCATCGCAATTTCGTCGATGCCCACATTCCGCATGAGCAGGAGCACGTGGTCGAGGGCGGGCTTTCCAGCTACCGGAAGCAAGAATTTCGGCTTCGTGAAAGTGAGCGGGCGCATTCGAGTCCCTAAACCCGCTGCTAGGACGACTGCCTTCACCTCTATCCCAAATTTAGTTGGGCGCTAGGTTAATAAAAACGTGGAGAATTCACAGCTGTGCCTCACGGCTGTGCCTCACAGCTGTGCACACCTTTCCACTTTATAAAGAACCTCCGCGCAAAGGCTTGGCGGGTATTCACGGCCGCGCGCGACAAAAGTGCTGGACGGGTTCTGTTCACATGGGAACTTGGCGAGAGGGCTAAGATGCGGCGATGGTTTTATACCCAGCTTGAACGCGTGCTCTTAAGACTGCCGGTGAAGAGCTGGTGCAAGGTGGGTGGTTCGGTTTACACTGTCGATAAAAAACATTCGCACAAGTTCAGAGAGTTCTTGAAGCGCTTCGATGGGCCCGAGCTCGAATGGTATGAATTTAAAATCAGGGACTAACCGCGCATAGCCTTCTTCAGGATCCTTACCGTTTCACCGGTGATTTCATTCGCCCGCGTCGGGGTCCTGCCCTCCGCGGTCACCCGGATGTAGGGCTCGGTCCCGGATGGTCTAACAAGGGCCCAGCTCCCATCCTTGAAAGAAAATCTGATGCCATCGATGGTCAACACATCGCTAATCCCTTTGAACTCCCTCTTTAACTTCGCCTTGAATTTTTTCATCGTTGTCGCCTTTTTCTCATTTGGACATGCCACCTTCTTCCTCACAGTTGGGTGCTCCGGTAGTTCATCGAGTAACTCAGAGAGCCGCTTTCCAGTAGAGCTGAGTAATTCCAGGACCTTGGCTGCGGCAAGCGGTCCGTCCGGCACAAGATGGACTTTCGGAAATATCCACGCACCACACGGCTCCCCACCGAAAATCGCGCACCGCTTTTTGATCTCCGCCGCTACGCTGACATCACCAACCTTCGTTCGAATCACCTTGCCTTTTTTTGCATCAACGCACTCGTCGACAGTACCTGAGGCATCGACAGTAGTCACCACGATGTCACCCTTTTCCCCCACTTGGTGCGCCGATATCAGCGCCAGCAGCTTGTCGGGCTGCGCAACCCTACCCAGCTCGTCGACAGCGGCGGCCCGATCCGCATCGCCATCGTGCGCGATACCTAGATCGGCGCCGATCGACTTCACCACGCTGCAGAGCTCCCTTAAGTTCTCGGGTGAGGGCTCGAGCGGGCGGCCGGGGAAGAATCCGTCGAGCTGCGAGTTCAGGGTCACCACCTCGCAGCCAAGCCTTCGAAGCAAGTAGGGCGTCACCAAGGAGCCCGCCCCATTGCCGCAGTCGACCACGACCTTGTAGCCCCGCTCCAGCTCGACGACGCCAGCCAGCTCGTCGATGTAACTCTGCAGGACATCGACCGCTCCGACCTTGCCTATTCGATCCCAAGCGGCGGGCTTCATCCGCTTGCCGAAGTAAATTCGTTCGATCGCCCCTTCCTGCTCGGGCGTGTACGCCATCCCATCGGGGGCCCAGAACTTGATCCCGTTGTACTCGGGGGGATTGTGCGATGCCGTAATCATAACCCCAGCTTTTGCTTTGAGGCGGCGAACCGCAAAACTCACGGCTGGCGTGGGGACGATGCCGAGTCGCTTGACATCGCAGCCCCCCGAGAGCAGGCCCGATGTCAGGCAGCTCTCAAGCATATCGCTTGAGGTGCGGGGGTCCTTGCCGAGGACGACACTGCCTTCGCCTCCCAAGTGGGTCGCAAGCGCCAGCCCGAGGTCGAGCGCGAGCTCAGGGGTTAGCTGCTCCCCCACCACGCCTCGAACGCCCGAGGTACCGAAGAGCTTACCCATGAACATCCAAAATAAGTAGAGGGGGTCAGGCTACTTATCCTTGCCCTCGGCTTTTCCCCACCCCTGATTTCCGCTATCGCTGCCATTGCCTTAACCCGGAGATTAGCCTCCTTGGCCAATTTAGAAAGTTGAGTTTGATGTAAATGAATTTTTTACTGAACCTTATCGGCCAACTCATATTTTGATAACCCCCAAAGCACAAATAAAAATTGGATACGCATGAGGGCCAAGTCCAAGGGGAAAATTAGGGGCAAGGAAGGCCGCACGGTCTGTGCTAGTACTCTGGATGGTCTGTTTTTTAAAAAATTCGCCATAAAAATAAAAAATGGGTAGGGTATAACACGATGCTTTTCCGGTGTTAGAGTGGTACCCTCCAGAACATTTCCGGAAAATCGTCTCTAAAAAAACTAGCTGATCTGCTTCGGAATGCATATGGTGCGGGGGAGGGGATTTAAGCACTAATTCACCGGTAAAATTCCTTTACCTCTACCCCCTATCATGAAAGCACCTCCGAGTAGGGCTAATACTCCTCCAACAATACACAGGTAGAGGCCGTACTCGATGCTGACTCGCAAAATCTCGGGTTCTCCAAGAAAATCGAGGAAACCCCAGCAAGAACCAACGATTGCGAGTACTCCACCAATCACAAGCAATCCTTTAAGGATCTTTGTTTTAACCGCCAATGTTCCAAGAGCGCTGATCAACGAAAGGGCGCCACCGGCTAAAACGAGCCAAGGATATATCTCCGTCACTGATACCCTGAAAGTAGCCCCGACAATTTCCACCTCTCCTCTCGCTAATCCCCATCCGGTTACTTCCATTAAACCGCCCATTGTTGACCAAGGAAGAAAAACTCCGGCTGCGGCTAGTGTACCACCAACAAGCCCGAGGGCAGCCAATCGCTCATTCATTATGCCACCCACCACGGAAACGATAGCAATACATAGGATGAGTACCAGAGGCCATCCGACGAGTTTATCAAAGATTCCTTCTGTTGGCGGTGCTGTCGCTGGGAAAGAAAAGGAGGAGATCACGGTTCCCGTTGCGGGATCTAGCTTGTAAATCATGTCCTCAGAATAAAGGCTAGGACAGGCAGCCCAAAGATGCGTACCGTCCCACGTTAGGCCCATTGGGGTTTCACGAGGTGATAAAAAATTATCTACTACGGCTCCCGTTGTTGGGTCCAGCTTATAAATCCTGTTCTCAAGAAAATCGGCATTCCATAAGTATACCCCATCCCAAGCGAGATCGCAGGGGAAGGAGCTAGGGGATGAAAAGGAAAAGATAACAGCCCCGTTTTCGGGATCTATCTTATAGATTTTTCTAGCGACACCCGTGGCACACCATAGATATGCACCATCCCATGCTAGACCGCGTGGAGCACCATCGTCTGGCGAGGGGAAAGAGGATATCACAGCTCCAGTCGCTGGATTTAATTTATAAATAGTTTTTTGGGACTCGTCTGCATTCCAAAAATACGTTCCGTCCCATGCAAGACCATGAGGTGTACCACCAGGAGATGGAAAAGAAAAGATTATGTTTCCGTTCTCTGGATCTAGCTCATAGACCTTGTCTGTCCAAGAATCTGAAATCCAGAGGTGTGCACCATCCCATGCTAGACCCGTAGCCCAAGTAGTACTGGATGACAACTCTTGTCTGGTCGCAGAGGCCAAAATCAAAGAAACCATACACAACGTTATTAATCCTATTGAGATGCCAAAGAACTTCTTTTGCATAAGATCACGGGGCTTGCTTTTTAGAACCAAATTGCATAACCTTCGCCTCAGGGCAACCTATCATAAACTATCTACGGAGAATCTAATAAAATGAATAAATCCAGTCCAATGCATTTTTTTCCACCGTTTTGCATATTTTGAAATAATCCATCTAAGAATAGTCAAAGTTTTAATTTCAGTAAAATGGTGCGGGGGGGATTTGAACCCCTGAACCAAGACATCAATAAGCTTGTACTTCTTGGTCTTAAAACAAAAAATAGTGGGGTATAACACGACGCTTTTTCGATGTTAGAGTGGTATAAAACAAAACTTACGCGGACCCGGTCAGCACCTTCGTCTTCCAGACCTCGACCCGCTTCACCGGGCAGTAGCGCTTGGCAGCCTTGTAGATGTCCGCCGCGAGCTTCCCAAGCACGACCTCCTGCACGAACTGGTCGAACGTTCGCTCCCGGGCGCGGGCCTCGATGACCTCCTGCGTGTCCCTGCGAATCGCCTCGAGCTGCGAACTCTGGACGCGGCGGAGCGTTGTAACAATCGAGCTAACCCTAAGCCTGTGGCCGTCCTGGGTCGCCACGGTTGAGATGCCGCCGATGCGCGTCGCCCGCCGTCGGATCTGACTCCGGATGTAATCGCGAGCCATGTCGTGGCCTATGAAGCTGGTGAGAGCACGACCCTCCTCGACGCCCTTCACCTGGAAGTACAGCTTGATGTGAGACTTCGAGAAGTCTTCGATGAGGTCACCCAACGTGGTCTCGAACACCCGTCCGGGGAGCTGGCTCGGGTCGGAGGCGAGGGTCTCACCTATCTTGGCGCTCCCAAACATGGGCGGGGCGATGATGTCGTGCCACCCCTTCTCCCGCCAGGACTTCTTCACGGCCCGCTTCTTCTCCTCTGCCATCTTACTCGACCACCCTTGGGACTTGTGGCAGAGGCTCGACCCGCTCTCGCACGAGCTCCGGCCACCGCGAGGGCTCGAACCCATGCTGCGCGAGAAAGCCCGCCACCCATCGCGTGGTCCCGAAGCCGCAGCAACCCGTCCAGAGCTCTCGCCCCCTAGCCTCCTTTATCTTAAAAGTTTCAACGAACTTCGCGCGGTGCACGTTGTAGGACCCGAGCTCAAGCCATTCCCGCTTGTAGGGCAACGCCACCTCGAGGTCGTAAGTCGCCACCTTGCTCGAGTCGCTCACGTCGGCCTCGATGCCGCCCTCCCGCATGTAGAAGGGTGTCGCCACCAAGAGCTGCCACCCGAGACCCAGCTCCTCCAAGAGCTCCACGCTTTTATCAAGGACTTCATCTCGGATTTTGACGGCCTCGCCCGGCCCGCCGAGGAAGACGAACTCGATCCGCCTGAACTCCTGGGTGCGCACGAAGCCCTCGACACCCCCACCCTCCCATCGATAGGTCCAGCCGCTGCGGTCGAAGAGCTTGGCCGGCAGGTCCTCGAGTCGGACGCGGCGTCGACTGAAGATCTCGTAGAAGGGCTCGCACTGCGCGGGGGCGAGCACGTAGGCGGGCGCTTTCAGGGCTTTATCGAGTTCCCCCACGGCCACCCGCTTCGTCAGCTTCAGCTTTTGCTTGAAACCCGTGAATGCCTCGGGCTCCCGTGGCGGGGGGCAGACATAGTACATTCCCTCGGGCACCCCATCGAGGTAGCCCGGCATCCGCTGCATGACCTCCAGCGGGATGAGCTTCGGAAACATCGCCTCCTCGAAACCCAGGGGCACGGCGACCCGCTCGATGATGAGGTCCTCGAGGGCCCGGAGCAGCTTGGTGTAGGGTGCACCGTAGATCCACTGCCCGCGCCCCGGGAACTCGTTTATCCAGCCCAGCCGCTTCGACACCTCGAAGGGATCCTCCCTGAAGGGGTGCTCGACGGGCTTTCCCTTTTTGACCACTTTGGGTGCAACTGCCCGGGCTGGTGCGCGAGCGAGGATGTCTTCCGCCATCGAAACCAGCCTGTCCACGACGCGCCCACGGAGGTCCGCCTCGCTCAAATCATGTAAAATTAAACTCACGGCTTGCCTCTCGGCCTTGATCTTACACGGCAATTTCTTCAGCTCCCGCATCGCTTCCTTAGGGATTTCCTCCGTTGGTAAGGTGATACGGTACTCCAACACTTCAATCTTCCGAATGCCCAGCTTGTGCTTTTTCCCTAGCTCGGTGCCCAAGAGCTTAGCAAGTCTGAGCAAAGCATCATGAGCACGAACATAACGCCCCGACTCGATCTCGACCCTCAGTTCCCTGCCAACGATGCTCCACTTCGTGACCCTAGCTGCCTCGGCCTCCTTACCCCGAGGAGCACCCTTTGACAGGAGCGGGGCGACCTTAGCCATCGTCGCTTCCACGGTGGCCTCCGCTGGCTTGAGTTTACGGCTGAACGTGCATTTCGCCTTGAGTTCAAATCGCAACCTATCGCCCATTCCTCATAAATCTCCGGGCCTATGAAAAGCTTCCGTCCTAAAGCATGTCCTCGGCAGTCGAGGTGCACGCTAGCAAGTCGTCGAGCGTCGCAAGGAGGGTCTCAATTCTACCATCTAACTCCACTGAGGTAACGGTGCACCTGTTACCCACCCTCGTCCTCACCCGAACTCCTTTTGGGGCCTGAAGGTTATCCGGCTGGAGCGCCGCGGCAATCGCTTCAGCAACTTCTCGCTTTTTATAACCACAAACAACCTTTGCCCGCATTTTCACGGTGGACCCTCAAAATGTACCTTGCTTTACGGTGCCGATTTCCTCGCCGTCCGGCTTTATCCGCATCGAGCCGAACTGCACGGCAGCGACCTCGCCCGCATTTTTGACGGCCGTGAGCACCGCCATCTGACCCCGCTCGTAGTCTATTCGCTCGATTATCCCTATGCCCAGTAGCTCATTTGCATCGTTCGTCAATCCCACGATCACGTTTCGCTCGCTGCCCTGGGTTATAGTCCTCACGTGCCCGAACCTCGCCTCGAGCTCCCGAATTGCATCCTCATCCATCTTCCTTTTCGTGACGACCAAGACCCCCTCGGGCATCTGCTCCGCGTGGAGGACCTGCGCCTGCACCCCGAGCGTCCCAACATCGACGGGCCTGCCGGTGCGGAGGTAGCAGCGTTTGAGTCTTA
>DAOVGS010000048.1 GCA_030672285.1 Hadesarchaea archaeon | reverse complement strand
CAGGCGAACAGAACAGATAATAATAGGTGGGGTTTCGATGACCGTGGCGGGGGCGTTTATTTCTTGACCCGAGGTCAGGCTCCCCTTGCGGTCGTCTATCATGAAGACTTGAGTCATCCCTGCTTTGTAGCCGACGAAGCTTTGGAGACGGAGGTTAGCTTCTGCTGGCCAAGCCCGCACGTGGGCAATCGGGCGTGGGGCTCGCACTCGCGGCGTGTAGGCGAGCGAACCCCGCCTCGGGCGGTGTTTTCGCCTTCCCATCTTATCCCCCTATGAGCGCGTTCAGCAGCGCGAGCGTGGCCACGAGCGCCTCCTCCGTTCGAACGGTGGCGGTCCCCTGATTCGGGATCGTATTTATGATGACGTCGAAGAGTTTGCCCGCATCGACGCCCTGGCGCTCGCAGATTTCGAAGAGGCCCGCGTAGGAGCCCCCGAAGGCCACCGCCACGCTGCGAGGGTTGTTACTCCTTATCGCCTGCACGGCTTCATATAAATTTTGGCCGTGCCGCGACGTTCCTATCATATAATCTGTTTTCAGAACTTTTAAGGCCTCTGCGAGGGTCTTCGCGCGAGAGATTTCGTAGCCCCAGTATTCACCGACTTCGCTCCGGGGTACCAGCTCGACCGCGCGTTTGCCCTCACCCAAACCCTCACCGAGTCTAACCGTTACCCGCTGACCAACGCTGAGTTTTTCGCTCGTGAAGCCACGCTCACGTATCCCGAGTTCGAGCAGGCTGCCACGTTTGTCTGCATCCATAACGACGGCTTCACGATAATCACCGGGCCTTGTTTTCTCATCCGCGAGCGGGTGGTGGGGTGTGCGCAGCGGCGGCAGCAAACCGGCGTAGCGGAGCTCGCGCGCGCGTGGGAAGAGGAGTTTGCGCAGATATTGCGGTGTTTCCAAATAATGTAAAAGTGTTGAGATAACCCCGACCTCGGAGGCTTGATTTTTCAGGTGGGGATCATCATCGTTATAAATACAAACCTTACCAACATGAAAAATTGCCAGCGCACGCCCGATCGAACCGATCTTGAGGGTTTTCTGTCGAAGGTCAGGCGCATCGGCAACGAGCGAGGAAGGCAGCAGCACGAAAAATGATGGAGATAATTTAAACATAATCGCCTAACCCTTTGCGACTCCCATGGGTTTCAAGCGGGCGACCATTCGAGCGATTCCCGCCTTATGAGATACCTCACAGACCTTATGGATATCTTTGTAACTTCCCGGCGCCTCCTCCGCGATCATCGTAACCTTGGCCGCTCGCACTATGATTCCCTTCGACTCGAGTTCTTTCCTCACGTTTTCACCCCAGTACTGTTTCCGTGCAGCGGTTCGGCTCATGCGGCGCCCCGCACCATGTGCTGTAGATGCGAAAGTCTCCTGCATCGCCTGCTCGGTGCCCACGAGCACGTAAGAGGCGGTGCCCATGTCACCGGGGATCAGCACGGGCTGTCCGACTTCGCGGTACTTCGCTGGGACATCAGGGTGTCCTGGGGGGAACGCGCGGGTGGCGCCTTTCCTATGCACGCAGACTCGCTTTCGCTCCCCGTCAATCCTGTGTTCCTCAAATTTAGCGATGTTATGTGCGAGCCCATAAACAAGGTGCAGGCCCAATTTTTCGGCATCCTGCCCAAAGACTTCCTCAAACGATTCTCTTACCCAATGCGTAATCATTTGCCTGTTCGTGAAGCCATAGTTCGCAGCGCATGCCATCGCCGCGAGATACGCCTGCCCTTCGGGCGAATTAATCGGTACATTAACAAGCTCTCTATCTGGGAGGGTTATTCCATATTTTTTAACGATGGGTTCCATGGCTCTTAAATAGTCGGAGCAGACCTGATGGCCCAGACCTCTCGACCCCGTGTGGATCATAACCGTGACTTGCCCCTCGTGGGTTATCCCAAAGGACCGAGCGACTTCCGGGTCAAAAATTTTATCGACCACTTGAATCTCCAAAAAATGATTTCCACTCCCAAGGCTGCCAAGCTGGGGGAGGCCGCGCTCTTTTGCACGTTGACTTACTTTACTTGCATCGGCACCAGCAAGGCACCCGCCCTCTTCAAGTCTTTCTGTATCTTCTCTCCAACCAAAACCGTTCTCGACAGCCCACCTTACGCCGTTCTCAAGAACTTCGTTAAGCTGGGAATAGGTAAGCTTAACTTTCCCCCTGCTGCCCAAACCTGATGGAACGTTCCGGAAGAGAGCATCTACGAGCTCGCGGAGCTTGGGCTCGACATCCTTCTTTTCTAAGTTTGTGTGGAGTAGACGGACCCCGCAGTTGATATCGTAGCCGACGCCCCCCGGGCTGATGACTCCCGTCTCGGCATCCGTGGCAGCAACCCCACCGATTGGAAATCCGTATCCCTGGTGCCCATCGGGCAGTGCGATAGAATATTTGTAGATACCCTGGAGGAAAGACACGTTCGTGGCCTGCTCAAGCGTCATGTCCCTTCTCATCTCGTTAAGCAGATCCGCATCCGCATAGATTCGTACCGGCACCCGCATGCCGCGCTTGTGGTCCTGAGGGATCTCCCATCGTACATCGTCAATTTGCTTAATTTTTCCCGTCCACACCATTTTACACCTTAAACTAACAGGTGATTGTATCGTTAATTATCTTTTGGTCCGAAAAACGCACGATTTTCAAATGTCGACGACCGCTTGCACCGAGCAGCGCCCTCGCCCGCGCTCGATCTCCATCATGTGATAAGTTATGGCCTTGACCCCAACCTTGGGCTCGTGCTTGGCCGGGTCGAAGCGCTCGCCCCATGCTCGTGCCTTGAGCTTGAGTCCGGTCTTGGAGCGGGAGAGGTCCTCAACCTTGAATTTCGACATCACGAGTCCTTGGGCATCGTGCAGGTACAAAAATCTCTCGAGCCAGTCGTAGAGCAGTGCTTTTTCGTCCTCCGCCTCGAGCTCGACCTTGACTTCCTTGCGAGGTTCTACTTTACCAGTGTCGATCATGACTTCAAAAAATGCTAGTGCAGCATTCTCGAATGCCTCAGCTAGGTCACGTCCATACGCGCGAAAGCCCACGTCCGAAGGATGCTCAACCCACTCGAAACGCTTCATCCCATCACCTGGCGCCGGGGAAGGGATTCGAACCCTCGAGGCCCAAAGGGCCACCGGATCTCAAATCCGGCGCCTTACCTAGCTTGGCTACCCCGGCACCAAATGAGAGTACTTTTTTCACTAATTAACGCTATTCAAAAACTAGGTCTTGAGCTCGATCTCGATCGCGACCTCTTCGGGCACCTGGATGCGCATGATCTGCCGCATCGCCCGCTCGTCGGCCTGCATGTCGATCAAGCGCTTGTGCACGCGCAGCTCCCACCGGTCCCATGTCGCCGTTCCCTCACCATCGGGCGATTTTCTCGTGGGCACAACTATCCTGCGCGTGGGGAGGGGGACGGGCCCCGTGTAATCGACGCCGACCCGCTCCGCTATTCCAACGAGCTGCTTGCAGACCTCGTCGAGCTTTTTCGGGTCGGTGCTTGAGAGCTTTATGCGTGCCTTCTGCAGAGGTACCCCTCATCCTACCTAGAGGGAGGGGATGATAAAAGACTTGGGACTATTTCGCTGGCGTCAGGTCGATGCAGACCCCTGCGGCGATGGTCATGCCCATGTCGCGCACGGCGAAGCGGCTCAGCTGCGGGAGGTCGCCCGCCTTCTCAATTACCATGGGCTTGGTGGGCGTCACCTTGATCGTCGCCATGTCCCCCTTCTTTATGAACTCCGGCTTCTCCTGGATTACTTCGCCGGACTTCGGGTCGAGCTTCTGGGTGATCTCCGAAATGGTGCACGCCACTTGAGTCGTGTGGGAGTGGAAAACTGGGGTGTAGCCGGCAGTTACCGCCGTCGGGTGCTGCAGGACGGCAATTCGCGCGGTGAACTCCTTGACCACGGTCGGTGGTGCCTTCGGGTGCCCTGCGACGTCGCCCCGTCTTATAGCAGTCCTCTCGATGCCCCGAACGTTGAAGCCTATGTTGTCTCCAGGTTCGGCCTGGGGTATCATCTCGTGGTGCATCTCGATTGACTTGACCTCGCCGCTCACCCCGGCCGGCTCGAAGATGATGGTCTCGCCAGTCTTGAGCACACCCGTTTCAATCCTTCCGACCGGCACGGTCCCCACGCCGGTGATTGAGTACACATCTTGCACGGGCAGTCGGAGCGGCTTGTCGATTGGCTTCTCAGGCACGGTGAAGGCATCCAGTGATGGGTGGAAAACTGTCTTAGTATACCACTTCATCTTGTCGCTGGGCTTGGCAACGTTGTCACCGTGAAACGCCGAGGTCGGCACGAATGGGAATTTTTCAGGGTTCTTGTAGCCGACCGTCTTCAGCAGGTCGATCACTTCGGTCTTGAGCTTGTTGAACAAGTCCTCCTTGTAGCCAACGAGGTCCATCTTGTTTATGACGACCACCAGCTGCCCAACCCCCAGCGTGAAGGCGAGCGCCGCGTGTTCCCGTGTCTGAGGCATGATGCCGTCGTCCGCCGCGACCACGAGCACCGCAGCATCAGCTTGGCTAGCCCCCGTAATCATGTTCTTGACGAAGTCCCGGTGCCCTGGGGCGTCGATGACGGTGAAGTAATACTTGTCAGTTTCAAGTTTCTTGTGTGCGAGGTCGATGGTAAGCCCCCGCTCGCGCTCCTCCTTGAGGGCGTCCATAATCCAGGCGAACTTGAAGGTCTTACCCTTGTCCCCCATCGCCTCGAACTTCTTTAGGTCCTCCTCCTTCACCAATCCCTTCTCGTAGAACATCCTACCTATCAACGTGGACTTACCGTGATCCACGTGCCCGATCGTTATCAGGTTCAAGTGCGGTTTCGCCATTCATACCTCCTCCTATCTTCAGCTATTTTCAATTCGATGATGGGCATAAAAAGCCTTGCGCTACCGTGCCCCCTTGGCTATCCGCTCGGACTCCTCCTTGCGAGCCACGGCGAAGCTTTTCGTGTCGTTGTTCGCTGCCATGATCAGCTCCTCGGCCAGGCATTCCTCGATTGGCTTCTTGTTCGCGAAGGAGGCCACGAAGCCCCCGTCTGCGAGGTTCTTGAGCGCGGTGTCGAGCCTTCGCTGTGGGGAGGCATCGACGGCGACGTAGTAGGTTATCCCACCATAGCTTATCCGGGTCGTTTCTTCGCGGGGAGCTGAATTCTGTATAGCATCGACCAAAACTTGAATCGGATTTTTCTTCGCCCGCTCCTCGACAATTTCAAATGACTTGCGCACGATGTTATATGCTTTGTATTTTTTGCCGCAGGCTCCGGCATCGCGGATTAGCTTGCCCCTGAGCTTCCTCACGCCCGGCCCCGAGCGCATGATCTTATTCATCAGCCGCTCGACGATTGGCGCGTCAGCTTTTCCAAATTGTTTACGGGAATGTCTTCCGCCGCCGTGCAGGATCGTGCTTGGCTCCAGCCGGATGTAATGCTTCAGCCCTTGATCTTCCATCACGATATCATCGACCGACCATTTGTCGAAGTACTTGGATGCCACCCAATCACCGCGCAGGCTTCTCCTTGCGCCCCTTCACGAGTTCAATCAGCGAGACATCGTTTACTTTGATCACCTTGTAGCGAACGCCGGGGATATCGCCGTACGAACCACCTTTCGCGCCCCCTATCCCCTCGATAATGACTTCGTCGTGCTCATCGATGAACCCAATTGCACCATCCCCCGGGGTAAAGGCGGTGACCTGGCGACCATTCTTGATAATCTGGACACGTACGCATTTTCGAATCGCGGAGTTTGGCTGCTTGGCTTCGACCCCAACCTTTTCTAGGACGATTCCCCTGCCCTGCGGCGACCCTTCAAGGGGGTCAGCTTTTTCGTCCAGCCTGAGCACCCGCCGCTTGTACCCGGCGCTCTTCCATCTGAACCGCTGTTGTCGGGAGCTCAGCTTCCGAGCCGCAAACTCCCCTCTAGAGCCCTTGCCCATATTAACCACCTAAAAGAGTACTCCCCTTCAAACCTTAAAAATCAAACAAATGAAATGTCTCGAATCCCGTGGTGGCGGAGGACGAGTTTCTTTGCACGTTGAATCTTCTTGCCTCCTCGTCCGACGGCTATTCCCCGGTCTTGTTCCTCGACATCTATCAACGCGATTTTCTTGCCCTCGCGTTCGACGATGTTAACCCTCCTGACTTTCGCGGGCATCAAGGCATTTTTCACGAACTCCACCGGGTCTGTGGAGTGCTCAACGACTTCGATGTTTTTCCCGATCACCTGCTTTGCCCTCCGGATCTTATTCCCGCCCTTTCCTATGGTGAGGCCGATATCCCCCGCTTTCACGACGAAGGTGAGTATATCCCCCTTTTCGTGGATTATACAATCGTGGATCCTAGCTCCCGTCAAGCCTTCAAAGAGGGCGATGTAGCGCATTTCGTCGGCGCCGAGTTTGATGCTCATCTCGTTTCCCCCAAGCTGAGGATATTCGAGTCCCCCGGCTCTAGAACCGCGAGCACACTTACCAAAAACGGTTTACCGCAGGCAACCCCCAGCTCCGCGCTATTTTTCCCGAAAATGTGAACTGGGATGTTCGCCAACTCACCGTAACGCTTGATATCTGCTAAAACTCCCGACGGGCAGTTCGATGAAACGATCACTAATTTGGCCTGCCCGAGCTTAATTGCCTTCAGAGATTTGTCCGTGCCCAAGATAACCTTGCCGGTGTCGACCGCTTGACCTATCTCCTTATTTACGTCCACCTTCCCCTTCCCTCCGCATCGCTAGCTCCACTGAACCGGTGCCCAGCGGAATTGGCTGACCCGCGATAATGTTTTCGATTATACCGTTGAGCCTGTCGCTCTCGCCGTGAACGCACGCATCAAAAAGGTGCTTGGTCGTGATCTCAAACGAGGCCCGCGCGAGCACACTGGTCTTTTCACCACTGACTCCATGCCTACCCACCTGTTTCATCGTGCCCAATGTAGTCATCATGTCGGCGACCAGCATGATGTGCCTTACATCCACATCGAGCCCTTGTTCATCAAGCGTTTTTACCGCTTCGTTGATTATCGCGTTGCGCGCTGCCTCCACGCCCAGAACTGCCTCGATTTCGTGGATGTTATTGGTCACAGTTCTCGTCCAGTCTACTTCAGGCAACATCAAGATTTCAGAGAAGTTGGAACCTTCCGTATAGACGACATATTCATCGCCCTCCATCTTCACGACCACCCGGTTGATTCCCTTAACGCCATGGAGCGGCAGTGCCCTTACCTTCGTAGCGAGCCTACGCAACTCGGACAAGCTCTGGGTCGTCGGTTTTATGCGCAGTTTATTGCCATCGATCAGCGCATCCGCCTTCAGCGCCCCCTTGATTGTGGAGGCCACCTTTGATGGAGTTAGCTCCCTTCGTTGCATACGGGAACGGTCGAGGGTGAGGACGAACACTATGTTGATGAGGTCTGTCTCGGTTTGTAGGACGACATCCTCGACCGTGGTCATCTCAATCTTCTGGGCGAACGCACGTGCTTTCTCCTTGCTTCTAGCGTACTTCTCCTTCAGATAGATCGTCATTAGGGCGGCTGAGGGGGTCCGCCTCGCATCAATGATTTCAATCAATCTAGGGAGCCCCAGCGTTACGTTCAGCTCGGCTACGCCTGCGTAGTGGAAGGTCCGCAACGTCATCTGGGTGCCGGGCTCGCCTATCGATTGTGCAGCGATTGTGCCAACGGCCTCCCCGGGTTCAACCATTGCATTCACGTATGCCCGCTTCACGCTTTCGATTATCTCGCCGAGTTGTTCGCGTGTTATCGCCCTCTCTCTGCCCACACGCAGCAAGCTCCCCTCCAGCTCCTTGACCACCGATTCGGGGACCACTTCCTCCAGCTTGCGAACTTCGGTCTTTATTGTATCGGGAGAGACGCCCACCATCGTTAGCCCCCCACAACTCGTTCGATTATCTTTTCAACGTTGACGGCTTTTCCATTGTCGCTGTGCGCCGGGTCGACGCCGTCCTCGCCGTACACGAACTGCACCACTGCACCGCGATCGTCACGTACCGTTCCATCGTACTCGACGCGAAGGTCTTGGAGGGCGTTGATCAGGCGGCGTTGCATATAGCCGCTCTGCGCGGTTCGAACTGCGGTGTCGACCAAGCCCTCCCTTCCACCCATGGCGTGGAAGAAGAACTCAAGTTGCTTGAGGCCGTCTTTGTAGCTGGAACTTACGAATCCTCGGGCTTCCGCGCCGAGGTCCCCCAACTTGAAATGAGGTAGGGTGCGCCTCCTGTAGCCCCGGCTCAGGCGTTCGCCCCGGACGGACTGCTGTCCCACGCAAGCAGCCATCTGCGTGAGGTTGAGCATGCTGCCCCGCGCACCGGTCCTAGCCATGATAACGGCGTGATTGTCAAGGCCCAGATATTTCTCGGCGATTTCCCCTGCTCGGTCCCTGCTCTCCGCGAGCACTTCCATTATGCGCATCTCGAGCGTCTCTCGGAGGGATCGCCCGGGCAATGGTTCGAGTTCTCCGGCGTTATAAATATTGATCAGCTTGTTTACCTTCTCCTGCGCATCATCGAGCACCTCGTTTATCCGCTCCTTCGCCTCGGGAGGGATATCTTCGTCGTTGATGCTCGTTGTGAATCCGAGCATGACGGCTGCAGCTATTGAGAGCTTTGTGGCGCGATCTAAAAATTCCCGAGCAGCCGTCGTGCCGTAATCTTTGACGATTCTGTCCAATACTTCACATCGGTCAAGCGCCTTGTAGCTCCGCGCGTCCATAACCCCATGGAGTAACTGTCCATCCCGTATGACCACGTACGCGTCTATTTCGCACTCCTCTTTCAGGCAGCGGGCGCAGTTCTCACATATCTTGGCCTTGAACGACAAATTCAGCTCCTTGGGAAAGAGCATGCTGAAAATCTGTTTGCCGGTCCAATACTCAACGCCCTTTTCTTTGACCGCTGACTTGGGCAGGTCGACAAACATCCCCACAGTCGCCAAGAGCTGTTGGCTTTGTTCTCTCGTCAGCAGCGTGTCTTTACGTGTGAGTAGATATGCGCCCGTTATGTGATCTTGGATGCCCCCTATGATTGGCCCCCCGAATCGTGGCGAGATGATCTGCTCCTGGACCTTCATTAGGATGCGGGCCTCAGCTTGGGCCTCCTCGCGTTGGGGGGCGTGCACGTTCATCTCGTCGCCATCAAAGTCGGCATTGTAGGGCGGGCAGACGCTTAGGTTGAGCCTGAACGTGCGTCCGGGCAGGACCTTAACTTCATGAGCCATTATCGACATCCGGTGGAGGGAGGGTTGGCGGTTAAAGAGTACGACATCGCCGTCCATCATGTGCCGTTCGACGATGAATCCCGGCTCGACGGTTTTCGCTAGTTCCTCACAGTCAGCATAGCGCAGGTCGTAGCGCTTACTATCAGGGCTTATCATACAATTCGCGCCCGGGTAAATGTCGGGCCCCCGGCGGATGAGGTTGCGGAGCTCCTCAATGTTGTGTTCGGTCGCGCGAATAGGCACGCTTAGGGTCCTCGCGATATGTTCGGGCACGCCTATCTCGTTGATGCTGATGTTCGGGTCCGGGGAGACGACCGTGCGTGCGGAGAAGTCGACGCGCTTGCCTGAGAGGTTTCCCCGAAAGCGTCCCTCTTTCCCGCGCAGGCGCTGGGCGAGTGTGCGCAGGACACGGCCCGACCTGTGCCGTGCCGGGGGGATACCGGAAATCCCGTTGTCGAAGTAGGTCGTGACGTGATACTGCAACAGCTCCCAGAGGTCCTCGACAATCAGGTGGGGAGCACCAGCTTCGATGTTTTCACTCAAGCGCTGGTTGATCCGTATGATGTCTACTAGCTTGTGGGTAAGGTCATCTTCGGATCGTACCCCAGACTCAAGGGTTATGCTCGGTCTGACGGTCACGGGGGAAACGGGCAAAGCCGTTAGGACCATCCACTCCGGCCTAGCAATTTTTGAGTTTATCCCTAACAGTACTGCGTCATCACCTGTTATGCGCTCGAGCCTCTCCCGTATATCGCTGGGTGTGAGACGGTTTTTACCTTCGATAAATGTGGTGGGTTTTTCAAGCTTCAGTGAGACCCGTTTTTCACCACAGTAGGGGCACTTCTCCGTGGTGGACGCGCTCTTGACGATCTTATTTGTCATCTCCCACCATTTCTGTCCAGCCTCCCTCATCTCCACAATCCACTTGCGATGTTCCTCAAGTTTTGGCTCCTGTAACAATATTCTGCCGCATTTTCTGCACGTCGCGCGAAGGCAGTTGTAGATGCTGTCGATGTAGCCCACATGGACGACGGGGCGCGCCAGCTCGACATGGCCGAAGTGGCCTGGGCAATCGCCCGCCCGCGAGCCACAGGTTCGGCACCTCAGGCCCGGGTCAACCACGCCGAGGCGGGAATCCATGAGTCCCCTCTCTATTGGGTAGCCGTCTTCATCGTAGGTGTCGGCGGTGATGACTTTTGTCACCGATACTTTACGTATCTCGTCGGGTGACATCAGGCCGAAGTCCACGCGGTCGATTAGTTTGGGGATGCGCATCATGATTATCACCTAGGCCCTATCCTTCAACCGCAAGTGCGGCGACATGCACATCGACTTAAGCTCGTCGAGGAGTAACTTGAACGCGTAGGACATCTCCACCCCGTAGATCTCTGAATCCTCGTCACAAACCGGGCAGTACGTACGATCTCGCCGCCTGTCGTAAACCGCAAAGCTGCCGCACTTGCCACAGATTAGGCTGGTGTACTTATCCGAGGCCTCCAGAAGGCGCTCCTTTAGCAGCATCGCTGCACCATGGCCAACCAAGCAGTCGCGTTCCATCTCGCCAAAGCGCAGCCCTCCCTCGCGCGCCCTACCCTCGGTCGGCTGATGGGTCAGGACCTGTACCGGCCCTCGAGCGCGAGCATGAATCTTGTCCGCCACCATATGGTGCAGCTTTTGATAATAGCAGACGCCGATGAAGATGTCCGTTGGGATCATCTCGCCCGTGATTCCATTGTACATGACCTCCTTGCCCGTGTGCTTGAACCCGTAAGCGTGCAACATCTCGCGCAGCTGTTTTTCCGGCGCCCCCTTGAACGGTGTGCCATCGACCCGCTGTCCCCCCATCGCCCCGACCTTGCCGGCAATCATCTCCAGCAATTGCCCCACCGACATGCGTGAGGGGATGGCGTGCGGGTTGATGAGGATATCAGGCACTATTCCACTTTCGGTGAATGGCATGTCCGCGCTGTCAAGGAGGATTCCAACGACACCCTTCTGACCGTGTCTAGACGCAAGCTTGTCCCCGATCTCGGGTATGCGCAAATCCCTGACCCGAGCCCTCACGAGTTTGTTTCCCTCCGACGTTGTGCTCACGAGGACCATGTCGACAATCCCTCCCTCGCTGGGCCTGACCCTCATCGAACTTTCCCGACGTCCATGCTCGACCGCGATGCCGAACTCGTCTATCTCCTCAAGGAATCTCGGCGGGCTGGTTCGCCCGATCAAGACATCCTCGCCACGAACTTCAGATTCAACCTCAGTTATCCCATCGTCCCCGAGGTTCCGGTAGAGGTTGGCGTCGGCGTACCCCCGAATCTCTTCGCTTGGGATTTCGAATTTATCCTCTTGCCCTCCAGGATACCGGCCTTCCTCGGCCTCGTAGACCCTGTAAAATGTCGTTCGCCCCAAGCCGCGTTCGATGGAATCTTTGTTGACGATGAGGGCATCCTCCATGTTGTAGCCGCCGTAGGTCGCAATTGCCACCACCACGTTCTGCCCGGCAGCCCTGCGGTCGAAGCCGACTGCGTCCATCACCTTGGTTAGTATAAGTGGGACTTGCGGGTAATGCAAAAAGTGACTCCGCGTATCCACGCGGTTGTGGATATTGATTACCCCAACCCCGAGCGCTTGTTTGGCCATGTTCGCGCCGTAGGTATTCCGTGGCGATTGATTATGTTCGGCATAAGGAATGAGGGCGGCGCTTATTCCCAGGATCGCTAGTTGGTGAAGCTCCAAGTGGGTGTGTTCGGGCGTCAGTTCCTCTTGCGAGATTGCGACGAAAGAGTTTTCCTCCTCCTCGGCGTCTAAGTACTCAATTATACCTTCTCGAATTAAGTCGCGCCAAGTGAGTTCACCGCCCTTGATCTTCTCGACGTGTTCATCGATCAGGAGGGATTTTCCACCCTCGACGACGATTACTGGTCTGCGCACCCGGCCGGCATCTGTGTTTATCCACACCTCGTTTGTGTCCTCCCTATATGCTATGTTGATTTGCTCGTCGATGCTTCCCTTACGACGGTGTCGCCTGAGTTCCTCCACGAGCATTTTCTCGTTTTCGACTGTACCGACTAACCGCCCGTTGATATAGGCGGTGCCTCTGCCTTTGCGCTCGCTACCTTTCTGGATTTTTACGACACCGAGCTTGTACAAGAGTCGCTCGACTTTCCCCTCCTCGGTCCCGGTCGAGATCTCGGCCATCAACGCGAGATTTTTCACGAGCCCACAGTTTGGGCCCTCTGGTGTCTCGCACGGGCAGATTTTTCCCCAGTGCGTTGGGTGAAGGTCGCGTGCCTCAAAGTGGGGCTGGCTCCTGCTCAGGGGGGAGACGACGCGGCGCAGGTGTGAGATGGCGGAGATATAGTTCGTCCGGTCCAAGAGCTGGCTCACCCCGGTTCGTCCACCCGGCCAGTTGCCCGTGGCCAAGGCGTGCCGAACCCGCTCGGTCAGCACGTCCGCGCGCGCCGCGGTCCAGACATTGAGCTCCCTATTCCTAGCATTTGCCCGCTCGAGCTGATATTTAATATCTCGGGTGAGGTTGAGGAAAGCCAGCCTGAACACGTTTTCGAGCAAATCGCCCGCCAGCTTCAGCCGCTTGTTCGCGTAGTGATCCTTGTCATCTACATCCCTCCGGCGGAGCGCAAGTTCTATCACCTGCTCAGCCATCCTGCCCAAATAGTACACCTTGCCGATGCGGTCGCGCGGGTGGGCGCCTATATGAGGTAAAAGGTATCTATCCAGCACCTCTTGGGCCCGTTGCAGCCGGTATTCCTTTGTCTGCCCAATCGCCACCCGCTTCCCTATTAAATCGAGCGCATCCTCGCGCGTTTTTACCTCGATTGCTTCATGTAGGTTCTCGAAGAGTTCTCGGACGAGTTCTGGGTCATCGGAAACAGCTTCGACGATTTCGCGGTCGCTCTCGAGCCCCATGGCGCGCATCAGGACCACGAGCGGCACCTGTCCGGGAACGGCTGGGAACGAGACGCGCAGCAGGCCATCGCGCTTTCGCTCGACCACGACGAGCGCCCGAAAACCGCGCTGGGTTGAGAAGACCTTCGCCACCTCGGTGCCCATGCGCTCATCGCGCTCGACCAAGATTGAGTTCGACGCAAGATCCTCTTGGGTGACGATCACGCGCTCCGAACCATTGACGACGAAATAACCTCCGGGGTCGAGCGGGTCCTCGCCGGAAGCTATCAGTTCATCCTCGCTCTTCTCACTCAGCCTGCAGAGCTTCGACTTGAGCATCACCGGCATCTCACCAATGTACACCTCAACTGAGGGCTCTTTCCTTTCCCGCCTGACGATGCTCATGTCGAGGAAAATCGGTGCGGTGTAGCTGAGGTTGCGCAGCCTCGCCTCGTCGGGAAATATTTCGGGGCGGGAGCCATCGGCTTCTTTGACCGAGGTCTTACCCACCCTTATCTGGCCAAACTTGACGTTGACGCCTTCTATGTCGAGGTCTATGCCGCTTATTTCGTCGATCACTTGCTGAATCCCATGCTCGATGAAATCGTTGTAGGAGTCGAGATGCTGCCTCACGAGCCCCTTTTCCTTGAAGAAAGCCTCGACAAATGGCCAAGTGTCCTGCATACACATCCTACTCCTCGATCACGTACTTGTACACGATAGCTCTACCCGCGGTTGGACTGTTGCGGCTGACCTGGAGGATGTCGCCCGGTTTTGCGTCGATGGCTTTGACAACGGGGTCGGAGCTCATGATAAAGGGGAGCTGGTGGGGAGAAATTTTGTAACGCTCAAGGACCTCTCGCGCCTTCTCCTTCGACAAGATCTCGTGTTTTGGCACAAGCACGTGCTGCCTAGCATCAAACTCGACTGACATGCATTCCCCCCCACACGCCGCCTCGCAACGGGCCCGGAGGGATTCGAACCCTCGACACCCGGCTTAAAAGGCCGGTGCGCTAGCCAGACTGCGCTACGGGCCCCCAGAAAGCGGCTCTAGACTCTCCTTTTTATGCTTTTCGCTATTTAAAATCATCGGAAGTGCATTTAAGGCTTGTGCAAAAGGGGTTCTGTTAACTTATTTGACCTAATGCTGATCTAGGATTTAGTATCGGGGTGAAGGGATAATGTTAGTTAATATAGAGGAATTTAAATCTAGATTCCAATGTTTTAGAAAAATGGATTTTGAAACCTATCCTTACAGCTTTTGTGAATTTTGGAAGTGGAAACTTAGAACAGAAACCAAAAGCGAGCATATCCTTGATGCCAAGCATGTAAAAGAAACATACGATAAGCTAAGTCAGACTCTCAAAAAATGGCAATGGAATCGTCCTTATAGTTTCCTTGAATTAGCTGAAAGATTAAAGGACGCGCTTGAAAAAATACGTGATGCCTACAACCAAATTAGAAACTACAGTTTATTAGAATTTAACGAAATCCCCAATGAACTGTTGGAATTAATTTGGCATGAATTGGGCGGTGTTAAAACAGGTGAAGGAAAGAACCTTAGTGGATATTATTTAGTTATGGGAACGACCAAGCCCTTGATGTTTCTATGGGGGCAAACATTAGCCTTTGATTCAAGAGTGCGAGAGCGCATGCAAAGGTTCAATATTCATGGATTAAGTGATAACTATTGGGGCTTTACAAAGTGGAAAAAGGTTGTGGTGAGATTTCAGGAAAGTTTAAAGCGACAACCTGAAGTTGTGGATTTTCTTAGGGAAGTGTCGCGAAAAGAATATGGAACTGACTCTATTGTTCCTTATGGACAGTTCTTAGATCTTTATTATTGGACAAAACATTGAAGATTATGGATGGATAATTAAGAATTTTGAACTTTATTAATTTCTTTATGTCTTGTTGCTAGCTCTATCAAATCGCCCCAACCATCGTTCAAATTTAGATTTGTCCAGCGGGATCTTATTCAAACCCACTTAAGTTAACAGTACCCTAAAAAGAGGCGCCCTGGCCGGGATTTGAACCCGAGGCGTAGGCTCGACAGGCCTACATGTTAGACCGGGCTACACCACCAGGGCCCAAATAAAACTGAGTCGCGCCAATAATAATCTTACTCAAGTGGGCTGGCAGCGTCCTGAAGTTCCCATGTCCTCTCGGAACATAGTACAGCCCAGATCGCTGGCGAGCTTATCTTCGGCGTTCGGAATGAGTGCCGGAGTTTCCCCGCCGCTGTGACTGCCAGCCCGATTAGTTATTGGTTTTGGAATTAAAAAAGCTTTTTCAAGTGGTCCCGCGGGGGAGAATTTCCGGGTTTGGCACCCTTTTGAACTCCCGACATGTCGGTTTCGGCTTGGGTCTACAGCCGACCACTCTACCAAACTGAGTTACCGCGGGGCCGATTAAAATTTAGATTTTTCGGCTCTTAAACCTTCATCAGAGGAACTCATGCAGCCTGCGAATCGCGTTGAGCCTCTCCTTCCGCTCGAGCTTGGCCTCCTGAATCGCGCCCTCTAGAATCTCTGTGGTTTTTTGGTAAGTTAGTTTATCCACCGGATAGGGCACCCCATCTTTGCCACCGTGTGCGAAACTGTACTTGGCGGGGTCTCGCCAGGAGGGTGATTTCCCGTAGATGAGGTCCGAGACCAGCGCGAGCGCCCTCACGGCTTTTGGGCCGATCCCCCGTATGGCCACCAACCCTTCGTAGCTCGAGGGCTGGAGCTCGTAGGCTTTGCGAAGCGCCGCCATCGTTCGCTCGGTGAGGTCCGAGATCGTGTGCTGGGTCGGCATCATGAGGGTGAGCACCTGCGGCGAGCGCGCCAGGTAATCGTCGAGCGACCGCTGCTCGGCTTCTCGAACGTAGCCCCCTAACCGCCTCGGGTCGTCGCGCACGAGGTCGAGGCTCGCCTTCCGTGTTTCCTCGCTCTCACGCGCGGTCATATCGAGCACTACCTCTTCCCGCCGATCACCCGCGATGCCCGTGTGGGGCTCCTCGACGAAACTGCGGATGCCCTCGGAGAGCCAGTGATAGCGTCGCGCCAATCGCTCGTGCATGCCCTGCTGCACCACCGCCCAATCGCCGTCCTCGCTCAGCACGAAAGCATGGTGGTAGAGCTGGTAGCCATCCTGCAGGCAGGTGTTGTCGACCTTTGCGGCCATCCGGCTGGCATACTTCAGCTCCTCAATTTTCCCGCTCGACAAGGAAAAAATGTCTGCAAGTTTTTCGATCTCGCTTGGTGCCCGCCTTGAAACTTTGCCCTTTCCACCACAGACCGCTATGCCGAGTTCCTCCGGCTTTAAGGCTTCTTTGAGCGCTCCCATCGTTACCGTAGTGGTGCCGCTGCTATGCCAATCATATCCCAGCACACAACTCAGCGCTTGGAAGAAGAAGGGGTCACTTAGCCTGCGGAGGAACTCCTGTCTACCGTACTCATAAACGATGATCTCACTGATGCTCCCAGCTAGCTTCCTCATGCGACTGAAAAGCCATGGCGGACATCTCCCACCGTGCAGGGGCAATTCTGCAACTCCAATTCGCTTCATCAAAATAATTTCGTTTTACTGAATTAAAGCTTAGAATAAAAGGCTTGAGGATGTGAACCCAACCGTGATGACCTGAGCCAAGACAGTTGGTGAATGGTTCTAGAAGCGGGTCGGCCACGGCTAGTCACTTCATGATGTAGTAGCCTGCGGTCTTCTGTCGCGCCACCCGCCTTGCATACCCCTTTGCGACGAGCTCCATCAGCGCGTTGTTCGTCATGCCCTTTGGCAGGCGAGCCGTGCGCGTGATATCGTCGGCGGTCCTGAGGGCATCCGGATTCGTGGCGCCGAGCTTTTTAAGCGCATCGTATGCCCTTTGGCCAGCAGGTGTGAGCTCTGCCATCGGGTCACCTCGATTTTCGCTTCTTTCTGCTAGCGGCGGGCTTAAAACCCTTACCCAAAATTTCTAAATTCATGTCCAGGGCCGGAGCTTTAAACGTCATATAGCTAGAGCTCACGATATCCACGCCAGCAGCTGCGTAGCTCGCGACGTTAGCTGGTTCTATGCCTCCTGACGCCTCGATCAAAACCCGGTCGCGCAAGCCAGCCCGCTTCAACAGCTCAATCGCGCGTTTGACCCCGGCTGGCGGCACGTTGTCGAACATCACGATATCCACGCCCGAACGAGCTGCCTCAAGCGCGTCCTTCGCGTTGCTCACCTCGATTTCGATTTTCTTCGTAAAGCTAGCTCGCCGCGCCCGCTTGACCGCTTCCTTTACCGAACCGACGAGTTTGACGTGAGGGCTTTTGATCAACACACAATCGTCGAGCCTGAAGCGGTGGGGGTCGCCTCCCCCCACTCTAACCGCACGCTTGTCGAAGCAGCTAAAGCGGGGCAATGTTTTGCGCGTCGCTGCAACGACAACCTTTGGGTTGACCTTCCTAGCTAGCTCGAGCATCTTCCGCGTAGCCGTTGCCACTCCGCTCATTCGCATGAGCAGGTTAAGAGCTACCCGCTCTGTCGCAAAGACGTTGCGAGCTTGGCCCTCGAGCCGCATCAAAACATCTCCTGCTTTGATCGTTTTTCCCTCTACCTTTGCCGCCTTCACATGAACGTCTAACTCCTCAAAAACGAAAGCTGCCTCATCGACGCCAGCTAGGATACCCGATTGCTTGGTGACGATTTCAGCTCTAGCGATGGCTCGCGCCGGCACCACGGCTTCACTCGTCACGTCCGCAAAGCCTATATCCTCCGCCAACATCTCGCGGATTTTTTCCCTTGCAACCGTACTAATCACGTGCAGCCCTCCCCGAGAGCTCCAGCATCCGCTCAATTGCAGCACGGGCTCTCTCAGCGATTCGTGGCCGTACCCGCATGACATTTTTTTTATCGCGCAACGTGAGATAAATCTTTTCGAGTGCGTGCTTTTTCATGTCCTCGCAGATAGCCGTTTCAAGCGCAGGGATAAATTCTTTGTTGGGAAATTCACGCCTCAATCGCTCAACCATCCCAACTTCAGTACCGATGATGAATCGTTTGGCTGGCGAGGCCTTGGCACGGATCATCATCTGACTCGTGCTACATATGTGGCTCGCGAGCTGCTGAACCCCTGGGTCACACTCGGGGTGTACGAGCACCTCGGCATCCGAATATTTCTTCTTAAGACGCGCGATATCATCGGCTCGGAACATGCGGTGTACGTAACAGTACCCGTGTTCTGGGAGAGGAATGATACGCTTGTCACTTCGCTGTTGTGCATACCAGGCTAGGTTACGGTCCGGTCCAAAGAGCACCTCCTCCTCATCGAGCGCGTTTATTATCTGTGCGGCATTTGCAGAAGTGCAGCAAACGTCCGCTTGTGCCTTAGCCTTGGCGAGCGTGTTGACGTACAGCACCACAACGGCGTTCGGGTGTTTTCGCTTGGCCCGGCGCACCGCCTGCGCTGGGAGCTGTTCGGCCAATGGACAGCCTGCCGTGAGGTCGGGCATGAGAACGGTCCTTTCAGGATTTAGTATTGCTGCCATCTCAGCCATGAAGCTCACCCCTGCAAACACGATTAGTTTACAGTCCATCATGGTGGAGCGCCTTGCCAAGTCCAACGAATCCCCGAGGTAATCTGCTATGAGCTGAACCTCTGGCCTCTGATAGTTGTGGGCCAGAATTATGGCCTTTTCCTTTTCCTTCAGCTTCTTTATTTTATCTTCAAGATTCTTCGAATTCATGGCGACCACTCGGCTTGTAGAGATACTCCCCCACCTACATTTATTCCTTTTGAACTAGGTCCCGATGCGAACGGCTTCTGTTATACCGCGAAGGGTCCTGATCGCTGAAAGTGCTGCCAAGTAGCTTGTCTTGGGGGTATCCGGAAATGGCACATTCCGCGCTTCGATAACGAACTCACCAGCTTTGCCACGGACGCGGATTTCGTGGATGTTTCGATCGAGCGATGGATCAGCGATGATGCGCACCTTGGTCTTGTCGAGGCCTATGCCTGCCAAACTCAGTGTCGCGGCGACGTTCACGCTCTTGGGAAATGCTTTAACCGCTTCGTGAGCCGAACCCTCGAAGATGACCCGCGGCTCCTTCAATCCAGTTAGGTCGATGCCGCGCTCGCTCAAGTATGCACTATAAATCAATGCATTCGGTGGTTTTCGTGTCGTGAGGATCGCCTCTTCGATGCCCCCCACCATTGCTGATTTCACACCATCGATGCCCAACACGGCACCCGATGGGATGTAGATTCTGCGACCGCTTTGCTCGGCCGCGCTGCACACTCCCTCCAACAGCTTTTCGTCCGCAAATGCGCCCACGCTCATCACCATCAAATCTTTACCTGAGCGAAGGATGTCGAGCGAGTACTGCTCTACTGCCAGCTGGGAGGCTGCCTCGATGACTAAGCCCACGGTTTTGTCGGCGTAGATCTCCGCCACGCTCCTCGCTATCCGCGGTTTTGAGCGAAGCTTTTTAGCCAGCGCCTCGGATTTCTCGGGCTTCAGGTCGTAGAGCCAGGCGAGTTCGGCTTCGCCAGCCCGTCCTTCGTCGATGGCTTGAACTAACACCGAGCTTATCGCGCCGCAGCCGATGAGAGCTACTTTCAATCCCACCACCAACCTGATTTCGACGCGGTGGAGTTAATCTTTTCCGATGGTTTTAATACGTTGTTCTAGTGGTTGAGTCGTGGGTGGAGGCACAAGGATGATAGAGAAGGTGGCGGGAGCGGTCGAACGAAGGCCTTACCTCGTTCTTCTAGCCGTGCTTATTGTCAGCGGCTTCATGGCTTACGGGGTCACCAAACTCTCAATGACTACTGAGTTCGACAAATTCCTACCTGAGGAATATCCCTCAATTAAAGCGAAGCTTGAGTTCGAGAGCGAGTTCGGCCGCGTGTCGTATGCGCCGATATTGATCGAGGGCGACAATGTCACACGGGCGGGGGCAATTCATGCAATTCTCGAACTAGAAAATTCATTGCAAACGAATCCGGAGTTGCAAAATGTTGTCACTCAGGTGGATGTATATACCGACTACATCATCCCGCTTATCTTGCAGGCGAGCGGTGGCGTGCTCCCCCCAGACCCTCAGCTTGAAGCGAGCGTCCAATCTATGTTGGCGCAACCCGAAGTGGCGGAGAGGGCGGTGGGAAAGCTCATCACCGCTGATCAAAAGGCCGCCCTTATCAACGTTTCCGTGAGTGGGGAACTCTCAGAAGACGAGCGAACTAAAGTTACGAGTGCCCTGCGCGAGCATGTGGATAACTTCAATGCTGTAAATGAAAATCTGCAGGCAAGAGTAACTGGCGACATCATTCTCTATGAGGATATTTATGGGATGATGAATCGGGACAACAGCGTGCTGATCCCTGCCGCAATTCTGCTTGTGGCGGTCATCCTCTTCTTGGTCTTCAAACGCCCCTCCGACATCGTTATCCCGCTCCTGATCGTCGGTTTCGGCTCGATGTGGGCGGTGGGGGCGATGGGTTACCTCGGGCTGGAGTTCACCATGGTGCACGTTGCGCTGGTGCCCCTCCTCCTCGGCTTGGGCATAGATTACTCCGTTCACATGCTCAATCGGTACTACGAGGAACGGGGGAAAGGCCAACGCGTGAAGAAGGCTATCCTGACCTCCACTACGACGGTCGGGGTTGCGATCTCCATTGCGGCACTCACGACTATGATCGGCTTCGGCTCATTCATGACCTCCAATCTGTCACCGATTAGAACTCTTGGAGCATTCGCCGCGCTAGGAATTTTATTCATGTTTATTCTCGCGCTTGCGTTTTTACCCGCGGTGCTCGTGATCAGAGATAGGCGAGGAGCGAAGAAGATAAGAGCGATCGTGGTGAGGCGAGGAAAAAAAGTCGATAAGGTTTTGTCGGCAGCCGCCATCGGCGCCGAGCGCCACGGAAAGCTAATTGTGCTCATCGCCGCGCTGGTGACCGCGATATGTGCGCTTTCGGCGGTTGGGATATCGTCGACAATGTCATTCGAGACTTTTCTGCCAAATGATGTTGAATCGGTGGTCACATTAAATGAGATAAGGGAACAATTCGGTGGACAATCGACTATCTTCGTCCTCGCGGGTGGAGATGTCACGAGCCCACAGGGTTTGCAGGAGATGCTCACTCTAGAGAACTCCGTGCTTTCTGATGAGAATAACCCTGAACAAAGTCTCATCACGGGCTCTTCGAGTTTGGCCGACGTGGTCTCACTTGCAGCAGGGGGGCAGATTCCGGAAAATGAGGATATTCTCGCGGCAATAATCGAAAACCTTGATCCAACCGTGAAGGGAAGGCTCCTGAGCGACAACGGTAAGGCCGTGATTTACTTCTTCGTGGACGTGAAAACTGACAAGGAGATGGAGAAAGCAACTAAAATAGTTCGATTTCATGTAACAGAACACACCGGCGAAACTCTAGACCTGAGCATAGACGGCGAGCCAGCCGTCGGGGGGGAATCGGTGATAATCAGCGACATTTTGGGCGGCATCATGTCAGGTATGCTGAACTCCACGGTGCTGACGATCATCCTCTGTTTGATTGTGCTTGCCCTGCTCTTCAGGTCTCCATTGCTCGGATTAGTTGCGTTGTTACCTTTACTGCTTACTTTAAGCTGGGAGTTCGGCACGCTGAGGGCCCTCGGATGGTCGCTCAACGTGTTGACAATGGGCATCTCCGCGTTGATCGTCGGGCTCGGGGTTGATTACGCTGTTCATGTGACTCACAGGTTTAGGGAGGAAAGACGGAAGTTGGGACCACAACAGGCGATCCGGGCAACGGTTATGAGCGTTGGCACAGCCATGCTTGCAGCAACCGCAACAACGATAGGCGTGTTCGCGGTGCTCTCGCTCTCGGGGATGCCGGCCCTAGGGCGATTTGGCACGCTGACCGCGCTCGTGATTTTCTACGCGTTCGTCGCAGCGTTGGTGATCCTGCCATCGGTTCTCGTCGTCTGGGCACTTTGGAAACGGAAATAGTGGTGAGAGTTGTCTAGCTTGAAAATTGTGTTAGTAATGTATAAAAAATAATTAAGCAATCTTTACAAAAGAATTACCAAAACTGGCGACGCATTATCATTGTTCGATTGTTCGCAGTTCTGTAGGGGCAACAAATATTGATGGCAAGATGAATAGCGCCACGAGCGTGCAGAGTAAAATTGCTAGGGCGGTTATTGGTGCTAAATACTCCAAGTGATTTCGAGGACATAGGTATACCAAAATCGCCGTAACGAGGGCTATTGTCAATACTACTCCAAAAAGGTATTTTTTGCGTGCCTCCACCACCAAGCTAATCATTGAATACCTCGGTGCACCCCATTCCTTTTGAAATTTATGCAAAAATTGCTTCCAGTTAACTTCTTACCCCCTCACAAACGCCTCCTTACTAAGTTATTCATCACCTCTCTGACCAAGGCCTGATTTTCGACCACCTTTTTTGCAACGATAGCAGCCGTCATGCAAATTGCTACAGCGTATAAAATCCATGGACTAGGCAAAAGCCAGATTATCCCAAGCGAGCCAAGCGTCCACAAAGCGCCGCCCAAAACAGCACCAGTGGTAACCGAAATTAGCGCAGGGGTTCTTTTGAGATTTAGGGCATAAACGGCAATGGTTGCCCAGAGGCTCCCAAAAATGAACGTGAAACCCGTTAGTGTCAACATGCCCGTCAATTTTGTTTTTCTGAGATCCTTTCTTTTGTGCCTAAGGAGATTCGATAGACGGCTATTAACGGCCCCAAAAATTCCGAACCATATCAGAACAATCGCAGCGTTCATCAAACAAAGAATGAAAATTGTCGCGAACTCCGATAATCCGTGAGCTGCAGCGTAGGCTGTCCCGCCAACGGAACCGAAACAAAATGCCGATAAGAATAAACCGATCATGGCAAATGGGTTCATCTTCCCTTAATCCCCTTCATGCACCTTTCCAGCCTACGCAGTCGCCTAAGCGTTTCCTTCTCCACTGACTTAGCCAACTCATTTATCCGAGGTGCAAAGTATCGATAAGCGAGCCTGCCCTTTTTTGTGATTGTTATTCTCCTTTTGACAAGTTCTAACTTGGTAAGGACCTTTAACTGCGCTCTTACGGACCTCTCCGACCTCTTGATCCTCGCGGTAATCTCGGATACGGAGAGTTTCTTCTTAGTTCTTACCAAAGAGTTCAAGATCATCCTGCCCGTAGCACTTATACCCAAAATGTCTGAAATCTCGGCAATCGAGTTGTTGAGCTTCTTCGTCATTCTCATCACATCCACACTTTCTGTATAGATTAAAATCAGCATAACTTATAAATACATACGTATGCAAAATAAACTACAGCCCAACCTGAAGGTGACAACATGTCGAATTACGGGTTTCAAAGGGTATGATGGAGATATTTCGATGGAGCTACCCATAGTATTGACCGCTTCCGCAATTGAGATGAGCGATTTTGGTTTAAATCCTTTTATCTCATTTACAGGTGGCTTTCCATCAAAAATCGTTCCACAGCGGATTCTAAAATGGCATCTGTACCCCGCGACAAAGGATAACGGAGATAGCACCGCAGCATTTGCTCCCTATGGCATGAGAAAGATCGAGGCATTGCTCGCGAGAGAATTCGGTGAATCCAATGTTGTGACATGTACTCCTTCAAATTTGCCCAAGTTTGTTGGACCAGAAACAAAAGCCATCGGCATTTCGACCATGGATCCGCTGGGCATAGGCTTCGTCAGCAGAACTTACACATCGCTAGTAGGTTTTGGCAGGGAGCCAATCTCGGCGGCGGAATTCAGGGAACTGATGAATAATCCAATCATGAGAAAATATGGATCAAAAATCATCGTGGGTGGATCCGGCTCCTGGCAGATAATCCGAGGAAATATGCAGGATGCTTATGGGATAGACACTGTGGTGATTGGTGAAGGAGATCGTGCTGCCGCAGAGATCTTCAGAAAAGCGGTACAAGGTGAGCCACTTCCAAAAATTGTCCAAACTGAAAAACCGAAAATGGAAGAAATCCCGCTGATAACAAAGCCGTCACTGTTTGGAGTGGTTGAGATCACACGAGGATGTGGCAAGGGATGTCAGTTCTGCTCACCTACCATGAGAACTAGATACTCATTTCCACTGGAACGAATAAAGAAAGAAGCGGAGCTAAATGCTCGAGCAGGCTCCCGAATGATTGTGTTGCAGACAGACGATATTTTCCTTTACAAATGCAAAGAGAGATTCATCCCCAACAAAAAGGCCATAGTTGAATTGATAGAAACCATTGATAGAATTCCGGGTGTTGAGTACATACAACCAGCTCACGCGGCCCTTTCCCCGGTCGTATATGATCAGAAAATAATTGAAGAAATTGCGCCTATGCTGGTGGAAAAAGGACGCTGGCCATACAATGGAAAGAAAGTTGCCTCTATCGAGGTTGGAATCGAAACAGGGAGTGTAAGACTAATGGAGAAACACATGAAAGGGAAGGCGTTGCCCCTTGAGGTGAAGGATTGGCCGGAGATAGTGACGCAAGCAATTGGGATTTTTAATGATAATGGGATCTACCCGTTGGCAACTTTGGTGACTGGATTACCTGATGAAACAACTGAGGACACGCTTGCAACGATGGAATTGGTGGATGATCTAAAAGGGACGAAAATATTCTACGTCCCGCTGTTCTTCACGTCCGAGGAAGATTGTTTACTAAGGGCGTCAAGGCAGATGGACTTGCGCCATCTAACAGAGTTACAGTGGGATTTCTTTGCGACATGCTGGCAACACAATATAGCCATTTGGCACCCGCAGTACAGGCCGCTATACGCAGCTGGCGCAATGTTTGGTTTTATGTTTTATTACATGTGGAAACATGGGGCAAAAGTATTGCAACCAATGATGAAGCTAGTTGGTTTTCCAAAATCGTGATTGAGATTAAAATTTTTATCTAAACAGTGCCGGTTCATACATATGAAAATTTAAATATCAATTTATTCATAGCATAAAACATGGTAAAAAGAGAATATATCGCAGATATAGAAAAAGTATTGAAGGAAAGAAAAAAACCAATAGAATTACTGAATGTTATCTTGAGCTTTCTTGATTTTAAGTCGGTCGAAATTAAAATTTACAATCTTTTATTGAAAACTTCATTGACCATAAAACAAATTGAAAAACAGTTAAATCTTTCAGAACGAACAATACGAAAATATATCAAAAGATTAGACCAAGAAGGGTTTATAATTAAAAAGGTAAAGGAAGGTAAAAGGCTTAAATATTTATACACAGCCGTCCCTGTCCAAAAAGCATGGGAAAAGGTAAAAGACAAAATACAAAGGATATTAAATGAGATTACTAAAGTTCTTGAAACAAAACATGCACTTTTTTAAATCGGCGAGCCATACGCATCTTCGAATGTCCCCACTCCTTTACCCAAATCATCTAAATTGATCACTTGATTTTTAGTTTTTAGAATAAACTCTTTAGGCACGACAGCATATTCAATATAAACTTGTGAACCACAACCCTTCATGGTATATCGTTTTGCTGCATAGGTTTCTAATACAATCCTAAGATATTTCCCATCGTCTTGTCCCTCAACAATCCATTGCGCACCTTCTCTCCTTTTTGATATTTTCAGTGTTGGATTATCAAATTTGATAATTTTTTTATTCCTATGATCGTGGAAATCTAAAGATTTGCGAAAGTATCTTTTTGAATTTTTTCTAGTTTTAAGACAAAAGAATGAGGTTGAATAACCGTTTTGAAAAATTATTCTCCCCCAATGAAAGGATCCAAATATTGTAACCCCAACTACCTTTTGTAGGTGTGCAGTTCCTTTAAAATTTTTTCCAAGTACAGTACCTTTGGCATTTAAAAACGCATCCACCCACGCCATGCCAAATGGGGGTATAAATACACCACATGCGTCTTTATCCACAAGATAATTTCCTCTCGTGATGTCTAAATCAATAGTGTTGTCTACCTTTAGTCTATAATTTGGGAAACCACCGCTGAGGATCATTTTTTGATCTGAGATCTCGGAAATTATCGCTTTTCTTTTTGAATAAATTTTTGTTACAGCATTCGTATCTCCTAAATCATGAAGTTTTTCCCCATCATAGATCCAACCAGCAGTGACTGCTTGAAATTTATTTTCTTTCAATTTTCTGAGCGTAATCTCTTTGTCGTTAAACAACATTTTCTTCCCATATTT
>DAOVGS010000007.1 GCA_030672285.1 Hadesarchaea archaeon | reverse complement strand
GAAAGTCGCACGCCCGGAGTGCGATGTCGTGAACATCGCGGGGGACGGGAGCTTCCTGATGAACTCGCAGGAGCTGGCAACGGTCGTGGAGAACGAGATAAACGTCGTCTCCTGCATCTTCAACAACCGCTACTTGGGGATGGTGAAGCAGTGGCAAGACATGTTCTTCGGGAAGCGCCGCTCTGCCACCGACCTCGGCAAAGTACCCGACTTCGTGAAGCTCGCCGAGGCTTACGGCGCATGGGGCAATCGCGCAGCAAAACCGAGCGAGGTGGCTCCAAAGTTGCGCGAGGCTCTGCGCTGTGGAAAGCCTGCGGTGCTTGATATCCCGATCGACCCCGATGAACACGTGTTGCCAATGGTTCCAGCCGGAGGGCGAATCGATCAGATGTTGACCTAGGTGAACCCATGAAGATCCGAATCTTCTCCGTGCTCTGCGAAAACGTCCCTGGGGTGATGATGCGGATCACGCGCGACTTCACCCGACGCCAGATTAACTTGGATTCGATCACAGTTGGAATCGAGCCTACCGGGCTTGCGCGCATCATCCTGATGTTCAAGGCGGACGATCGTATGGCCGAGCTGATGCGCAGGGTGCTCTCCCGCTCAGAGCCCATCGTGGACGTCGAGGTGATTGAGCCCGAGCGAAGCATCGTCCGGGAGGTGGCGCTGCTCAAGACCCGGAAGCTTGACGAGAAGCAGCTCTTGCAGGTGATACAGCAGATCGAGCAGGCGGGCGGTCAGGTGCTCGAGTCCAAGGGTAACGTGGTTATCGCCGAGCTCAGCGGAGAGCACGACGAGATTGAGCGGGCAATTAAGGCATTGGGCCCAAAAGTGTTAAAAGAAGTCGCTCGCTCGGGGCAGGTTCTTATGTCGCGCGAGGTGAGTTAGGCGAGGTGTTAGCATGGCGAAGATCTACTACGATAAAGATGCTGACTTGGGCGTACTCAAAGGCAAAACCATAGCAATCATTGGCTACGGCAACCAAGGGCAGGCACAATCCAACAACCTTCGCGACTCTGGGTGCAAGGTCATCATCGGGAGCATAAGGGACCCGAGTTATGAGCAAGCCGTGGCAGACGGGTTCGAGGTCCACGATATCGCCGAAGCCGCAAGCAGAGGCGACATCGTCCACATGCTCATCCCCGACGAGTACCAGGCGCAGGTCTACCGCGAGCAGGTCACCCCGCACATGAAACGCGGCAAGGCGCTCTGCTTCAGCCACGGGTTCAACATCCACTTCAAACAAATTGTTCCACCCGCCGATGTCGACGTGATCATGATCGCCCCGAAGGGTCCCGGAGCGATTTTGAGGCGCATGTATCAAGAGGGATCCGGGATACCGGGGCTGCTCGCAGTCGCCCAAGATGCGAGTGGTCAGGCGAAGCAGCTTGCCCTAGCGCTCGCGAAGGGGGTTGGGCTAACACGAATCGGGGTGGTCGAGACGACGTTCAAGGAGGAGGTTGAGACCGATCTCTTCGGGGAGCAGGTCGTACTCGTGGGCGGGGTCTCGGAGCTGATGAAGGCCGGGTTTGAAACCTTGGTTGAAGCGGGATATCAGCCGGAGATAGCGTACTTCGAGTGCATCAACGAACTCAAGTTAATCGTCGACCTCGTTTACGAGCATGGAATTGAGGGGATGATGAGGGCCGTCAGCAACACCGCTGAGTACGGTGGCAGGACCAGGGGCAAGTGGGTGATCGACGAACGTGCCCGTGAGGTGATGAAGAAGATCCTCGCGGATGTCCAGAGCGGCAAATTTGCGAAGGAGTGGGTCGCGGAAAGTCAGGCGAAAAATCCGAACCTGCAGAAAATGCGCGAGGCGGCGAAGGAGCACCTCGCCGCGAAGGTCGGACGAGATCTGCGCAAGTGGGCCGGCATCGAGAAGTGATGAACGAGTTTTTACATCGCGGAAAATTAAATATAGCCCGAGGGTGAAGCCTTCTGGGAGGTTGGACCGATGAAGCTCCGTAGCCGAGAAGTCGTTTCTGGTCTTGAAGGTTTGCCCCGACGCGCGCTCCTGAAAGCCGATGGTTTGACCGACGCCGATATTGAGCGCCCGTTCGTCGCGATAGCAAACTCTTACAACCAAGTGGTCCCAGGGCACCTTCACCTCCGAGAACTGGGCGAAGCAGCTGCAGCTGGCGTTCGCGTGGCTGGGGCGACGCCTTTCGAGTTCAACACCATAGCGATCTGCGATGGGCTGGCGCAGGGGCACAGGGGGATGTGCTTCTCGCTCCCTTCGCGCGAGGTCGTGGCCGACAGCGTGGAGCTGATGCTTGAGGCCCATCGCTTCGACGCCGTGGTTGCAATCGCGAGTTGCGACAAAATCGTCCCGGGGATGCTCATGGCCCTCGCGCGGGTCAACATTCCAGCAATCATGATTACAGGTGGCCCGATGATGCCGGGTGAGTGGCGGGGGCAACCTTTGGACATCATAAGCGCTTTCGAAGCGGTTGGAGCGGTCAATGCAGGCAAGCTCAGTGAGCGCGAGGCGAGGGAGATAGAAGATCGGTGTTGCCCGGGTTGCGGCTCCTGCGCGGGCCTGTTCACCGCCAACACCATGGCATGCCTAACCGAAGCGCTGGGAATGTCGCTGCCGAGCATGGGAACCGCCCACGCCGTCGATGTGAAGAAGCAGAGGCTGGCAAAGCAAAGCGGTGCGCAGGTCGTCAAGCTGCTGCGACAGGGCATAACGCCCCGCAGGATAATGACGCGTGCGGCTTTCGAGAACGCGATCATCGTCGACATGGCCATAGGCGGCTCGACCAACACCGTGCTTCACCTGCAAGCGATCGCTCACGAGGCAGGGGTGAAGCTCTGCTTGGACACATTCGATCGACTCAGCCGGCGGACGCCCTACATCTGCAACTTGCGGCCGGAGGGAAGCCACACGATGCTCGACCTCGAGCGAGCAGGTGGCGTGCCCGCTGTGATGAAGCGGCTCGGCAGGTTGATCCGGGGGAGCCCGCTCACCGCCACCGGGCGTCGAGTCCGCGAGAATTTGAAGTTCGTGAGGTCCAACGGCTCTGACGTAATCAGGCCGTTGACCAAACCGTATCATCGCGAGGGGGGCATAGCGATCCTGTACGGCAGCCTCGCTCCCCAGGGTGCAGTGGTCAAATATGCGGGCGTGAAGCCGCGCATGCTCCACCACCGTGGGCCGGCAAGGGTGTTCGATCGGGAGGAGGATGTGGTCAAGGCAATCTTGGGCGGGCGAATCAAGCGTGGTGATGTGATCGTGATTCGATACGAAGGTCCGAAGGGTGGCCCGGGCATGCGGGAGATGCTCGCCCCGACCGCTGCCATAGCTGGGATGGGCCTGCTCGAATCGGTTGCCCTCGTGACGGACGGACGCTTCTCGGGGGGAACGCGCGGCGCCTGCATCGGCCACGTCTCACCGGAGGCGGCCGAGGGGGGACCGATAGCCGTGGTGCGTGAGGGTGATAAAATTTTGCTCGACATCAGGCGGCGCAGGCTCGAGCTGCTCGTGCCCAGCCCAGAGCTCAAGGAAAAGCTGGCCCGCTTCAAGCCCCCGGAGCCCCGCGCCAAGAAAGGTTATCTGGAACTTTACCAACGCGTTGTGAGTTCTGCAGCCGAGGGCGCCATCCGCAGGTGATACGGTGGGCATGACGATTGCAGAGAAAATCCTTGCCCGAGCTTCAGGCCGTAAACGGGTTAGCCCGGGAGAAATTGTCGAAGCGTCGATAGATGTGGCGATGACCCACGATATCGAAGGCCCGATGGTCGTGGAGGGCTTACGCGAGCTTGGCACCAAGAAGGTCTGGAACCCTAACAAAATCGTCATCGTATTTGACCATCAGGTTCCGGCGAACTCAATCGATGCGGCACTGAATCATATCATGCTCCGCGAGTTTGCGGCCAAGCATAAAATTCCTGATTTTTACGATATCTTCGAAGGTATCTGCCACCAAGTTTTACCCGAAAAGGGCTTTGCGCTGCCGGGACGCCTTATCGTGGGCACCGACTCCCACACCACCACCTACGGCGCATTCGGGTGCTTCGCCACCGGCATCGGCTCCACCGACATGGTTGCGGTCTTCACCAAGGGCAAGCTTTGGTTTCGCGTGCCCGAAAGCGTTAGGATGACAATTGAAGGCAGGCTGCCGAAACGCGTCACGTCAAAGGATCTAATATTGAAGATAATTGGTGAAGTCGGGGCGGATGGCGAGACCTATCGCTCGGTAGAATTCGTTGGGGGAGGCATGCGTAACATAAGCGTGGCGGGAAGGATGACGATGTGCAACATGGGGGTTGAGATGGGGGCAAAAGCCGCGATCGTGCCTCCCGATGGTCTGACAACAAGATATCTCAGAGGCAGAGCGAGAGGATCGTACAACCCCGTATACGCCGATAGGGATG
>DAOVGS010000065.1 GCA_030672285.1 Hadesarchaea archaeon | reverse complement strand
ATTTGGAGATAGGGTCACGAGCGGTGTGGTCAACGTCCCCGAAGGCACGGCATCGGGATATCGAACGCGAAAAATCAAGCTCGTCGAAGCCGGCCACCCCCTCCCGACCGAAGCGGGAGTAAAGGGCGCAGAAGAGATGATCGATCTCGTTAGCGGCCTCGAGCCTCGGGACCTCGTCGTATGTCTCTTGAGCGGGGGCGGCTCGGCCCTTATCACTCTCCCTGCGGAGGGGATTTCCCTCGATGAACTGAGGGAGACGACCCAATTGCTCCTCAAAAGTGGGGCGACCATCCAAGAGGTGAACGCCGTCAGGAAACACCTCTCCGAGATAAAGGGCGGCCAGCTTACCAAAGCAGCTCATCCCGCGAGGGTCGTCGCTCTGCTCATCTCTGACGTGGTCGGCGATAGGTTGGACACCATCGCTAGCGGGCCGACCTATCCCGATCAGACGACCTTTGCGGATGCATTGGCAGTGATTGAAAAATATGGGCTCATGGAGAAGGTGCCGAGAAACGTTTTAGAACGCCTGAAGTTGGGGACAGAAGGGGGGATACCTGAAACACCAAAACCCGGGGAGAAATATTTCCTGAATGCGATCCACCAAATCATAGCGAGCAACGCTGATGCGGTCAGGGCTGCCGCTGCGGTCGGAAAATCACATGGTCTCAATGTGTCGATACTTACCAAGACCATGCAGGGTGAGGCGCGGGAGGTCGGTGCGCATCTCGCCGCTATCGCGAGAGATGTGATGGAAGCAAGCAAGCCCCTATCAAGACCCGCTCTCCTGATTTCCGGAGGGGAGACGACGGTGACGGTGAAAGGCGGGGGCATGGGCGGACGCAATCAGGAGCTCGCGCTCAGTGCCGCAATCGGGATATCGGGCTTAGAAAACGCGACCGTAGCCTCCTTCAGCACGGATGGTATAGACGGTCCTACCGATGCTGCCGGAGCTGTCGCGGATAGCTTCACCCTCGAAAGGGCGGGGGACCTCAAACTCGACCCCGTGCTCCATCTCGAGCGAAACGACTCTTACAACTTCTTCAAAGGGCTTGGGGACCTCTTGATAACGGGACCAACTAGAACAAATGTTATGGACATGGCATGCTTGATTCTGATTTGATGCCCCAAGACTTCAAAAATTTTCGTTTGAACTAATGTGCTAAAGGTGGGCAAGAATCGAGCAATTATAACGCCGATATTAGGCAAGAACAAGGGGGCGATTACCGATTTTGTAGAGCTCCCAGTTTTCGTTCATTTATTTCCTAAAATCAGTCAGGATTCAAACGCTAATTACTAATTTAATACTGGAATATTTGGTGTTGTACCTCAAAGAAGATAAGCACTAACCTCGGTAGCTCATACTTGAATCCCGTTTGTTGCCTCGTTAGTGATGGTATAAATGTCACTAAAATGAAATGAAGTTTAATAGAAGCTGAAAGTTTGTTTCGCCGAATTTTTGACTTTTACATTCTCAATTGAAATAACCTAACAGCTTTCGGCATGGCCCCTTTCCACAACCACCTGACCAACGCAGCGGAGATTGTAACTAGGATGATAATTGCCACTCCTATGTACACCCAAGGAATTTCGGGCGGCGGCGCTCCTACAACCTCTGCAGCGGCTATGCAGTTAGCTGAGTCGCTCACAATTGGAACTCCTCGCGAGATAGCGGTCACGGTCACAACCGTTTGATCGCCGCTGGCTACATTGTCTGGGATGGTTAAGTTTAAGGTCACGTTATCCCAGGCACCTGCCGCAATCGTCAGGGAGTTCTCCGATAGCATCGGTCCCCAGCCAGCGTTATCCACAACCTCAAGGCTATACGTATCGTTTTCGGCCCCAGTGTTTGAAACCGTTACCGTGTAAGTGAGCGTTTCTCCGGGTTTTCCGGATCTGGATGCTGGCGAGATCCGGACCGACACTCCGTATGCGCCTACCGGGGCGTCTAGCCAGAGCTCGTAGTAGACGTACTCGCTCACGGCGTCGCCCATTCCGGGCCCTGCACCGCTGGGTCCGCTCGGGTCGCCCCACCAGTTGTTCTCGGCGTGAAGGGCGTCTCCGCTCTCGTTAAACACTCCGTACTCCGAGTTCCAGACGATGTTATTAAAGTAAGCAACATTGTTGAATGAGAAATCTAAGTAGATACCGTTGATGTTCCTCAAAATATTGTTGTTTTCAAACGTGTTGTTGCTTGAACCAGACAGCAAGTAAATGCCGCGCATGTTGTTCTCGACGACATTATTCTTCAGAGTGTTATTACTCGAATTATGCACACATATGCCGACATCGTTATTCTCGACGGTGTTGTTCTCGAGAGTGTTATTATCTAATTCACCCGGCCAGGCATACAACCAGACGCCGTACTGGTTGTTCTCGGCAGTGTTATTCTTCAGAGTATTATTACTCGAATTATACAAGTAAATGCCGTACAAGTTACTCGAAACGTTGTTATTTATTATCTCGCTATCGTCGGTTCCCAGAAGTTCCACGCCGATGCTCGTGTTAGATAAGTCCAAGCCCTTCACCGTGATGTTATCGCATCCCACGAGCACGACTTGCCCGGCACTTGCAATCATGCTATCTGATTCATTTTCGAGATAGACGAGGGGCTTACCATTTACCGTATTATTCTCCACGAAGTTTCCGTAGGACTCCGAAACCCAGAGACCGTCGTTTACAAAAATATTGTTTCTCAGAGCGTTATTGTTCGAATACACCAACCAGATGCCGATGCTGTTATTCTCGACGGTGTTGTTCTCGAGAGCGCTATTGTCTGAGCGCTCTAGTAGAATGCCATTCCCATTGTTCTTGACAATGTTGTTCCTCAGGGTGTTATTGCTCGAAAGATACAAGTAAATGCCATTACTGTTGTTCTCGGCGATATTATTTGAAATGTCGCAATTATTTACTTGGGACAGCAGTATCCCGGCTACCGGAATTCTGATATAACTAATCCGGGGGTCTTCTGGATGAAATTCGATTGTATTCTTGACGGTAAACCCACTTATTGTTACATTATTTACAGTTACTTCAAAAACCGACTTATACGGACCTGGCGTCTGCATCACGGTTTTGGTGGCACCGTTCTCTGATAGTATCATCAAGTTTTCTTTGTTCACTGTCACGTTCTCAACATATGTGCCGTCTCCCACGATGATTGTGTCCCCCGGCGAGGCGATGTTCACCGCGCGCTGGATGGTCGCGAACGCTCCCCCCCAAGAGAGGCCATCGTTCGCATCGCTCCCGGAGGTGCTCACGTAATAAATGGTGGGGCTGGAACCCGCGCTCGTGGTGGGCACCAAAAACACTAGCAGAAGGAAACAGACAGCTCCGACGGTCGTGATTCCTCTCATTTCCGAGACCCCCTTCACGCTCAATTAAATGTGGACCAGAACGGCTAATTAATTAAGTTTCATGCGCGTTCACTTCTTCAAGAACCCTGTTCACCCTGCAGAACTGTTCGAAATCCTTAATTAAATATCAGTGCCTCCCAATAGGGGATAGGTAGGATAACTTGAGGAAGACCAAATCGTTCGTCGGCGTGCAGGAGCTGGGGGCTTAGTATGGGGAAGAAAGGTATTGGCATTTCGATAGGCGTGGCCGCTGTGGCACCCATACGGGCACTGCCGATCGGGGCGCGCCTCATCTGCGCCGACAACACAGGGGCCAAGGAGCTGCAGATCGTGAACGTCGCCGGTTACCATGGCAGGCGCAGGCGCATGGCCAAGGCCGGTGTGGGCGATCACATCATCGCATCGGTGAAGAGGGGCACGCCCGAGCTTCGAAAACAGATCGTCCGCGCGATCGTCATCCGGCAGCGCAAGGAGTACCGCCGCACCGACGGCATGCGTATAAAATTTGATGACAACGCGGCCGCCCTGATAACCCCCGAGGGGGCCCCCCGCGGCTCGGAGATAAAGGGTCCCATGGCCCGTGAGGCTGCCGAGCGGTGGCCGCGAGTCGCTGGGATAGCTTCCACCGTGGTGTGAAAAATGGTCAGCAAACTACCCAGAAAACAACACTTGGCGCTCTATGCCGCGCCCTTGCACCGGAGGCACCGATTCCTCTCCGCACCCCTCAGCCGCGAGCTTCGGGGAAAGTACAAAACGCGTTCCCTGCCGGTGCGGAAGGGGGACAGGGTGCGGATCATGCGCGGAGACTTCAAGAAGCTCGAGGGCGACGTTCTCGAGGTTGAGACCAAGCTCCGCCGCATCCAAATTCAGGGGGCTACGACGACAAAGGCCGATGGAACTCAGGTCCCCATGCCAGTCGTGCCCTCGAACGTCGTGCTGATAAAGCTCGCCTCGGACAAGGAGCGCGACAAGGTGCTTGAGAGGAGGTCTAAAAGTGGCGAAAAAGGGACAAAGTAGGCACCTGAAACGCTACGCGGCGCCGCGGGCACTGAAGCTTCCGCGCAAGTCCTTCCCTTGGATGGTGAAGCCCTCACCCGGTCCCCATCCTCGCGAGGGCTCCCTACCGCTCCGGCTGCTCCTGAGGGATTACCTCTCGCTTGCCCGAAGTGCTCGGGAAGCAGATAGAATTCTCGCTGGAGGGCAAGTGCTTGTGGACGGCAGGGTGAGACGAAACCCAAAGTTCCCAGCTGGCCTGATGGACGTGGTGCAGCTCCCGGCCTTGAACCGAAACTATCGTGTGCTTTTGGACCACCGGGGCCGCTTGACCCTTCGCGAGATAGACCAAGCCGAGACATCTTCGAAGCTTTGCAAAATCCTGCGTAAGGACATCGTGCGGGGCAAGCGGGTCCAGCTCTCCTTTCATGACGGCAAGACGCTCGTCGGCGATTTCGATGAATTCAGGCTGGGTGATGGGGTAAAGCTTGGCCTGCCCGAGCTCAAGGTGCTCGAGCGATTTCCGTTCGAGAAGGGTGCCACGGCATTGATCACCGGTGGGAAAAACGTGAGCAAGGTCGGCACCATAACCGATGTCAAGCTGGTCGAAGGCACACATCCAAACATCGTGACCCTCGAGGCCGGTGGCGAGACTTTCCAAGCTCCCGAACATTACGTATTCGTCGTCGGAAAAGAAAAGCCAGCCTTCTCGCTACAGGAGGCAACAGCATGAACTCGATGCGCGAAATCATGATTGAAAAAGTTACCCTCAATATAGGAATCGGTGGGGGTGGCGACAAGCTCGCGAATGCCGAGCGGGTGCTGGGGAGCATCACGGGGCGAAAACCAACACGAACTCAGGCGAAACAGACGATAAGGGAGTGGGGGATAAAGGGGGGCGAGCCCGTGGGCTGTAAGGTCACGCTGCGCGGCGAGGAGGCGGTAAAAACACTGAAGCGGTTATTCGACGCAGTCGAGCGCCACCTTAACAAAGGTTGTTTCGACGACGGGGGCAACTTCGCTTTCGGCATCAAGGAACACATCGATATCCCTGGGCTCTCCTATGATCCCGAGGTGGGCCTCTTCGGGTTGGACGTATGCGCGACGCTCTGTCGGCCTGGGTATAGAATCAGGCGCAGGCGACGCCAACCCAAGGCGATACCGAAAAGCCATAGGGTTACCAAAGAGGAAGCGATAAATTTCATCACCGAGAAATTTGGAGTTCAGGTGGTTTGATGCCGAGGCGGAAGTTCGGAAAGGGAGCCCACAAGTGCATCCGATGTGGCAGGTACGGTTACGTCTACCAGCGTTACGGGCTTCACCTGTGCCGGCGCTGCTTCCGCGAACTAGCGCCGAAAATGGGGTTCAAAAAATACGGGTGAGCAGATGCTGTTAGACCCCCTAGCCAACGCGCTATCAAAAATTGAAAACTACGAGCGCGCTCGAAAGCGTGAAACGGTGGTTGCCCCGACATCGAAGTTGATCGGCGAGGTATTGCGCATTATGCAGCAGGAAGGTTTCATAGGCGAGTACGAATTCATCGATGATGGCCGCGGGGGGAAGTTCAGGGTCGTGCTGCAGGGTAAGATTAACGGGTGTGGGGTGATAAAGCCTCGATACGCCGTGAAGCGCGGCGGGTACGAGCCCTGGGAGAAACGCTACCTACCTGCAGCCGGGTTCGGCTTGCTCGTGGTCTCCACCCAACGAGGGGTAATACCCCACCGACAGGCCGATGAGCAAGGTTTGGGCGGGCGGCTCATCGCTTACATTTACTAGCAAATGCGGTTGAAATGTTGCAACACTTTCGCCAAACTTTTAATGAAGAAAAGCTGAGGATAGAAGGAGTTCAACTCAAGGGGTACAAAGGATGCCACCTGCAATAAGGGAAGAAGTAGAGGTGCCTGAGGGTGTAGAGCTCAAGCTCTCAGGCAAGACGATCGAGGTTAGTGGACCGAAGGGTAAGCTCGCACACAAATTCGATGTTCCCGGGGTCGAGCTGAAAATGGAGGGGCAAAAGATTTTGATTGAAATCCCATCCCCGCGTCGAAAGCGTCGAGCTGCGGTTGGCATGATTCGGGCCCGTCTGGCTAATATGTCCAAGGGCGTCACCAAGGGTTTTACCTACAAGCTTCGCGTGGTCTACTCGCATTTCCCGATCACGGTAAAAATCGACGGCAAGCGCGTCCTGATCCAAAACTTTCTCGGTGAGCGGGCGCCTCGCGTGGCCAAAATTGTCGGTGACGTGGGCGTGGAAGTAAAGGAGGATGAAATAATCGTCCGAGGCATCAGCAGGGACGAAGTCGGGCAAACTGCATTTAACATCGAGCAGGCGACCTTCATTAGGCATCGCGACCCACGCGTCTTCCAAGATGGTTGTTACATTGTGGAGAAGGCATGAGAATGGTGAGAAAAAAACGCGCGCCAAAATTCAGACGTCAGGAATGGTTTAGGTTCGCAAAGCTCGGCGAGAAATGGCGCAGGCCTAGGGGGAGCGATAGCAAGATGCGCCTCGGTATAAGGGGCAAACCTGCGACAGTATCGGTCGGCTATCGATCACCGAGGAGCGTGCGGGGGGTACACCCTTCTGGACTCATTGAGGTTTTGGTACACGGCCCCCGCGACCTCGAAGGACTCGACGCAAAGAAGCAAGCAGTTCGGATAGCCTCGAGCGTCGGGGGACGGAAGCGAGAACAAATCTTGGCTAAAGCCAAGGAGCTCGGCATCAGGGTGCTAAATCCTGGAGGCGAAAAACGTGAAGTTGAGCACACAACGCAGGCTGGCGGCTGATATCCTCGACGTGGGCATCAACCGGGTTTGGATCGACTCCACCCGAGGTACCGATGTTTCCGCCGCAATCTCACGTGAGGATGTCAAGCGCTTGATTCGACAGGGCGCGATCAAAGCGAAACCAGAGATAGGGATAAGCCGTGGAAGGTTCAGGCGGCGAATCGCCAAGCGGAGGCGAGGCAGACGGCGAGGCGTTGGGAGCAGGAAGGGTACGCAAAGGGCTAGGCAACCTAAAAAGGCCAGCTGGATCAGAACCGTGCGGCCGCTGCGCGCGAGGCTGCGCGAGCTCAAAGAGAAGGGAGTAATCAATCGGCACGAATATCGCAGGCTCTACCGAATGGTGAAGGGTGGGGCTTTCAAAAGCAGGGCCCATCTCGAAACCCACCTCAAGGAACGAGGACTCCTGAAGGGATGAAGATGCCAAAGATCGGACCGCGTTGGAAGGTTCAGTTCAAGCGCAAGCGGGAGGGAAAAACCGACTACAGGCGTAGGCTAAGGCTCCTGCGCTCAGGTAGACCACGGCTGGTGACGAGGATCTCGCTAAAGCATGTCATCGCCCAATTCGTGCGTGCGACCCCCAGCGGGGATTTCACCCTTGCCTCGGCGCACTCGAAGGAGCTCGAGAAGCTCGGGTGGAAAGGGTACACCGCAAATACCCCTGCGGCCTACCTCGTGGGGCTGCTCTGCGGATACCGCGCGCTGAAGACCGGGATGAAGGAGTGTGCTTTGGATCTCGGGAGGTACAACCCAGTCTCCCAAGCTAAAGTTTTCGCCGTGCTCAAGGGGGCGCTCGACGCCGGCCTACAAATTTCTCATGGTGAAGGGGTCTTACCAAGCGATGAGCGGATACGAGGGGAGCACATCGCCAAGTACGCCACGAAGCTGAAGGAGGAGAATGAAAAAATGTATCGCGCCAGATTCTCCGCCTACCTCCAACGCGGGCTGACACCGGAGCAGCTACCACAGCACTTTAATGAAATCAAGCGGGCAATAGTTACGCAGTTCGGTGAGTAAAATGCGGGGTAAAATGCGGGGTAAAACGCGGAAAAAACCGATGCGAGAGGAATTCGACATCAACCTATGGCAGCCTCGGACGAGCATGGGGCGGACTGTAAAGGAAGGAGAGATAACCGAAATATCCCAAATCCTGCGCCAAGGGAGGCCAATCAAGGAGCCTGAAATCGTCGATGCCCTCGTGCCAAATCTCGAGGATGATATCCTGGGGGTGAGCTTGGTCCAGCGGATGCACGAGTCGGGACGCCGAGTTAAATATCGCGTGATTACCGCGGTCGGAAATCGAGACGGGATCGTCGGAGTTGGGCACGCGAGCACGCGCGAAATCGGTCCCTCCATACGAAAGGCCGTTGTCACGGCGAAGCTAAACATCGTGGAGGTCGCTCGGGGCTGCGGGAGCTGGGAGTGTGCCTGCGGGCGGCCTCATTCGATCCCGTTCGAGGTCACCGGGAGAAGCGGCAGCGTCCACATGACGATAAAACCGGCGCCGCGGGGGCTTGGGTTGGCAGCGGCCGAAGTCCCGAAGATAATTCTCCGGATGGCCGGAATCGAGGACGCTTGGATACACTCGCGCGGGCAGACGCGCACGACGCTCAACTTCGCCCTCGCTGCCTTTGACGCACTCAAGCAGACCACGAGGGTAGCCCTGCGGGAGCCCCATAAGGAGCACGTTCTCATCGGAAAGGTCGGTGAAGTAGGTGGCCAAGTTAGCAGTAGTTAGGGTGCGCGGCAGCGTGAACGTGCGGCGCGATGTGATAGAGACGATGCGGATGCTGGGCCTGACGCGCGTCAACCATTGTGTCGTAATCGATGATGTCCCCACCTACCGCGGGATGCTGCAGAAGGCGAAGGACATGCTCACGTGGGGGGAGGTCGAGCAGAAGGTGTTGGAGCAACTCATCCGAAAACGTGGTAGGCTAGCCGGTGACAAGCGCTTGACCGATGAATTCGTCAAATCTCAAACTTCTTTCCAATCGTTGAGTGAATTCGCCACCGCGGTACATGCGGGTGAGGCTGAGCTCAAAGCGCTCCCTGGATTGAAGAAAGTTTTCAGGCTTCACCCGCCGCGAAAGGGGTATAAAGCAACCAAGCGTCCGTTTAAGGATTTTGGCGATCTGGGCTACCGCGGCGAGCGGATCAACGAACTCATCCTCGGAATGATTTAGGTGTTTTGAATGGTGGTACGAAGGCGACGAAAGGTACGGAAACAACGAGGCACGAGAACTTACGGAAGGGGCTGCTCGAAGCGTGGACGAGGGAGCGGGGAGAAGGGCGGCAAGGGGCTCAGCGGCGGACATAAGCATAAGTGGTCCTATGTGCTCAAACACATGCCCGAGCATTTCGGAAAGCATGGATTCACGCGCCCGCTCGCGGCGAGGAGGGAAATCAGCTCGATCAA
>DAOVGS010000063.1 GCA_030672285.1 Hadesarchaea archaeon | reverse complement strand
GGGATCTTCGCGGCTTCAATCGCGAGGCAGTCAAAACGAAGGTAACATTATTTGAGAATTCTTGAGAGTTCTTTCTCCGATATTGGCCCTTCGCGGAGGATTCGTGGGGGGCCAGAGCTGAGGTCCAAAACGGTCGATGGCGTGCCCAGCTTACATTTGCCGGAGTCGAGCGCTACGTCGATATGTTTGCCCAGCTGCTTGAGCGCCTCCCTTAATACAATTGGCGCTGACTTTCCCGAGAGATTTGCGGAGGTTGCCGTGATCGGGCCGCCCACAAACTCGATGAGGTTGAGCACAACTGGATGGTCCGACACCCTTATCCCCACATTTTCGGTGCCAGCGGTTACAAGTTTCGAAATTTTCTCCGGTTTGGCTTTAACCACCAAAGTGAGCGGCCCTGGTAAAAATTTCCTGAAAGCGAGCGTGGCGATGGGCGTTAGCTCGGCGATTCGGTGGGCTAGTTCAAACGAATTAACCGCAACAGGGATTGGGTCCTCCAACGGCCTTGTCTTTGCGGCAAAAACTTTCGCCACAGCTTCATCCGAGCAGGCGTCAGCCCCCAGGCCGTAAACAGTCTCGGTTGGGTACACTACTAGGCCGCCAGCCCTTATCGTGGCCGCAGCTTCAGCGATCGCGTCGATGCGAGGAAATCGGCTGTCGATTTCAAGAATTTTGACCATTGGTTCACCAGCTGTGGTGCGGGGGGCAGGATTCGGACCTGCGAAGGCCCTACGGCCACAGGATCTTAAGTCCTGCCCCTTAGACCAGGCTCGGGCACCCCCGCAAGAAAAACTTCTTTGGACGAGGCAATAAAACTAACGGCTTTTTTTGTGGGCCCTGCGATAGACCGCACGGTACTTCTTGCGCCTTTTTTGCAATTTTTTCTCCAACTCCTCTTCCACTTTCCACGACATGTGACCACGTGGTGCCCCCGCCGGGATTTGAACCCGAGTCGCGAGCTCGAGAGGCTCGCATGATTGACCGGTCTACACCACAGGGGCACTATTTAATCGTGCTCGCGCGTTTGTAAAAAGTTTCTGGCGGGCCCGGCGGGATTCGAACCCGCGACCTACAGCTTAGGAGGCTGCCGCGCTATCCAACTGCGCCACGGGCCCATGTAAAGTTTTGTCACCCGAACTTATGACGGTTGCTAATCTAAACTCAAACTCTCGTGCGACGAAAGATATTTAAAAAGGGCTGCTCCATCAATTCTTAGCTTTAAAGGTGATATGATGGGGACTTCAAGGATGATCGGAGCGTTGCTCTGCGTAGTGTGTGTAGTGATAGCGGTCGCCCATATTTTCTTTGGTTATATACAAGGCACTTGGGGGCAGGGAACGCTAGCGTTTGCGCTGCCTATTACTGCGGGGGTGCTCATCCTCGCTGGCTTGGGCTTCTGGTTGGGTTGGATCATGGCTAGCACCAAAGAAATCTCCCCGGTACCTGCTCCGGCGCCGAGCGTGGTAGAGAGCAAACCCGAGACCGAGAAAAAAGAGTAACAACGCCAACGATGATTTTTAAAGTTGGCTGACCTCAGTTTAGTGGGTGCACGGTTGAACTGGAAGCGATGGCTACTCGTCGGCTATTTGCTCGCGCTGATGGCATTTACGACTTCGGTACTTTTGATCCCGGGTGAAGAGTTCAGGACTGGAGAAAACCGCTATCATCGTTACAACACTCTCACCACCTCGGACAGCGGATGGTTCTACGACATCGCGGCTGACATCGCTGAGACCCATGGAATGGTGGAGAATAACCGCCTCTCTCACGCGCCCTACGGGATATCGGTCAGTCTCACGGATCAGGCCCAACCGCTTATAACGGTGATGCTTCATGGAGGTGTTCAAGCCCTAGATTCAAGTGTCACCCTGATGGATGTGGTCCGATACTGGGCCCCCCTACTTTTCGCCCTCTCGCTCATCCCAATTTTCCTAATCGGCAGGGAGTTGGAAGGGATTCCAGGGGGTTGTGCGGCAGCGTTCTTCGCGGCCGCGTTAACTTCGAGCATCTATTGGCACAAGCTCGGGGCTTTCGACCGAGAGCCTATACAGTTGATTCTAGGGGCTTGGGCTATTTACCTCGGCATAAAGCTATTCAAGGCCTCTCGAAGCGAGATACCCAAGTTCGCGCTCCTAACCGGATTGGTATGCGGGTTATTTGGGTTGTCTTGGGCTGGTTGGTGGTATGTTGTGGCCATACTTATTGGGGGGGCATTGTTTGTCTTGTGGATTAGTTTTTTGGCGAAATTGATCCGCGGAACGCCGGGTCCCGAGGCAGCATCATCGACTACTCACGAACATTTATCCACGATGGTTGGCGTGGTCGGCACAATAGTGGTAATAACTATCATACTCTACACGTTAGGCGGGCAGAGCCCAAGACTCTGGGAGGGAGTCGCCAAAACCCTTTGGGGTTACGCACCAACTATCGGTAAAGTGTCGTTGGGCATCCTTCTCATTGCTGGCAGCGGACTTTTCAGTTACCTTTGTATTAAGGCAAATGCTAAAAAGCTGGGCGCGAGTTGGTTCGTGTTCGCAGCACTTTGTACATTTGGGATTTATTGGCTGTGGACTAGTGTTGGCGCAGAAGGGGTATCAATCGCTAGGTATGCAGGGGAGATGGCTCCGCCGGACTCTTGGGGTGATGTCGCTTACAGGATGTACGGCTCGGGTGCCGCAGAAATCCTAACCAGGTTCATTTTCGCCTTGGTCCTCCTAGCACTGCTCAAAGTCTGTTGGTCGAGGAAACGCTGGGAACTGCTGGTTCTCCCATGGCTCATCATCATCGCAGCGATGGTGTGGCCGGGGGCGGGGCAGGTGCGATTCGAGCGGATGTGGTGGCCTTTCGTACCGGTCTTAGCAGGCGTGGGTGCAGCGGTGCTGGTCTCCCTCGTCCGACGGTTATCGTTCGAGCAGTTTGGAGAATGGTTGAAACACTTCCAAAGGCCGGTTGTGGTCGCATTTTGTGTCTGCGTAGTCGCGACAACGTTTATCTTCAATGCATACGCTGTCGCTGAGCGCACCACCCCTCCGACAGAATGGCATGGATATGGGTTAGATGAAGGGTTCATGGACGCCTTTGCATGGCTCCGCGAGAACACGCCCGAAAATTCGGTGGTCGCTATCGAATGGTCCTTCGGGCACGTGCTTACGGGCACCGCTAGGCGAGCGACCGTGGCAGACGGGACCGAACTTTTAGAAGAAATAGGGAAATGGGAGAATGTGGCGACGGTTCGTCCTCCCGACTACGTTTATTCCGTAGAGGATTCAACGGGCAATTTCTTAAATTCTCACTGGACTATCAACGGTAGACGCACAGATGTTCAATACCTTCCAACCTTAACCGATGATAACGAACTCGATTTTTATTTCAAAACTTACAGGGACAACTATGGAGTCCGGATTGATTACGTTATTTTCCACCAATATTTGTATAATACAGCAATTTGGGCCACTCGTCGTGGGGAAGTTCAAAATTCTACCACATCCGGGAGCATACAAGATGGAAAAATACTTTACACTTTCAGCGACGAAAACGTTCTTTTCGACCCTCAATCGGGGGAGGTATATGCAACGAGGGATGACGAAACCCTCCACTTAGCTGGCTGGGTAAGGGCGCTTTTCAACCAAAGGGGTGAGCTGCGAATCCTTGACTACAGTTTAAGACCAGGCCCAGCAATACCACGAGTCTTATGGATTCTCGTGCCGGATTGGGTGGATGCACCGACATGGGATCAGACCCAAGCACAGCTGACCGACCCTACGGTGTATGGGTTACCCATAATCATGCGCGTTTTCGAAGGGAGAGGAACTATGCCAAATTTCATGGGAGTGGCTTACACAAGCTCGAACGGCTTGGTCAAGGTGGTGAAGGTCTACCATGAGCCTTCGTTAATCTCACCCACGGATAACACGCCCACGAACGATAACACTCCGACCTTTGCGTGGTCGGGTGCTGTTGGTGCGGTGAAATACGAGTTATGGGTGGACAACGATGCAGACTTTTCCTCACCCGAGATAAGAGAGAACGTTTTTACTGTTACACATACGCTACCGGATGAGAACGCCTTGGCAGATGACACTTACTCATGGCGAGTTAGGGCATTCAGAGCTGACAACACCGAGCTTGGGTGGTCTCCCACGTGGACCTTCGTCATCGACACCCAGGTGCCAGGGAGTCCGCAGCTCCGCGAGCCAGGGAACAACGTTGAACTCAACACTTTACAAACTACATTTACATGGACGGAGCCCGAGCCCAACGTGACCTATGGGATCCAAATTGATAATGAGGTGGGTTTCTCCCCACCCTACGTGCATGACAACTCCGGCATCAGGGAAAACTCATACACGTATCGCTTCCCCCACAACGGCACCTATTACTGGCGCGTTCAAGCTTTCGATCGGGCTGGCAACGCGAGCTGGTGGTCGGACAACTACAAGCTCATCATCAGAGCACCGCTTAGAGCCCCAACGCTCAGCGCACCAGCTGATGGGGCAATCACGAGCGACAACACTCCAACTTTTGGGTGGGCTGAAGGCAATGCAGATAATTATCGCCTGCTTGTGGATGATGACACTGACTTTTTATCACCTGAAGAGAACGTCCTCCTCGGGATAACCGACAGCTACACTGTAGCTGATGAGAATGCTTTACCCGATGATAATTACTCTTGGAAGGTGATCGCGATTGTCGGGGAGAGCCGAGACTCCTCGTCGGTCTGGACGTTCGTCGTTGATACCACTCCACCCACGGCGGCGGCACCCCACACACCTGAAAATGGGGCAACGACAAGTGACAACACCCCAACCTTCGAATGGACGCTCGGCGCGGGCGCAACGAAACACCGCTTGCTCGTCGATAACGATGGAGACTTTTCAACACCTGAAGTGGATGTCACCTTAAGCGTGCCGGAAAACACCCATACCTCAAGCGAACTTGTGGTGGGGGGCTACTGGTGGAAAGTAATAGCTATCGATGATGTAAACAATGAGAACGAGTCCTCTGTATGGACGTTTACCGTGCAGGCTTAATCCAAGGTGATTTGTGATGCAAAGACCAAAGGGAACCCGCGACTTGTTTGGGGAAGAGCTTGCAAGCATCCGCCACGTCGAGCGCACGATGAGCGACGTTTTCAAGCGCTATGGTTACGAGGAGGTTGAGACCCCCGCTTTCGAGCCCCTCGAGCTCTTCACCAAAAAAAGCGGCGAATCGGTAGTGAAGCAGCTCTACGCGTTCAAGGACAAATCCGATCGTGAGCTCGCCCTCCGCCCCGAGCTGACCGCCCCCGTCATCCGCCTCTACATAAGCCAGCTACGATCTGCACCCAAACCCGTGAAGCTCTGCTACTTCGGCAACTGCTTCCGATACGAGGAGCCCCAGGCGCAGCGGTGGAGGCAGTTCTTGCAGTCTGGCACCGAGATCATAGGTTCCGCTCAAGCTGAAGCGGACGCGGAAGTGATTGCTCTCTCCGATGAGATCATGCGGGAGCTCGGTTTGTCCGACTACGAGCTCCGCATAGGCCACACCCGCCTGCTTCGAGAGGTGCTGGCTCACGCGGGAGTGAAGGGAAGTGCTCAGGATCCGATTATGCGGGCGATTGACAGCCGTGAGGAAGTAAGGCTTCGAGCGGAGCTTGATTGCGCGCAAGTCAAAGCCAGAGATGAAAAATTGCTCCGTTCATTGATCGCATTACGTGGAAGTGTGAAAGTATTGAGACAAGCGGAGAAACTTGTCGCTGGTCTGCCGAAGGCCAAAGCAGCGCTGGGGGACCTGCATGAAATCCTCGAACACGTTCGCTCGTTTGGGGCCGAGAAATTCACGATCGATCTCGGGATCGCCCGTGGGCTGGAGTATTATACCGACCTTGTTTTCGAACTCTACATCGATGGCGTCCAAGTTGCAGGGGGCGGCCGTTACGACGAACTCATCGAACTCTTGGGGGGCGATCCCTGCTCCGCCGTCGGTGTCGGGTTCGGCGTCGACCGCATTGCTCGAGCCCTTTTGGGGCGGGGGATGATAGTTCCGCGCGAGCGATTGGATTGCGTGGTCCTCCCCGCGGGTGAAGGGGTGCTTAGCGAATGCCTAAAAATCGCGGGGGAGTTGCGCAGAGTTGGCTTGCTCGTCGACATCGACTTGATGGGACGCAAACTGAGCAAGGCAATCGCGTACGCGGATGCCCAGGGGGCCAAAGGTGCCATCATAGTCGGGACGAAGGACCTCAAGGAAGGAAAAGTGACGCTCCGCGATATGCGTACGGGCAAGCAAGAGTTAGTCGCGCGCAGGGAGCTCGTGAACAAGCTAAAAGCGGTGCCCTAGCCTCTCGAAGACGCGCTTCATCTTGAGCGAGTCCTTTTCCAGAATTGGTGACTCGGAGATCAAAGTGATGTTAACTCTTCGCTTGAGTACCTCGTGTGCGAGCGGCTCGAAGGGTGGCTTGTTCGCTTTGAGCTCGAGGTGGCGTCGTTCGTTTCCCTGCCATGGCGCTTTAGCGGGCGTCCACTCCATGCCGGTGAAGTGCGCGTGCAGGTGCTTCAGCTTCAGCGGCCTCAGCTTTTCGAATATCTCGGCGTAGTCTATCTTCCCCGCTCGTCTCGCGTAGATGTGGGCGAAGTCCACCACTGGTGCGCAACCTTTGAGTTTCTTGCAGAGCTCGATTGTTTCATCGAGTGTCCCGAATTGGCTGACTTTGCCGGTCGTCTCCAGCCCAAGCCTTACCTCTTTTATCCCGCTTGCACGCATCCGGTCGAGCATGTCTCGGCATGCCTCTTCAACTGCGTTGAACGCGGATTCGGGCGTTAGGTTCCCGTAAAAGCCAGGGTGAAAAACAGCGACATCTGCACCCATGTGAAAAGCCCGCTCGACGGAATCGAGAATGCGCTTTTTTGACGCCTCAAGCTTCTCAGGTTCCCGCGAGCACAGGTTGACGAAGTAGGGGCAATGGGCTGATAAGAGAACGCCGAGCTCCTTCGCAACTTCTCCAACCTCCTTCGCCGACTCGTTGCTCATCCCGACCCGGCGGACGAATTCGACCTCAAAAGCGTTGAGCTTGAGTTCAGCTACACACCTGATGCCCCCGGTTGTCGTTCGTTCCTTGCTCACGGTAGGGATGCCCGCGGGACCAAGGTATATCATCATCCACCCAAAACACTTATGATGGCGAACAAAAATCTCTTGCGCCGGGGGTGAAGCCATGCTGAGTAGGGTTCGGGAGCGAGTGCAGGAGCTGATGGAACCCTTGGCCAGAGCCTTCGCGCGGACCGGCCTCTCCCCGAACGTTTTTACTCTAATTGGGCTGGTCGTCGGTGTCATTGCGGCCATGCTGTTCGCGTACGGGATGCAACTTTGGGCTGGGTTTGTTCTCATCGTCTGTGGATTTTTTGACATCATCGACGGCGCTGTTGCTAGGGTGATCGGCAGAGAGACAGCGTTCGGGGGAGTGCTCGACTCAGTCGTCGATCGGTATGTGGATTTCTTGATTTTTGCAGGCATCATCTACGCTTTCATCAACGGTGGGCTCGC
>DAOVGS010000037.1 GCA_030672285.1 Hadesarchaea archaeon | reverse complement strand
AAAAAAGAATAAAAGATGACAACATGGATGAAGGAGGAATTTGACTGTTAAAGGGGGCAGAGATAGACGCGCTAGAAAGGGAGTACGAGGCGATTTTGAAAAGGGGAGAAGTACATCTCGTCTACGGGCCAAACCCAGATGGAACCGAAAGCGAGACCTTAGATATTTATCAGATTCTCGACGAGGGCTACATGGACAAAGGAGCGCTCGGTCGCCTGCCAGTGGATGAAAGTAAAATAGTGAACCTCATTGAGGTGTTTAATATCTTGAATCGTTCATACGAGAAAAGCAGTGTGAACGAAAGCGCCGAGCTGAAAGTCTACCTCCACGAAATTCTCAGGTTATCTAAAGGGGAGTACAGATGCTATTCTGCATATCTCGGCTCACTCAGCATGAAGGGGCCATCCAGAACCATTTACCTTAACAGGACCTTGGAACTTGGTGAAACCTCAACTGAGGAAGGTGCAGAGAGGGTAGAAAATTGGGTGATCATGTGCAGGGCCAAGCTCCGCCAGAAGGGGGGGCTCAACAAAGAGGATGTAGAGAGGCTAGCGGGTTAATCGGGGAAGAGGGGACTGAACCAAAATTAATTATCCCCCATAAGCCAAAATTTCTACCGATGAATACCCGAGCCCACGTGCGCATCAGCGGATATGTTCAAGGGGTGCTTTTCCGCTACCACACCCGCGAGCTAGCGCAGCGGCTGGGCCTGCGGGGCTGGGTCCGGAACACGCCTGATGACCGGGTCGAGGCGGTCTTCGAGGGGGAAAAAGAGGCTGTGGAGCGCATGCTAAAATTCTGCCGCCGGGGGCCCTCGGGGGCACGGGTTACCGATATCGAGACCAAATGGGAGCAGCCCCGCGGGGAGTTCTCGGGCTTCGAGGTTCGATACGGGCGGTAACGATGGCGGTTCGATCGCTCGCTGAAATAATGGAGGAGATGCGCAGGCGGTACAAGCGCCACCCCAAGCTCCGCCGGAAGTGGCGCGTGCTGGCGGGGCGCGACGAGTACGGCTTCAGCGACCTCTTCTTTTACGCCCCCGAGCTGGGGATCTGGCAGGTCAAGGGCGATTTAAAGAGCCCCCACGAGCTGGTCGGCGCGGGTGCTAAAGTTGCCGCTCGAAAGGTCGACGACGAGATCCGCGAGCTCATGGGACAAGGAGCGCCCATGCCTTTCGGGCTGATCTCCCCCCACCCCAAGTTAAAGGACCGGGCAATCGTCGCGGCGGGGCTTGGACGTTACCAGGAGACGACCAAGCGCCTGAAGGAGCACTTCTCGAGCCGCGAGCGCGAGGTCGACGCGGAGCTCAGGCGAAAAATCGAGAAGATGCGGCGCGAGCTGGGCTTGGACATAGCCTACCTCTGACCCCATTGAAATAAGGACGTTCACCATAATTTGTTTGGTTGAGATGTCGGGAAAAACCAACGTGTTCGATGCGCTGGCCAGGCCGATTCGAAAGCTGCTGGCCGAGCGGGAATTCACCGAGCCCACGCTACCTCAGACCGAGTCGATCCCGAAAATCCTCGAGGGCAAAAATGTGCTCCTCATCGCCCCAGCAGGGACCGGAAAAACCGAGGCCGCATTTTTACCCGTGCTCCACCAGCTCCTGCTCTCCCCAACGCGCGAGCGGGGGATCAAGCTCGTCTACATCACCCCCCTCCGGGCACTCAACCGGGACATGCTCGAGCGCCTTGAGTGGTGGTGCCGCGCCCTCGACATCCGAATATCGGTCCGCCACGGGGACACCGAGGCACGCGAGCGCCGGGCGCAGGCCCTGTTCTCACCCGATGTGCTGATCACGACCCCCGAGACGCTACAAATTTTTCTGATGGGGCGGAGGCTCAGCCAGCACCTGCGGGCAGTGCGGTGGGTAATAATTGATGAAGTCCACGAGCTCGCGGACAACAAGCGCGGGGCCCAGCTCTCCCTCACGCTCGAGCGCCTGCGCAAGCTCCGCGGGGAGGAGTTCCAGCTCATCGGGCTCTCGGCCACGATTGGCTCCCCGCAGGAGGTCGCCCGATTCCTTGTGGGTGTGGGGCGACCGTGCGAGGTCATCGACGTCAGCGTGGCGCGGGAGCTCGAGCTCGATGTTTCCTACCCCGTGGCGACCAAGCGCGACGAACGGCTGGCCTCGGAGCTCTACACCTACCCCCCGGTCGCCGCCCGTTTGCGCGCGATACGGAAGCTCATCGAGGGCCACGGCTCCACGCTAGTTTTCACGAACACCCGCCCGACAGCTGAAATCTTGGCGAGCCGCTTCCGCCTCTGGGACCTTCGATTCCCGCTGAGCGTTCACCACGGGTCGCTGTCGGCGTTCACTAGGCTCCGAGCCGAGCGCGGGCTTAAGGGGGGCGAACTCAAATCGATTGTTTGCACTTCATCGATGGAGCTCGGAATCGACATAGGGCGCATCGACCTCGTCATCCAGTACAATTCTCCTCGCCAGGTGACCCGCCTGCTCCAGCGCGCGGGTCGCAGCGGCCATCGGATAGGTGAGGTGGCCAAGGGGGTGATCATGGTCCAGGACCCCGACGATGCACTCGAGTCGATCGTGATCGCCGCCCGCTCCCACCAACGAGAGCTCGAGCCGGTGGTGGTCCCCGAGAAGCCGCTCGACGTGCTCCTCCACGCGCTCGTCTCGATCACGGTGGTTCAGCGCAGGGGCAGCATCGATGAGGCGTACGAGCTCTTCCGCCGCGCCTATCCATTCAGAAATCTCGAGCGGGAGGACCTGCTCAAGGTGCTCGGGTTCGCGCAGAGCTTGGAGCGAAGGCTGGCGTGGGTTTCCGAGGATGGGAAGGATTTTGCCCGCCCCCGAGCGACGGAGCGGGTCTTCAACTACTATTTTTCGAACCTCTCGATGATCCCCGAGCTCCGGCAGTACCTGGTGGTCGATGATGAGCGCGGGCAACCGGTCGGGGTTCTCGATGAGTCTTTCGTCGCGGAGTACGGCGAGCCCGGGGTGAAGTTCGTGATCGGGGGAGAACTCTGGCGCATCCTGCAGGTGTTCCGCGACAAGGTCTACGTGAAGCCCGACGAGGACCCGCTCGGGGCGATTCCGACCTGGATAGGCGAGCAGATCCCAGTGCCCCACTCGGTGGCCCAGGAGGTGGGGAAGCTCCGGGCGCAGCTCGAGGAGCTCGTGCGCGCGGGCAAAAAGTTCGAGGAGGCGGCCGCGGAGCTCGCTAAGCGCTATGGGGCGGACGAGGGGACGATGCGGCTCGCGCTCGCCGACGCCCACCGGCAGGTCGAGGCAGCCCTACCCCTGCCCACGGACCGACGCCTCACGGTGGAGAAGACCGAGGAAATCTGCGTGGTTAACGCATGTTTTGGAACCCTAACCAACCGAACGCTCGCCCGACTGCTCGCCTACAAGGCATCGGCCGAGCTCGGGGAGACGACCGCGACCTCCGTAGACCCCTACCGGATCCTGCTCCGCTCTGAAACGCTCGAACCGGAGGGCGTGATCGAGATCCTGCGCGGCAGGCTGAGCGCGGACCTCCAGCGGGACCTCCGGAAGATCGTCGAGGAGAGCCGGTTCTTCAGGTGGCGGCTGGCGCAGGTGGCCCGGCGGATGGGGGTGCTCGAGCGGGGGGCCGAGCTCACTAGCGCTGTCCTGGACAAGCTCATGCGCGCACTCAAGGGTACCCCGGCATTCGAGGAGACGTTCAAGGAGGTCGTGCACAAGGACCTCGATTTGAAGCGCACGCTGGAGGTGCTTGAGCGCATCCGCAGGGGTGAAATCGAGCTCATCTCGTTGGGGGAGCGGGCCGAACCCACGCCCGTGTCAAGCCTTGCGTGGCGCCAGCGCTACCTCGCCCTCGAACCCGTGATGCCCGAGCGCCTCAAGTTGCTCGCGGTGGCCTCGGCCAAGGCGCGGCTGCTGAGCGAGGCCCGCACCTTCGCGTGCACTCAGTGCAAGCGCTACGTGGAGGAGCTCCAGCTTCACGAGCTCGATGAAGAACCGAAGTGTCCGCGCTGTGGGTCGGCGATGCTGGGGATGGTCGAGGAGCCGGCCGAGGAGGTCATGCGGGCGATCGAGCTCTTGGAGCGGGGGAGGAAAAGCCCGACTTGGCGGGAGCTGCATGAGAGCGCGAAGCTCATCGGCCAGTACGGGAAGCTCGCGGCGCTCGCGCTCGTAGGTCGGGGGGTCACGCCAGCTGCAGCGAGGGAAATCCTAGCCAAGGAGCAGAAGTTGTCCAGCAAGTTCTTGGAGCTCCTGCTTCGAAAGGAGCGGGAAGCGCTGTTCCGACGGTTCAGGTGGGCTTGAGTGTGGTGTAAAGTAAAAATTTAGGGGATTATTTCCTTGTCCTTCTCTTTCTCACTTTCTTCTTCCAAGCGCGGCCAGTTTTGATCCCCCAATGAGCCCACATCGGACCGAGTATCACACCCATGACAAGAACCGATGTTAAAATAATCGCTAAATTCTTGTAAATGCTGAAGCCTTCCGCGTAAAATGCCAAAAACAATATGAGGAAAATCAGCCAGCCAACGCCCACCACAATAGAAACCGCAACCCTTGTGGCCCCTCAGGGCGGCATTTCACCTTCGCACTCTTCGCGTTTCCATCTCATGATTTGTTTCCTACCACCGGGGAATCATTTTTAGACAATATAAAAGTTTAGCTCAATCTTTCCGCGTTTCTTCCTCTTTTTTGGTTTCAACTTTCGGCTCGGCCTCAGCTTCGCTGGGTTTCTCCTCTTTTCCGAGTAGCAGCCCCAGCAGGGTTCGCTGGTCAATCTCCGCCCGCGCGCGCCATCCCACATATAGCAGCCCCTCATCGTCCTCCGACAGATAACCCCGGCGGATGAACCGGTCGAGGGTCGACTCGATGCGCCAGCGCGGGAACTTCTCCTCAAGCATCCGCTCGACCTCCTTGAGTGGGGCCTTTCCCTGCTTCGAGAGGATGTGGGCGAGCGTGACCGTGAGCATGGCCATGTCGTCGATTCGCCACCCGAAGGTCCGGGCCTCGGTGAGCTTCGGGTGCCCGCGCAGTGTCACGTAGTAGCGGTCGGATTCGGAGCTTGCCTCGCCCTCGCTCACCCGCTTCACCTGCAGCCCAAGCTTCTCGAGTTCAGCGTCGAAGAGCTTCAGGACCTGCTCGTAGTCCCGCCCCAGGGCCCGCCTCAGCTCCCACGCCTTCGCCCCCGGCTGCATGTGGTGCTTGTAGAGCAGGAGCTGGGCGGCCCGCGCCATCCTCTCCCGCAACTCGACGATGTCCCCCCCCTCAGCCATGTTCTTTCCTCCTCTGGAGCCACTCGGCGCGGGAAATCGCTATGGGAACCGAAAAGGTCGCAACGCGCTCGAGCTTCCGTGGCTTGGCCAGCGGCTTCAGCAAGATTTCCTCCTCGAGGGGCTTGAGCTCCAGCGTGGCGTACCCGTAGGTGACGAGGAAGCTCACGAGCCAAGCCAGCGCGACGGTCTCCTCGAAGCTCCGTTTAGAGATGAAGTCCCAGTAGGAGAGTGCGCCCCGCACCCCAGCCGCATCCTTGAGATCTCGCCAGGTCCGGTCGAGCACGGCCGCGAAGTCCTCCTCGGTGGTGATCCCGAGCCTCGCGAGCTCCCGGCGGCCGATTTCCCCGGTCAGCACCTCGGTCGTTTCGAGTCCCCGCCACCGCTCCTCTAGCGGGGGCAGGTTGGTCCAGTACCCCTGCGCCTCCTTGATCCCGTGGGGGGAGAGGGACTCCAGCTGCACGATGGGATGCCAGGCGCGCGCGAGCACCCCCGCCAAATCCTTGGGTGGGAGTGCGTGGAGCTTAAGGGTGATCAGCAGCGGGTCGAGATAGAGCAACGAGGACTTGTGCTTGATCCACTCGCCCTGCTGGAACACCACATCCGCGAGCCCGAGCACGGCTTGGATGTCGAGGTAGAACTCCTCGTGCTTTCGGAGCTTGGGCAGGAGCTCCCGGAGCCGGTCGAAGAACTCCCGGACCTCTACATCGAATGGGTCGAGCCCGCGCATCCGGACCGTGTCGCAGAGGTCGATTATCCGAAGCAGAGTTTCTTGGCGCTCGCCCGGCATCCTATGCAGCCACCTTCACCCGCGAGACCCCCGCGGTGTTCTGGACGGTTATCACGTTTGGGACCCCCTCTATGTTGATGAGCTGCCCCGGGGTGATCACGATGTATTGCGCCGCCTCACCTTTCATGAACTCCACGATCCCCTGTAGGATCGCCTCCCGATTGCGCGGGTCCAAATGGGTTTCGAACTCATCCACCGCTCGGATGGGGGATTGAATTCGCTGCTGCAGTGCGAGCAGGAAGCACATCAGGGCGGTCGTGCGCTCCCCCCCGCTCTGGGTGTAGGCATCGAGCACTTGGGGCTCGCTCCCGCGGAACCCGACGAGAAGCTCCAGCCCCGCTTCCTCGATATCGTGGGCATTCGCCAGGTTGATGTCGCCGCTCGCGTTGACTCGTTTCAGGATCTCTTGGTAGCTGCCCTGGACCTCCCGCAGCAGCTTGTTGAGCTCGTTCGTCCACTTCTGTTTCCTGAGCTCAAGCTCCTCGAGCGCCCGCTGCCGGTTGGCCGCGGCCACCTCGGCTTTCGCCCCCAGCTCCTTCAGGGTGCCCTTGTAGCTGAGGTACATCCGCTCGACGTCGGGGGATACATCGGCGAGGCTCGCTAGCTGCATGTTCGTGAGCTTCAGGTCATCGAGGACCTCCGAGGGCTTCCGCTCGGTCTCGACCCGCTCGCCAACTTGACGCGCCTCCTGCTCAAGCCCCTCCAGCTCACGGCGCGCTCGCCTGAGTTCGGACTGGGCACTTGAGATGTCCCGCTCGAGCAACTCGCGGCGGAACCCTAGGACGGCGGTGTGAATCCGTGAGTTCAGGTGCGCCTCCCTATTTTTTCCCAGCTCCCCCTTGATCCCGACGAGTTCAGATTTGACCTCCTTCGCCCGGGCATCCGCCTCCTTCATGCCCTCCTTCGCCCGCCCCAGCTCAGCCCCGAGGTGCTCAAGCAACTCCTCCAGGCCAGTCCCCACAGCCGAGCGAAGGGAGGTGTGAAAACTTTCGATTAATTTGGCTCGCGCCTCGGTTTCGGCATGGGCCCGCTCGTGAGTGATGAGTCGTTGGTAGGAGGCATCGAGCTCGAATTCCAGCTCCTTGAGTTTAGCCTCGAGCTCCTCCCCGCGCTTCGAGCTCTCGTTGAGTTCCCCCTCGATTTCCCCCAGCTCGGCCCGCAGCCCATCGAGCTTCCCGCGGAGGTTCTCGGCGGCCTCCTCCTGCCGGATGCACTTCGCCCACGCGTACTCGAGCTCGAGTTCGCGCTTCCGCTCCCCGAGTTCGCGCTTGCGCTGGAATCGCCCGTACTCACCCTCCCAGTAGCGCAGCGTCTCCTGGGCCTTCTCGAGCAGGCTCCGGATCGACTCCTCCTCGCTGAGCGTGTGCGAGAGCTTCTCGCGCGCCTCGAGGATCCGCTCCCGGTACTCCCGGAGCCCCACCGCCTCCTCGACGAGCTTGAGCCGCTCGCGGGCATCTATCGCGCCGAAGACATCGATCATGTTCTGGTGCATGATGATGATCATGTTGTCGGGGTTGATGGAGAGCCGCCCGAGCAGTCGGAGGACCTCGCCCTTCATCACCGTCCGGTTGTTGGCCTCGTGCCAGTAGGTCCCGTCGCGGTTGAGGTAGCGGGAGAGCATGAGGGTGTCCGAGTTTATGCTTGGGATCGGGCGTTTTCCATCTTGGGGGGAATTGTCGAAGACCACGCTCACCCGCCCGAGGTCCTTCCCCCTGCGAATGAGGTCCCCGAGCCTCCGCGAGCGCTCGGTGTAGGTCTGCCCCAAGGCCACTGCAAGTGCTAGTAGGATCGAGGATTTCCCCGCGCCGTTCGGACCGCACACTAGGTTGAGCCCGGGCTTGAAGGGGATCCGGGCATAATCATAGCTCATGAAGTTCTCCAGGATTATCTCCCGGATTAGGGCGCTTTTAGGCATAGGCATCATTTTAAATTTAGGTCTTCAACTTTAAAGCCCTCCCGCATTTAAGTTTGGAGGGTGGTCCAGTGGTGCTGGTAGCCAAGATATTTGAGGTCCGCGAGCCGCTCGAGCTCGGCGTGATAGCCCGTAAGCTCAAGGACTTCGGCGAGGAGGAGCCCTACGAGCACGAGGAAAAACGCGCGAAGCTCACGGCTGAGATTTTGGACCTGAAGCTCGAGGACGACTCGCTGAGGGGGATTTTCAGCAGGGACTTCGTGCTGAGCCGCTACTACAAGCGCGGGCTGGTTGAAACCCTGGTCACGGAGGAGGTCCCCTTTTGGATCAAGCGTTCAAAGAAGCGAACCTTCCTTGTCGTCCTTGCGCCATCAAAGGCCCGCGGGGTGAAGAAACTGCTTACGGACTACGTGGCGAACAAGCTCAGCGAGATCCTGTTCATCAAGACGGGGGCGATAGTCGAAACGAAGATCACCCACGAAACTCTAAAGAAGCTTCATGAGTCAAATCCCCGCGCCACCAAGCTGATCTGGTTCGATGAAGTGGACATCCCGAACGTGGGAAAGCTCGCCCTAGCTGGGTCGGCGCTCGCGGACACCAAGCTCTACCGCGACTACCTAGAGCACAGCAAGATCTGGTATGCAGTGTTTGAAGTGCAAAAGCGTGGTTTGATGGTGGGGATAACCCGGAACTGCGTGGTGACGTTGTTCAGCAGAGCGGAGCAGAAGGAATTTCTCAATTACGTGTTTGATGATGTGCTCCCGCTGATCTCGTGAGAGGCCAAAAATCGCTCGACCAGCTTGAGGCAGCCCATTGCTCGCGCCCGTTTTCTCAGCTCCTCGCGCGAAATCTTGAAGCGTTGCATCAGCTTTATGACATGTTCCCGGTCGTGCGGGGCTTTCAGCGGGCTCCTGCAGGGGGAGGCGCTCGACGCAGCCTTGAAGACGGCCAAGTCAACAGGCTTTGGAACTGGGATGTCGGCCCCAAAAACCTCAGCCCCCCGAAACTTGATGTCGCGCCAGAATTCCTCGTCGGGTGTGATTTTCTGCTCGATGAGCTTGCCGCGTACTTTGGCGCGAAACCAAAGCCTCTTGAGCATAACATCGGCGCCCAACTCTTCGCCGCGCCACTTTGCAAATCCGGGAGCGAAGCCATCCTTAGGTTTCGTTTCCTCCAAGCCCATCCCGACTAGCGACAGACAGGCCGCTTCGAAATCTTCAGGTGACTTGGCGATGAGGTCCATGTCGAATGTCCGTTTGACTATGCCGTAGGCTCTAACACCCACCGCTCCCACGAAAGCATATTTTTGGCCCTTCATTCGATCGACGAACTCAGAGATCAGCTCGGCTAGCGTCATGCGGACCATAGGGCGTCCTCCGCAAGCGTCTCGATGAGCCTGCTGGCGTGGGTTGGGGGAGGAGCGGACAGAAATAGCTCGGCCATGCCCCCGATTTCGTCCAGCGGATCCCGCTCTGGGGAGAAGTTCTTAATTACCTCGCGCAGGTGCTCACGTGCAGGTGCCGGCAACTCATCAAACCTTTTGGCGTCCAATTTTCTCCCCTTGATTTTCATCGCTATCGCAGCCATGTAGTCGAGCGAGTGGGTGGCGATAGGAGTTTTTGGGTATGTGGCATAGCTTTGAACTATTGCGTCCTCAACCGAAGCGATTTTGAAAACCATCCCCTCAAGCTCGGCCACTTCATAGCTCTTGGGCACTCGCTTTGAAACTTGCACGCGGAGGTAAGGGAATCCCATTGCCGCCTTGAGTCGTCTAGGTTCCTTGCTCCCGAACTCTAAGTTTGGGGCGTAATAGGGGGCGTAGTAGTTCAGCGCGGTTGTGCCCACCAAGTACCAATCCAGCCCCTGAATCGACCCGAAGAACCTCAGGAGCTCACGGTACCTTACGTGGGGGCTAGAGAGGATCATCTTGGTGGTTACTTCGGCTGGGGGGACGATTCGGAATTTGACCTCTCGCCCATCCTTCCCAACTCTCTCCAACAGCCCCCCCTGCCTGAGCGTCCAGACCACCTTTCTGCACATCGGCTCCGAGATTCGCATGCGTGACAATATCTCAGGTACGCTGATGGGCCCCTCGCCGAAGCGCCCATAGATCCTGCAGTAGGTGTTCCAAACCTTTCGCGCCATCATTTCCATCATGTTGTACTTATATGGTATAACTATTAAAAGCTTGGTGTAAGGCTGAAGCCCGGTGTAGTGCCTAAACACTTGTGAAATTTTTAGGTTTAGTTGGCACTACACTACTGTCACTGAAAACGCTTGAGCCGTTCCGGTCATTCGGACAATGTGCTCTCGACCTGCTCCCGCCACATGCACATCTCGCAGTCCTCGCTCCGGGTCGGCGGGGCTGTCATGTCGAGGATCTCCTTTACCCGCGCAAGGGTGCTCAGAACCCTGCTCGAGTCCACGGATGCTCGAACCGGCGTTATCTTGAACGGAAAGAGCCCCTCCCCCAGGTCCCCGTGCTGAGGGGTGAAGTACAGCAGCACGCCTCCAGCCACGGGCTCGAACCCGTTCCGCTCGAGCAGGTAGGCGTACCCGTCGAGCTGCATCTGGTAGTAGTATGGGACCTCCTCGGGGGGCCTGCCCGTCTTGTAGTCGACCACGTGGTACTTGCCGTCCTCGGTTCGAGCTAAGGCATCGAGCTTCCCCGCGAGGGTGATGCCGGTGGCCGGGTCGGTTGCCCTCAGGGTTCCGCTGGCGTCCAGAAGGGTGCCGCGCACTGGGAACCACTCGGGTAGATTCGAGCCCCCGATGAACTGTTTCATGTAATTCTTGATCACGGAGTCCATCTGGGAGGTGATACGGGCGAAGATTGAGGGGGGCGAGCCCAGGCGCTCGGCGATCCAGAAGCAGAGGGGGCAGTCGAGGGCCGATTGGAGGCTTGTAACGCTGAGCTTGATGGGTTCGTGCATAGGGATTCCCCACTAAATAAAACCGCCTTCAGTTAAAATCTTTTTCACCTCATTAAGAAATTTAAACTTCACTCGGCTCACCCACGAGCTGGATCTTCTTCTCCCTCAACACATTGCTGACGAATGGGTCCTTTTTCTTTACCCTCGACTCGAATTCCCTAGGGCTGAACAGCGTGTAGTTTATCTCCCTCGAAAGCCGCCCCTCGAGCTTTCTGATCAGGGGTATCAACTTCTTCTCATCGACCTCTCCGACGATCATGAGGTCTATATCGCTTTTCAACTGCTCCTCACCCCTCGCGAACGAGCCATAAATAAAGGCAAGTTTCACCTCGCCGAGTTCAGACAAATTTTCTTTTATGATCTCGCCTAGCCCCTCCGTCTTCAGAAAAATGCTCTTTAGTTCCTCGTAGATCGGCATTTTTTTATCCGCCGCATAATACTTCAGGTTTCCCACCCTCTCGCTATTCAGTAGACCTATGGACTCCAATTTCTGCAGTTCCCTCCGCACAGAGTTGATATTCCCGCCAGTTTTCCTCGCGAGCTCCCTGACGTAAAATTTTCTGTCTGGGTTGAGGAGGAAAAGGGCCAAAATTTTGACCCTCGTTTTTGAGCCAATTATCGATTCGAGCATGAATACATAATGTATCCAATAGTATAAAAAAGTTACTCAATTGCCCACAAGTTTCTGGAGCAGTTGAAGCGGTACCGAAGGCTAGAAGAGTGCACCAGTTTTACCTATTGAATTTGAGGAAGAGTGGAAACCCCGAGATGACACAGCATTTACACTGTACCGATTATGGATCTTACTCGTCAGTTAGTTTACTAAAAAGTAAGGCAAAATCTTTTTATATATAGTAAGCTTACTTTTTTGTAAGGGATTGTATGGTTGTTCCCGGCAAAATCGTGGGTATCTTCGTTGACCGAGAGAATGAGCTAAATGCCCTTAAAAGGGACGTTGTTTCTTTAAAAAGGGGCGCGGCGAGAAATTATGCCCTTATAGGCCCACGCCGGATCGGAAAAACTGCACTTCTTCAAAAACTCATCTCAGAAATCGATGAGAGAAAAATAATCCCGGTCTACCTGGATGTTCTTCCACTGACATCTTGGACAAAACTCTGTGATAAGTTAATGGAACTCATGACTGATGGATACATCGCTCGGACCCCAAAGAAGATTTCGGTGGAGCGAGTCATGAATTGGCTAAAAGGGACCACCAAGGAAATCATCGATCGGATCAGCAAGGTGGAGATTGAAATTGGGGCGGGAGCTGGGCAGTACATCAAACTCCGAACATCTCTGAAAGAGGACACCATCGATGAGATCGATTTGGTCAAACATACTTTGTCGGCATTTGAAGAGTTTGGAGTAAAAAAAGAGGTCTACTTTTTGGTCTGTTTAGATGAATTCCAGCGGGTCGCAAAATTTCCGTTCGTTGAGGAGGTTTTGGCAGCTATGCGAAGTGTGATGCAGTTCCAAAAACGTGTTATGTACGTGTTCTCCGGCTCTTCGATTACCACCATGCGTAAACTTTTCACGGTGCAAACGTCTCCCTTTTGGAAGCAGGTGGAGAGCCTAGAAATCAAACCATTGTCTAAGGATGCTGTGGCCGAATTTTTGAAGCTAACAGGTTCTCCGTTCGGTGACCGCGAGGTAAATGAATTGCTGATGTGGACAAGGGGCATTCCAGATTACCTGCACAAGACAATTGCTGGGTTGGAGACAGTTTCGAGTAAGGAGATTGAACGTGGGTTTAGAACCGTGGTTCGAAGGGAGAGTCCGCTTTTCTCAGCACTTTTCGAAGAACTGCCCAAAACCCAACAGAAAGTGTTGATTACAATCGCCAGAGGGAGGTCCCAATATAAAGAAATTGAAAGGGAGGTTGGCAGGGGGGCAGGAAAAATTTTGGATGACATGATCTCAGCCCAACTTGTAGTTCGGGAAAAAGTTGGAAAATATGGTATTTGGGATCCTGGGCTTGAGCTGTACCTAAAACAACTATTGGGAGGGTTCTTGTTAGTATGCAAGAACCCCGAATGTAGAAAGATATTTTCTTCAGGCATAGTTATGGATAGAAAGAGCTTTGAAACAGCTACTCTTCTCGGCAATATTCACAAGTGCCCATTTTGCGGAAAAGCGGAGAAGTATGATAAACCAGACTACATTCTTTCGGAATGACCGTTAACGCTTGAGTTAAGGCAAATTCTCTGTCAGCAGCTGGAGCGGATAGGGGGGAAGAGCTGTGGCCTCCCGAGCTCTTGGAGCAGTTCTCATTTGGTCGCTAAAGATCCCTTGGGGAAGAAAATTACTCAAGCTCGGGCAAAAGTTAAAGTTTTACATTTGCGCAATCCATTCATTTCGAGGTAGGCAAATAACAAAGCTCACTTTTTATGGTGGCGTGGGCGAGATCGGCGGCAACAAGATCCTGCTCGAGGACCGCGACACCCGCCTCTGGCTCGACTTCGGCCTCAGTTTCGGACAAAAGGGCGAATTCTACGGCGATTTCATGGGTACCCGCTCGAAGGGGGGCATCCGGGACCTCCTCCAGATGGGGTTCATTCCTCGCCTCGACGGGATTTACAGGGACGACTTCGTACACGTCCCGAAGCTCGACGATGCACTCAGAGAGCTCGGCATCGAGGACACGTCCTACTGGGCCCCGCAGCTCCAGAGCTACGGAGACGTGCTCAAGCGCGATGGGAAGTCCTGGCTCACGGGGGTCCTCCTCACCCACGCCCACATCGACCACTGCGGCTACATCCCCTACCTCGACCCGCGGGTCCCGATCTACTGCTCCGAGGTCACGCTGCGGGTGCTGGAGACCATGGATGAGATCAGCGGGGATGAGTTCACCACGGTCAAGCTTTGGAGGGCCGATCGCATCAAGAGAGGGGCTTTCCCAGGCAAACCAACGATAAAGAGAGGAGATGAGGTCGCCCGCGAGTTCAAGACTTTCACCCCGGGGGATATCCTCAAAATCGGGGGGCTGCGCGTCCAGACCTTCACCGTTGATCACTCGATTCTTGGGGCTGTGGCCTATCTGATCACGACCTCCGACGGCAAGCGCGTGCTCTACACGGGGGACTTCAGGTT